>NZ_JBSWYB010000028.1:0-59681 GCF_056160905.1 Leisingera sp. ABD4_442 | reverse complement strand
CTTTTTTTCCTTTTTTTTTGTGGGCCCCCTCTCTTCTCCTCCCCCTCCCCCCCCCCCCCAAGGCCGCCAAGGGGTCCCGGCGCAGCGGGGGCACCTGCGGGCGCGGGAGCATTCCGCTGGTTTTCAAGGCAGGCAAATAGGTCAGCAATACTGCCTGAATGTTTCGCGCGCGAAACATTTGGTCACGCCTGCTGCCGCAACTTATAGGCGTTGCACAAGCTGCGGACGCATAGATGCTGCAAAAGCTGCCGGAGGGTTAACCTGGGAGCGGTCTAACCCGCCGCGGCCAGCAGCCTGCGGGTGTAGTCCTGTTTCGGGTTGGCAAACAGCTCCTCTGCCGCGCCGGTCTCCACCACGTCGCCCTGGTTCATCACCACCACCTGATGCGACATCGCCCGCACCACGTTGAGATCGTGGCTGATGAACAGATAGGCCAGCCCATAGCGCGTCTGAAGATCGCGCAAGAGCTCCACAATCTGCACCTGCACCGTCATGTCCAGCGCCGAGGTCGGCTCATCCAGCACCACCAGTTTCGGGCGCAGCACCATGGCGCGGGCGATGGCGATGCGCTGGCGCTGTCCGCCGGAGAACTCATGCGGGTAACGGTCCATGGCAGCCGGATCCAGGCCCACTTCCGTCATCACCTCCGCCACCAGTTCGCGGGTGTCGCGGTGCTGGTCGACCTTGTGGATCGCCAGGCCTTCGGAAATGATCTGAGCGCAGGTCATCCGCGGGCTGAGCGAGCCGAACGGGTCCTGGAACACGATCTGCATATCCTTGCGCAAGGCACGCAGATCGCGGGTGGACCATTTGCGCAGGTCCTGGCCTTGAAACTCAACTGCGCCCTCGGACGCAATCAGCCGCATGATGGCAAGCGCCAGGGTGGTCTTGCCGGAGCCGCTTTCGCCGACAATGCCCAGGGTTTCGCCCGCCCGCACCGAGACCGACATCGGGTTCACCGCTTTCACATACCCGACGGTGCGTTTCAGAAGGCCGCGCTGGATCGGGAACCAGACTTTCAGGTCTCTGGCCGCCACCAGCTCCTTGGCATCTTCCGGCACCGGCTGCGGCTGGCCGGAGGGTTCCGCCGCCAGCAGCTTCTGTGTGTAGGGGTGCTGCGGGTTGGCAAAAATTTCGGCCGCCGGGCCTTCCTCAACAATCTCGCCGCTTTTCATCACGCAGACCCGGTCGGCGATGCGGCGCACGATGCCGAGGTCATGGGTGATGAACAACAGCCCCATGCCTTCGCTTTCCTTGAGTTCGGCCAAGAGGTCGAGGATCTGCGCCTGGATAGTGACATCGAGCGCGGTCGTCGGTTCATCTGCGATCAGGATGTCGGGCTTGTTCGCAAGTGCCATGGCGATCATCACCCGCTGCCGCTGGCCGCCTGAAAGCTGGTGCGGGTAGGAGGTCAGACGGTTTTCGGCGTCGCGGATGCCGACCTTCTCCATCAGTTCCAGAATGCGGGCGCGGGCGGGTTTGCCGGTCAGCCCCTGGTGCAGGGCGAGGGATTCCTCCAGCTGCCGTTCGATGGTGTGCAGCGGGTTGAGCGAGGTCATCGGCTCCTGGAAGATGAAGCTGATGTCATTGCCGCGCACCTGCATCAGGTGGCGCTCGCTGGCGCCAACCATTTCGGTGCCGTCATAGGTGACAGAGCCTGTCACCGTGGCGCTGTCGCCCAGGAGGGAAACGGTGGAGAGCGCCGAGACGGATTTGCCGGAGCCGCTTTCGCCCACCAGCGCCACGGTTTCACCGCGGCCAACGGAGAAGGAGACGCCGCGCACGGCCTCGGTCAGCTTGCCGTCCTGACGGAAGGAGACGCGGAGGTTCTGGACGTTCAGGAGGGGGGAGGTTTTGGTCATGAATATTCCCTTCCCAGCCTAACGCCGAGGGCAGAGCCCGACCGCGGGCGGAAGCGAAGCGCCCGCCCGTCAAACCGAAGGCTTGCCTCCGGCAAAACGGGGCGGTCGGGCGCTGCCCGGCCTGCAGCCGTGCGGGTCATATCAAGGGCATCACCAACTGTCATGAAAACGTCTTCCGTGGGTCAAAGGCATCGCGCACGCCCTCAAAAATGAAGATCAAGAGCGACAGCATGATGGCAAAGGTGAAGAAAGCAGTGAAGGCGAGCCAGGGCGCCTCCAGGTTCTGCTTGGCCTGCAAGGTCAGCTCGCCCAGCGAGGGCGCTGAGGACGGCAGGCCGAAGCCGAGGAAATCCAAACCCGCCAGCAGGCCGATAGTGCCGGTGATGATGAAGGGCAGCATGGTCAGCGTCGCCACCATTGCATTGGGCAGCATGTGGCGGAACATGATCGTGAGGTTGCCGACCCCCAGCGCCTTGGCGGCGCGGACGTATTCCAGGTTGCGGGCGCGCAGGAACTCGGCCCGCACCACGCCGACCAGCGCCGTCCAGCCAAAGAGCACCATCAGGAATACCAGAAGCCAGAAGCTGCGGCCCAGGATCGCAAACATGATGATGATGACATAAAGCGAGTTCACAGAGCCCCAGACCTCGATCACCCGCTGGAACACCAGGTCCGTCAGGCCCCCGAAATAGCCCTGCACCGCACCGGCCAGAATGCCGATGAGGCTGGCCGCGCCTGTTACCATCAGGGTGAACAGGATCGACAGGCGGAAGCCGTAGATCACCCGCGCCAGCACGTCGCGCTTGGTATCATCGGTGCCCAGGAGGTTCAGCCCGCCGGGCGGCAGCGGTGCAGCGCCGGGGCGGTCGACGGTGGTGTCAAAGCTGTAGGGGATCGGCGGCCAGAGGGTCCAGCCCTCGTGGAAATCATCCGCCGCATAGGTGCCAGCGGCGATCTCCTCCAGGATTTCTTCCGGCGCGTCAAAACAGTCCTCAATGCCGCCGGAGCGGATCAGGCATTCGACCTCCGGGTCGCTGTAGACGGCCTCGGTCTGAAAATCGCCGCCGAAGCGGGTTTCGGGATAGAACTTGAACACCGGCGCATAGACCTCGCCGCGGTAGCTTACGAGGATTGGCTTGTCGTTGGCGATGAACTCGGCAAACAGCGACAGGCCGAACAGCACCGCGAAGATCCACAGCGACCAATAGGCGCGGCGGTTGCGGCAGAAGTTGCGCCAGCGGCGCTGGTTCAAGGGGGAGAGCTTCATCAATCAGCCCTCCCGCTTTTCAAAGTCGATGCGCGGGTCGACCGCCACATACATCAGGTCGGAGATGATCCCGACCACCAGCCCCATCAGGCCGAAGATATACATGGTGCCGAACATCACCGGGTAATCGCGCGCCACCGCGGCCTCGAACCCGAGGCGGCCGAGGCCGTCGAGCGAGAAGATCGTCTCGATGATCAGGGAGCCTGCGAAGAACACGCCGATGAACACCGCCGGGAAGCCTGCAATCACGATCAGCATCGCGTTGCGGAACACATGGCCATAAAGCACGCGGGTCTCGCTGAGGCCCTTGGCGCGTGCGGTCATCACGTATTGCTTCTTGATCTCGTCGAGGAAGGAGTTCTTGGTCAGCAGCGTCAGCGTTGCAAAGGCCGCAATGGTGGAGGCGGTGACCGGCAGCGCGATGTGCCAGAAATAGTCCATGACCTTGCCGAACAGGCTGAGGCTGTCCCAATTGTCCGATGTCAGGCCGCGCAGGGGGAAGATCTGCCAGTAGGAGCCGCCGGCAAAGAGCACCAGCAACATGATGGCAAACAGGAAGCCCGGGATCGCATAGGCGGCGATGATCACGCCGCTGGTCCAGGTGTCGAACGGCGAGCCATCGCGCATCGCCTTGCGGATGCCCATCGGGATCGAGATCAGATAGGCAATCAGCGTCGACCACAGGCCCAGCGAGATCGACACCGGCATTTTCTCCAGCACCAGATCGGTGACGCCGATCTTGCGGAAGTAGCTCTCGCCGAAATCAAAGGTGGCGTAGTTGCCAAGCATGACCAGGAACCGTTCCAGCGGCGGCTTGTCGAGGCCGAACTGCTGTTCCAGCTCTGCAATCAGCTCCGGCGGCAGGCCCTGGCGGCCGGCGTAATTCTCATTGGCGCTGATTGCCTCGGTGCCGGTGTCGCCGCCGCCGCCGGCAAAGCCCTCGAACACGTCGCCGCCGCCCTCAATCTGGGCAATGATCTGTTCCACCGGGCCGCCGGGCACGAATTGCACCAGGGCAAAGTTCACCACCAGGATGCCGAACAGCGTCGGGATCACCAGCAGCAGGCGGCGAAGAATATAGGCTGCCATCTGTGTCCCTTACCGCAACGCGCCGGCAGATTTGAGCGCGGCCTCGCGCTCCGCATCAATCCACCACAGGTCCAGCATGCCGGTGTTATAGGGCGGCAGGTTCTCCGGGTGGCGGTACATGTCCCAATAGGCAATCCAGTTCACGTCCAGATACCAGGTCGGCACCATGAAGCGTTTGGCCCGCAGTACCCGGTCCAGCGCACGGGCATTGGCGCGCAGCTCACTTTGCGTCTTGGCGTTGACGATATTGCCGATCAGCGCATCCACTGCCGGATCGGCCAGGCCTGCCGGGTTGAACACCGAATATTCATGCGCCTCGGAGCCGAAATACTGGTAAAGGCCGGTCGAGGGTTCCAGCGACATCGGGTAGGCGGAGGAGATGATATCAAATTCCTTTTCCCGGCGGCGGCTGGTGTATTGGGCATAATCCACCCGGTTTACCGCAGCATCAATGCCCATGGTGCGCAGATTGGCCACATAGGGCTGCACAATGCGTTCGATGGTGGGGCTGTCGACCAGGAACTCGACCTTCAGCGGCTCGCCCTGCGCATTGCGGCGCATCCCATCATCACCGACGGCCCAGCCGGCCGCATCCAGCAGCTTCATGCCCCGGCGCAGGTTTTTGCGGTCGCCCGGGCGCGACGCCTTGGAAGAATGCGCCATCACCGGTTCTGAAGTCAGGATCGACGGGCCGATCTGATCGCCCAGCGCCTCCAGCACCTCTTTCTCGCGGCCTTCGGGCAGGCCTTCAGCCGCCAGCGGCGAATCCTGCCAGAAGGAGGACCGGTGGCGGAACAGCCCGTATTGCAGGCTTTCGTTGGTCCATTCGAAATTAAACGCCAGCTGCATCGCCTCGCGGACGCGGATGTCCTGGAACTTGGGCCGCAGCAGGTTCATCACAAAGCCGTTGGCAGCAGGCACGTTGCCGTCCGGGATCTCGCCCTTGACCACCTGGCCCTTGTCCACGGCGGCAAAGTCGTAAGCGGTGGCCCAGCTCTTGGAGTTGTTCTCCGGCCGCAGGGTGTAAACGCCTGCCTTGAACCCCTCCATCGCGGCAATGGCATCGCCGAAATACTCGACCCGGATGCGGTCGTAATTGTGGCGGCCAACGTTCACATTCAGGTCCGCCCCCCAGTAATCCGGGTTGCGCCTGTAGGTGATGCGCTGGTTAACCTCAGCGCTGTCCAGCACATAAGGCCCGGAGCCGATGCCCGGATCCAAGCGGGGCTCATCCAGGCGGCGGTTTTCCAGATCGGCCTCGAACCAGGCCTTGGAGAACACCGGCGTGCCGCCGACCTGGGTGATCATCGCCCGGCGCGGGAAATCCGGGGAGAAATAGAATTTCACCCGGTGCGGCGTCAGCGCCTCAGCCTTGGGGATGCGTTTGCGGACCGCCTCGGCATAGGATTTCAGCCCCTGGTCCAGCAGGATGTTATGGGAAAACACCACGTCATCCGCAGTCACCGGGCTGCCATCGGAAAACTTTGCTTCGGGGCGCAGGTTGAAGATCACCCAGTCCTGGCTTTCGGGGTATTCCAGGCTTTCGGCGATCAGCCCGTAGTAGGAGCCCGGCTCGTCATAGGATTCCACCAGCATGCTTTCGAAGTGATCCGCCGACAGCGCCCCTGCCCGGCCCTTGCGGGTATAAGGGTTCATGCTGTCAAAGGTGCCGACCGCAGAGATCGCCAGTTCGCCGCCCTTGGGGGCCTGCGGGTTCACATAGTCGAAATGCGCAAACCCTTCGGGGTATTTCAGCTCCCCGAACTCGGCGAATCCATGCGCCTTGATGACCGTCTCTTCTGCCTTGGCCAGCGTCGCGGCGGCCAGCGCCAGGATCAGGCCCATCATCAGTGCCTGGGCCAGCGCTGCCGCGGCCTGCAACGGGTTCACCCTCTGTTTCACGCGCACGCGCGCCGCAGCCTGAGCGGTTTTCATCTGCCATGACCTCCTTTGCCCGGAACTCCGGCCCGGATTTCTGCTCTCAAGCTAATGTCCGGGGGCGGTAACATTCAAGTTGAGATTAGGTGATATCCCCCGCTCGTTTGGCACAAAGCAGCCGAAACAAGGGCCTGCGTGCAACCGCGCTTGCGCGTAATAAAATTGCCTGCCAGCCTTTGATCACGATTGCGTTATGGAACGAGGGAGTTTGCCGATGCTGAAGTCAATGAAACTTGCCGCCCTTGCGGTTGCCGGGGCCGCCGTGCTGAGTGCCTGCGCCCAGCAGGAGGAAGAAGTGGTCTACAGCAGCCCCGAAGAGGCCTATTGCGTGCAGACCGGCGGCAGTTACGTGCTGCGCAGCGGCAAGGCGGGCACCGTCGGCGTCTGCATCCTGCCTGACGGCCAGGAGCGCGATGCGCTGGCCTATTACCGGGAAAACAACCCGGCCTGACCCGGGACCGCCTGCACGGTCATCAAAAAAGCCGCTGCGCACTGCAGCGGCTTTTTCAATTGGATAGCTGGGACAGCGGTCTGGATTAGTTGTCCAGGCTGTCCAGGTAGGCGATGAGGTTCACCCGGTCCTTCTGCTTTTTCAGGCCGGAGAACGACATGGTGGTGCCCGACGCATAAGCCGACGGCTTGGTCAGGAAGGCGTCCAGCTCTTCTGCGGTCCAGGCCTTGTCGGCCATGCCGCTCAGCGCGCCGGAGTAGCCGAAACCGGATGCGGCTGCGATGTTGCGGCCGACCACGCCGTACAGATACGGGCCGGTGGAGTTGGCGCCGTCTTCCAGCTTGTGGCAGGCAGAGCATTTCTTGAAAACTTTGGCGCCTTTTGCGACATCGGCGGAGGCCATCAGCTCTTCAAAGCTGACTTCCGGCTCGTCGCTTGCCGCGGCATCGGCCGAGGCGACTTCGATCACATAGGAAGCCTCACCGTGGCTGTCCATGTGATACAGTACTTCTGCGCCCCATTTGCCCAGAAGGAATACCAGGAACGCGCCGCAGACGCCTGCGGTCGCTTTGGTGAGGGTCATCGTGTCAAACATGATCGCGAGTCCATTTAGCTGTCTGCAGGGGTGTCTAAGGCTTCCCCTCCCAAGTGGCAAGGTATAGACAGCGCGACGAAACGCCCAAATATTGAAGTTTTGCACGGGGAACACACCCATGAGCCGCAAAATCGCCATACAGGGGGAGCTTGGCTCCTACAGCCACGAGGCCTGCCGCATTGCCCGCCCCGGTATGGAGGTGCTGCCCTGCCGCACGTTCGAGGAGATTCTGGAGGCGGTGCGCAGCGGCGAGGCGGAGCAGGCGATGCTGCCGGTGGAAAACTCCACCTATGGCCGTGTGGCCGACAGCCACCGGCTCTTGCCGCACAGCGGGCTGCATATCGTCGACGAGGCGTTTGTGCGGGTGCATATCAACCTCTTGGCGGTGCCGGGGGCAAAACTGGAAGACATCCAGGAGGCGCATTCGCATCTGGTGCTGCTGCCGCAATGCGGGACCTTCCTGCGCGAACACGGCATCCGCGGCCGCGTCAGCCCCGACAATGCCCGCGCCGCCCGCGACGTGGCCGAGGCCGGCGACATCCACTCTGCCGCGCTGGCCAGCGAACTGGCGGGCGAGATCTACGGGCTGGACGTGCTGGCCCGCCATATCGAGGACAACGGCGACAACACCACCCGCTTCCTGATCATGGCCAAGGACATTGATTACACCCGCCGCGGCGCCCACAACATGATCACCAGCTTCGTCTTTCAGGTGCGCAACATCCCGGCGGCGCTGTATAAGGCGATGGGCGGCTTTGCCACCAATGGCATCAACATGACCAAGCTGGAAAGCTACATGGTGGACGGGTCGTTCACCGCCACCCAGTTCTATGCCGATATCGAGGGCCACCCCGATGATGCCAATGTGCAGCTGGCAATGGATGAGCTGAGCTATTTCACCACCAATGTGGAAATCCTCGGCGTTTACCCGGCGGACAACGGCCGGTTCTAGGCGCGCCGGAATTCGGCGCGAATTCCGGCCAGGAAAACGGCGTCTGCAACACAACACGGCGGGATTAAGTGAGAGGCTGGACATCGACCCAAGCGGGGCTCGTTGTGGCTGCTTCCTTCCGGACCTGACCAGGTTGGCGAGGCGCTTGCCCGCGCCAACCTCTCGAATCCCGATATAAGGACCGCTGCCGGGAATGGCAAGAGCGGCTGCGGCGGTGCCGTCAGACCGTCAAAGCCGCAGCTCCAATTCCAGGAAACCGCCGCTGTTGTATCCGCGCGGGCGCACCAGCCCGGCCGGCAGTTCATCGATATAGGACTGCGCCCCCGGCCCGGTCACCGCCACCGCGCTGGCGCCAGGGACCGGCACCAGCTGCCAGGGATAGGGCATCTCTGCCAGCGGGTCGGCGGGCAGGCGGCCGGCAATATAATCACGGACCGCCTTGCGGATGCGCATCGGCGGCAGCGGCAGGTCCTCGGCCTCCTGCAGCACGCGGAAATTGCCGCCGCCGCTGACCCGGTAGCTGTTCGCCGCCACTGCGAAACGCTGGCCCGGCTCCACCGGGCGGCCCTGCCAGCGCAGGTCCGTGATTCGCTGCGCCTGCGGATTGATCCGGTCGCCGGCGGCCGAGAACCGCGGCGGCTGCGACAGGTCGATCCGGTAGCTGAGCCCGAAGATCACATCAAAGTTATGGCCCGCGCGCTGCGGGTCCGCCAGCAAATGCCCGCCGCTGCCCGGCGGGATCCGGTTGAACAGCCCTGCCGACATCTCCAGCCAGTCCTGCAGCTGGCTGCCGGTCACCGCCACCGCCCGCAGCTCATTCGGGAACACTTGCAGATCGGCGATATTGCGGGCGCACAGGTCCCCGGCCGGGATATCGGTATAGAACTGCGGGCCGGAGCGGCCGCCGAACTTGCCGGGAGCGGCCGCGGACAGCAGCGGCAGCGTTTCCGCCGCGGTCCCCCGCAGCAGCTGCCGCACCGCAGCCGCCTGGGCGCAGGCCGCCAGCGCCAGCCCGCGGTCCGGCGCAAAGAAGGTGAAATAGGAATGCATTGCCACCGAACTGTAGCCGGCCGGTGCGCCCATCCGCTCCAGGGTGCGCGCGTGATCTGCGGCCAGCGCCTGCACGAAACCCGCGTCCTCATCCACCAGCGGCCGGGCCGCGCCCCCGGCCTGCTCCGCCGCCGGCTGCAGGCTCGCCGCACCGGCGGCCAGGCGCCAGCCGCTGCCGGTGTGCTTCAGCTCCAATTCCAGCAGCCCCAGATGCGAGCCATGCGCGCCAGGCATCACCACCGGCTTGGTCAAGGGGTGGCGGGGGTCCGGCAAGGTCAGATGGGTGTGGCCGCCCACCACCGCGTCGATGCCTTCCAGCGCCGCCAGCGGCCCCAGCACGTTTTCGCCGCTGCCGGACCCATCTTCGCTGCCGAGGCCGGTATGGGCCAGCGCCAGCACCAGATCGCAGCCCTGCGCCTTCAGCGCCCGGGCTTGGGCGGCAGCGCTTTCCAGAATGCCGGAGGCAACCAGCTGCGACTGCAGCGCCGGGCCGCACCAGGTCAGCGTCTGCGGCGGCAGCACCGAAAGCAGGCCGATCCGCACCGGCGGCAAGCCCGGGCAGCCCGGCACCGCGCGCTCCAGCACCGCGGACGGGCGGAACGGCAGCTGCAGCCCGGGCCGGGCCGCGGCCAGGTTGGAGCAAAGCACCGGGCACGGCATATCCGCCAGCACATCCGCCAGCGCCTCCAGCCCGAAATCGAAGTCGTGGTTGCCCAGCCCGATAGCGTCATATTCCAAAAACTGGAATGCACGGGCCAGCGGGTGCGGCCCCGCGGACTCCGGCAGGATATCCCCCAGCGGCGCGCCCTGAAACCCGTCGCCGTTGTCCACCAGAATGCAGGCAGCGCCTGCCGCGGCGGCCTCAGACCGGGCCTGGCGGATCAGCGTCGCCACCCGCGACAGGCCGATGGCGGTACCGGCCCTGCCGGCGTAGTAATCGTAGCTCAGCAGATTGCAGTGCAGGTCCGTTGTGGCCAGCACATGCAACCGCCCGGCGCCCTGCGCGTCAGAGGCCTCTGCCCCGATTGTCATGTCGCGAATTCTGCTGACACCGTTTGTCCGCCGCTCCTTCCGCACCCTGTGGCGCCGTTTTTGATTTGCGGCTATTTGAATCAGCGTTTTAACGATTTGCAAAGAAACCTTTGTGCGGCTTTTGATTTTTTTTGCTGACGCTGCGGCAGCCGGGCAGATGCGCCCTGTTCTGCGGGGAAAACCCTGGCCGGATGCGGCATGGGTGTGGCGGCATGGTGACAGGCAAGCACGGATCCGCGGCAATCGCTGGCCAGCCCTGCGGCACACTGTCATGGATGGCGCATCGCCGTCCGTTGCAAGGGGGCACGCCCCCGCCAGCCAGAGGAGAGCCCGCATGAAACGCGCAGAACAGGTGACTTTCGGCGGCGGCGGCGGGCTGGACCGGGCGGCGCATATGCGCACGGACAGCACAGCCCTGGATGCGGCATGGAACAGCCCGCGGGCGCAGGTGCTGCTGATGTGGCGCGGCAAGCCGCTGACCCTGCGCGCAGACGAGGCAGAGCTGCCCTGCGGCCTGGCCTGGACTGCACCGACGCATCCGCTGGCGGCGGACAACCGGGGCAGCGCGGTCTTTCTGGGGCTGGCCCCCGAAGGCGCCGCCTGTTTTGCCTGCGATATCAGCCATTGGCAGCCCGAAGCGCTGGACCAGGAGGCCCTGAACAGCTTTGCCGATGCCAGCGAGCAGCAGCACCCGGATCTGCCGCCCGCCCATGTCTTTGCCGAACTGCGCCGGGTGATGACCCGGCTCACCCCGCTGGAAGCGGAACTGGCGGCCACCGCCAAGGCCCTTCTGGCCTGGCACCGCAGCCACCGGTTCTGCGCCTGCTGCGGTGCGCCGAGCGATCTAGCGCAGGCCGGCTGGCAGCGGGTCTGCCCGTCCTGCAAGGCACCGCATTTCCCGCGCACCGACCCTGTTGTGATCATGCTGATCACCCACGGCGGCAGCGTCCTGATGGGCCGCTCGCCGGGCTGGCCCGAGGGGATGTATTCGCTGCTGGCGGGCTTTGTCGAACCCGGCGAAACGCTGGAGGCCGCGGTGCGCCGCGAAGTGCTGGAGGAAACCGGCGTGCAGGTGGGCGCGGTCAGTTATCTGTCCAGCCAGCCCTGGGCCTTTCCGATGTCGCTGATGTTCGGCTGTGCGGGTGAGGCGCTGAGCCGGGAGATCACCATCGACCCGGAGGAAATCGAGGATGCCATGTGGGTCAGCCGCCAGGACATGATGACGGCCTTTGCAGGCGGACATCCTGTTCTGAAACCGGCGCGAAAAGGCGCAATTGCGCATTTTCTGCTCAAGAACTGGCTTGCAGACACGCTGGACTAAGCTGCATATTGCCGCAAACAGCACGGCAGAATGGCCGCGCAGCAGAGGCAGGCATCCATGGAATTCAAAAGCAAAGAAGATATCGAAGCCCCGATTGCCGACGTCTTTGGCGCGATCTCCGATTTCGATCTGCTGGAACGCTCCGCCCTGCGCCGCGGCATCCAGGTGCAGCGCACCGGCGACCCTGCGCATCCTGAGAACGGGCTGGCCTGGGATCTGAGCTTCAGGTTCCGCGGCAAGCAGCGCGACGTGCGGTTGACGCTGGCCTCTTATTCCCCCGTGACCGGGATGGCCCTGACAGGCGGCGGCAGCGGTATCGACGGCCGGATGGAGATTGAACTGCTGGCGCTGTCGCCGCAGCGGACCCGGATGTCAGCGCAGCTGAAACTGGCGCCCTCCACCCTGACCGGGCGGCTGCTGATACAATCGCTGAAACTGGCACGCAGCAATCTAAACCGCCGCTTCAAGCTGCGGCTGGCCGATTACGCCCGCCTGACTGAAGAACGCCTAAGCCGGACAGCCTGAGGCAGTCCTGGTCAGGCCTGCGGCATCAGCCGCGGCCACAGCGCGGCATTGGCGCGGGCAAAGGCGCCAAGGTGGCCGATCTTCTGCACGCCAGCTTTTTGCGGGTCCAGCACCGCACGGCGCTGCGGCACATCGCCAAAGACATCGCCCAGCCGCCAGACCGCCGCGGGCGGCACCACATCGTCATCCGCCATCGCAAACAGATCCACCGGGATGCCGGTCTGCGCCCAGCGGGGCTGCGGCAGCGTGGTGCCGGTTTCCGGCAGGTAGCTGCCCTTCGTGGTGCACCAGCGCCGCCACTGCCAGTAGACACCGGCCGGCAAATCGGCCCCGAACCCCACCGCGCGCCCTGGCAGATAGCCCAAGGCACTGACCAGCGGCGGCACATGGCCGAACCAGAAGGCCAGCGCCAGCGCGCGGTAGGGCCAGGGATGATCGTGGTGATGCACCAAGCCGCCCGCGACCACGATCATGCGGGCGACGTCCGTCAGGCCATCCTGCAGGGGCATCAGCATTGCCCCCAGCGAATGGCCAATCACATACAACGGCACACCCGCATAGTGCCGCTGCATTTCTTTGCGGGCCGCTGGCTGATCCGCCAGCGCCCAGTCGGCCATGGTGGCCTGTGACCGGCGCGGGTGCATACGCGCCGAGGCCCCAAAGTCCCGGTAATCAAAAGTGAGGCAAGCCATCTGCCGCTCTGCCGCCAGCCAGCGTGCGAAATGCCGGTAATAGCCCTGTGGCACCCCAGTTGCGCCATTCAGCACCACCGCTGCCCGGGCCGGTCCCGCCGGGTGATACAGCCGCCCGGCCAGCACCGCCTCACCAGCGGCAAAGCGCAGCTCTTGCACCCGGATATCTGCCGTCTGTTCTGCATGGCTGTCGAGCATGGCACCCTCCTAGACCAATTGGTCTACTCCACCTCTGGACCAATCGGTCTAATGCTGTCAACCTGCCGTCATGACTGACGTGACGACACCTTCTGCCGCCCCGGACGGCCCCGTCCCCACCCGCGAGCGGCTGCTGCGCGCGGCTGCCGGGCTGTTCCGCAACAAGGGCTACAGCGGCACCGGCCTGGCAGAATTGCTGGCCGCGGCGGAGGCGCCCAAGGGCTCGCTCTACCACCATTTCCCAAACGGCAAATCGGACCTTGCGCTGGCCGCAGCGGACTGGGCATCAGAGCAGATGCAAGCACTGATCGACGCTTCCTTCACCCCTGCGCCGACCTTTCAGGACGGCGCCAAGACGGTCTGCTACAAACTGGCGAAACTGTTCGACAAACAGGGCAAATGGAGCGGCTGCCCGGTCTCTGCCACCCTGTTCGAAGGGCCGGAGAACGAGGCTTTCCACCAGCACGCCGCCAAGCTGTTCGAGGGCTGGATCACCGGGACCGCAGCCCATGCCCGGCGCCTGGGCCTGCCTGAGGCTGAGGCCCGCGCCGCTGCCGAGAATTTCTATATCCTGCTGCAAGGCGGCTGGCAGCTGGCCCGGGTGCGGCGCGATTCGGATGTGATCCGGGGGCTGCACCTGCAGATGCACAGACCCCAGCCAAACCCAATGCAGCTGCAGAAAAACGATTGACGACTCAGGGATCCAACCGCTACCGATTGTGGCGATGGTTCCCGCGCCACAGAATCTTGTGTCCGGGATGAAAAGGGAACACGGTGCGGCCCCGCCCTGCGCAAGGCCAATTCCGCGACTGCCCCCGCAACTGTAAGCGGCGAGCGACCCCGATAGAGCCACTGGCCCTCAAAGAGGCCGGGAAGGATCGGGAAAGCTGCGACCCGCAAGTCAGGAGACCTGCCATCGGATATGAAACTCGAACCCGGGCGGGGTGTCCGGACAGGGTCTGATGGCACCGCGGGGCTTTCCGCTTTCTCATCCGGTCTCTTGTCCCCAGAACTCCCCGCACCACGCGCGGAGGGCGCAAACATGATGTGGACGGACCAGACGCATTTCTATGCGGCAACGGATTGCAAATACCTCGGGAAACCCTGCCCCGCGGCAGAGCGGATGATCGCCAAGCTGGCCGAGGCGATGACCAAGGCCAAGCCGCTGACCCAGGAGGATTTTGAAATCACTGGCACCAGCGCGCTGGACGGCTGCCCGCGCAACTGCCCGGCGCAGTTCGTAGCCAGCCATGACCGGATCCGGCTGTTCTGCGGTGTCGGGGAGGACGCGCCGCGTGAGGGGCTGGACCGGTTTGCCGATGCGATCCTCAGCCGCGACGGCACCGGCTTTGCTGCCTCGAAACTGGACGCCCGCCCTTGCGCGCTGATGGAGGCGCTGCCGAAAACGGCAGAGGCGCATCAGGCAGAGCAGATGCTGGCGCTATAAGAATTCCAGACTGCAAGTGATCCGCCCGGCGGCACCGCCGGGCAGCGCCCGCCCCTCCCCGTCAAACCAAAGGTTTGCCTCCGGCAAAACGGGAGGACGCTTCGCACCCACCCAGGGTCAGGCGCGGCCCTCAGTGTTTGACACCCTGCCCTGCGCAGGCCCAATCCAGCTGCGCCTCAGTCTCCACCGCACAGGGCCGCACCGAGCGCAGCCGCGCCAGCGCCTGGACCGGGTCCTCGCCGCAGTCGATCATCAGCCGCAGCACCGCCATGCCGGAGCGCCCGCAGCCGCCCTTGCAATGCACCAGCACCCGTCCGCCGCCTGCCAGCGCCTGCCGCGCCGACTGGCTGGCGGCGGCCCATTTTGCATTCACTGCCGGTGGCGGCACCTGGAAATCCGGCACCGGCAAATGCAGCCAGCGGCAGGCCATGCTTTGGATGTCGACGCCCAGCCGCGGCACTCCGGCGGCCACATGCTCGGCCTCGGTGGTCATCGAGATCACCAGCCCCGGCTTCCATTGATAGATCTGGATCAGGTCGCTGCGGTAATCGCCGGCGCCGCCCGGCAGCCGGCACAGCGCCAGAATGCCGCCGCCCGCTGACAGCGCGTGGATGGTCAGGCCGGCCTGCGCGGCAGTCTCCTGCACCGCTGGCTTTGAAGTGTCTTCAGTTTGCATACCGCCTCCCTGGACGCCGCGCCCCTGCACTTCCCCCGCATTTCCCCCTTCCCTCCAGACTAGCCGCTAACCGCAGAAAGCCAAAGCGCTTTTGCAGCCCTGGCTTTGCTGCCTTCTGCGGTGGACGAACCGGCTGCGCTTCAATACCCTGCGCGGAACGCGGGACCCCCGCACACCGAATCCGGCACGAGACACCATGAACGACATTCCCAGCGGCACCACCCAATCGCAATACCAGGTTCTGGCCCGCAAATACCGGCCCGAAACCTTTGCCGATCTGGTGGGGCAGGACGCGATGGTGCGCACCCTGAAAAACGCCTTTGCCGCTGACCGTATCGCCCAGGCCTTCATCATGACCGGCATCCGCGGCACCGGCAAAACCACCACCGCCCGGATCATCGCCAAGGGCATGAACTGCATTGGCGAGGATGGCCAGGGCGGCCCCACCACCGATCCCTGCGGCAAATGCGAGCATTGCACCGCGATCATGGAAGGCCGCCATGTGGATGTGATGGAGATGGACGCGGCCTCGCGCACCGGTGTCAACGACATCCGCGAGATCATCGACTCGGTGCAGTACCGCGCGGCTTCGGCCCGCTATAAGATCTACATCATCGACGAGGTTCACATGCTGTCGACCAGCGCGTTCAACGCGCTGCTGAAGACGCTGGAGGAGCCGCCGGCGCATGTGAAATTCATCTTTGCCACCACCGAAATCCGCAAGGTGCCGGTGACGGTGCTGTCGCGCTGCCAGCGGTTCGATCTGCGCCGGATCGAGCCGGAGGTGATGATTGCCTTGCTGCGCAAGATCTCCACTGCCGAAGGCGCCCAGATCGCCGAGGACGCGCTGGCGCTGATCACCCGCGCCGCCGAAGGCTCTGCCCGCGATGCGACCTCGCTGCTGGACCAGGCGATTTCTCATGGCGCGGGGGAGACCACCGCCGATCAGGTCCGCGCCATGCTGGGGCTTGCCGACCGCGGCCGGGTCCTGGACCTGATGGACATGATCCTGCGCGGCGATGCAGCAGCGGCCTTGACCGAGCTCAGCGGCCAGTACGCCGAGGGCGCCGACCCGCTGGCAGTGCTGCGCGATCTGGCCGAGATCACCCATTGGGTCTCGGTGGTGAAGATCACGCCTGATGCAGCCGAAGACCCCACCGTCAGCCCCGATGAGCGCGCCCGCGGCAAAGCAATGGCGGATGCTCTGGCCATGCGCGTGCTGACCCGCATGTGGCAGATGCTGCTGAAAGCGCTGGAGGAAGTCGCCGCCGCGCCGAACGCGATGATGGCCGCAGAGATGGCGGTGATCCGCCTCACCCATGTGGCCGACCTGCCCTCGCCTGAGGAACTGATCCGCAAGCTGCAGGACACTCCGCCGCCGCCGCCGCCCGGCCCTGGCGGCCCCGGCGGCCCCGGCGGCGGCGTGCCGATGCAGGGCATGGGCGGCCCGGCGCTTGGCGGCGGCAGCACCGATGCTCAGGGCAGCTATACCGGTCCCGGCGCCCCCGCAGGCGGTGCTCCGGTTGCGCGCGGCGGCTCCGGCCCGGCGGCAGCGCTTGCGCCGCAAGCCAGCCCGGCGCTGGCCCGCTACCCCACCTTCGAACATGTGGTCGAGCTGATCCGCGAAAAACGCGACGGGCTGCTGCTGGAATATGTCAAAAGCTACCTGCGCCTGGCCGCCTATAAACCCGGCCAGATCACCTTTGAGCTGACCAGTGACGCCCCCCGCGACCTGACCAAACGGCTGAGTGAACAGCTGAAGGCCTGGACCCATCACAACTGGTTCTTCACCATTGTCACCGAAGGCGGCGGCGATACCATCAGCGAGCGCGAAAACGCCGCCGAGAACGCCCTGCGCGCGAAAGCCGCCGCGCATCCGCTGGTGCAGGCGGTTCTGGAAAGCTTCCCCAAGGCCAAGATCAAGCGCATCCGCACAGCCGACGAACTGGCCGCCGAGGTTGCCGCCGAGGCCCTGCCCGAGGTCGAGGACGAATGGGATCCCTTCGAGGAAGAGTGACGGCCGGCCTGGCGGCACTCTGGTTCTCCCTACCGGCCACCGCCTTCGCCAATGCCTGCTGGCATGAAGGCGGTACACCGGCCAGCGCATGGGATGAGCTGATCCGCCTGTCCGCCAAGCCTGTTTCTCTGGCCCTCTTCGCCCTTGCCGGATTCGCTGTTTTTACCGGGCGGCGCCTTCCCTTTGCAGTTGCTGCGATGCTGTGGGCCGGGCTGGCAATGGTTATTGCAATAGATAACCATGAGCTTTTCTTTGACGATAAGAGTGCCTTGGGCATAATCCAGGACTGCACCGCCTCCCCCCACTTGTTCATCGCGCTTGCAATTGCGATATGTGCCGGGATGACTTACGGCGCCCTGCGCCCCCGCAATTAGGAGAATACAGATGCTCAAAGGCCTCGGCGGTCTTGGCGACATGGCCAAGATGATGAAATCGGCACAGGAACTGCAGACCAAGATGGCGCAGATGCAGGAAGACCTGCACAACGTCATGGTGACCGGCGAGGCCGGCGCAGGCCTGGTCAAGGCAACCGCCTCTGCCAAGGGCGACCTCAAGGGCCTGGACATCGACCCGTCGATCTTCAACGGCGACGATAAGGAAGTGGTTGAGGACCTGATCCTGGCCGCCATCAAGGACGCCCAGGCCAAGGCCGCGGACAAGGCGCAGGAAGAGATGACCAAGCTGACCGAAAGCATGGGTCTGCCCAAGGACATCAAGCTGCCGTTCTAAGAACCGGCAAGCTGAACGCCAAAAGGCGGCCCGTCTGGTGCCGCCTTTTTCTTTGCCCCGCCTTGGTTAGCCCGTCTCCAGCCGGAACTTCAGGAACCGCTGGCCTTCGTACTGCACTTCCCCGGTCTGCACCGCCCCCAGCCGCATCAGCGGCCGCAGATGCCGCCGCGTCGGCGGCAGCAGGAAGGTAACATAGGGAATGCGCGAGTCCGCACGGGCAAAATCCAGCGCCTTGCGCGCAATTGCGGGGCCAAGGCCAAAGCAATCTGCCCGCAGCACCAGCCCGAAATCCCACTCCGCGCCTTCTTTCTGGAACCCGCCCCAGCCGAGGTAATCCTCACCGCGCAAAAACGCCCAATGGCCCAGCCCGTCGCGCTGCCAGCAGGCCTCCTTGGCCGCCACAAAATCCTTGGCCGCCTCCTCATCCCAAGCCCCTGCCAGCAACGGCATATGCGCCGCCATCCGCGGGTCTGACATGTGGCGGGCAATCACTTGCGGCGCAACCGCCGTCAGCCGGGCAAAACGCAACTGGGGAGTTTCATCTGCCTCCCGCGCAATCCTGCCTTCCATTTCAAACCCTCCGCCCTTCCAGGCAAGGCATACCCCCGGGGCGCCAGAAAAACAAACCCCGAACATTTTGCCGCCCCGCCCTTGCGCTTCCCTGTCCCGATCAGCCTATATGGCTGGAACACAAAGGGCCCAAGGCATGATCAAGAACTCCACCAGCAACATCGAAGACCTGATTGACCTGATGGCCAAGCTGCCGGGGCTGGGGCCGCGCTCGGCGCGCCGCGCAGTGCTGCATCTGATCCGCAAGCGGGCGCTCTTGCTGACGCCGCTGGCTGACGTGATGAGCGAGGTGGCCGCGACAGCGCGCGAATGCCTCAACTGCGGCAATGTGGGCACCAGCGAGATCTGCCCGATCTGCACCGACGAGGTGCGCGGCAACGGCGAGCTGTGCGTGGTCGAGGATGTGGCCGACCTCTGGGCGATGGAGCGGTCCGGCGTGTTCAAGGGCCGCTATCACGTGCTGGGGGGCACCCTCTCGGCACTGGATGCGGTAGGCCCTGAAGATCTGCGCATCCCGCGGCTGGTCGACCGGGTCGCGACCGAGGGCGTCCGCGAGGTGATCCTGGCGCTGAATGCCACCATCGACGGCCAGACCACGGCGCATTACATCGCCGACCAGCTGCAGGGACAGGTGAAGCTCACCTCGCTTGCGCAGGGGGTGCCGATCGGTGGCGAGCTGGACTACCTCGACGACGGCACCATTTCCGCCGCGATGCAGGCGCGCAAGGAAATCTGACGGCGCCCGGCGGGCCTGAACTGTTATTCTTCGTAGAAATGAATGGTCATGTCGCAGGCCGCGTCCCGCAGCGGTATCAGCGGCAGGTATTCCGGGCTGCTGTAGAACCGCTCCGCCGCGTCCATGTCCCGATAGCGGAACACCGCCGCCACCTCACCATAGCTTGAACCACCGCGCAGCACCCGGGCGAAACTGCCGCGGGTGACCACCTCAACACCCTGCGCCTCCATCAGCACCGCCGCGCGCCCGGCATAATCGCGAAACAAATCCGCATCCCTGATCTTTGCATATGAGAAATTGAGCACAGGCATAGGCAAACTCCGGAGTTCCATTACTGAAAAAACAGCCTTGAGGCTTGGGCCTGCCCCTTGGCTCCGTCAACTGAAATTTTGTATCCGCACAATACCCGCGCTACCCTGTCCCGTCCCTGAACCTAGCGGAACACCGCCCGGTACAGTTTTTCCTTGCTGAAAGGCTTGTCCAGAACCTGCGCATCCGCCAGTTCCGGAAACCCGGCCTCTGCCGCGCCGATGGCAAAACCGCTCATCATGACCGCGATCAGACCAGGCTGCTGCTGCCGCAGGCTGGACAGCGTCTCCCAGCCGCCCCGGCCCGGCATGCTCATGTCGATCACCGCCCGGTCGAACGGCCCTTTCTCCTGCAGCAGGGCCAGCGCCGCATCATAGCCATCGGCCTGCACCACATCGCAGCCGCGCAATTGCAGCAGCCCCGCAACCGCCCGGCGCACTGTATCCTCATCATCCACAACCAGGATCCGGCGCACCTCGGCCGGACGCTCCTGCGCCTGCTCCGGTGCAGCCGCAGCCTCGGGCGGCGCAGCGGTTGCCGGGAAGTAGAACCGGAAGGCTGTGCCCTCGCCTTCGCGGCTGTCCACCGCCAGCCCGCCCTGGTGGCGGCTGATGATGCCCAGCGCCGCCGCCATGCCAAGACCGCGTCCGCCGGGCTTGGTGGTGAAGAAGGGATCGAAAATCCGGGTGACCGTCTGCCGGTCCATACCTGCGCCGGTGTCGCGCACCTCCAGCAGCAGGCAGGGGCCAGCAGGCATCGCCGCCCCCTTCAAAAGCTTGCCCCGCTCCGCGCTGCCAAGCCGGATTTTCCGGGTTGTCACAGTCACGGTGCCGCCCCCGCTGCCGATCGCCTCCACGGCGTTGAACACCAGGTTCATCAGCAGCTGGCTGACCTGGGCCGGGTCCATCTGCGCCGTCAGCCCTCCGTCCCCCAGGTCCAGCGCCACCGATTTGCCCATCTTGCGCTCCACCGGCACCAGCGCCATGGTCTCCCGCACGATGGCATTGAGGTCGCACAGCCCCTGTTCCCGGCTGCCGCCGCCCTTGGCGTAATTCAGCAGCTGCCGCACCAGCGCCGCCGATGCCTGCAGGCCCTGCTCCGCAACTTCCACATGCTCCCGCGCCGGATGGCGGGTCTCAAGATGCGCCAATGCCAGTTCGGTGCGCCCCTGCATGGACGCCAGCAGATTGTTGAAGTCATGCGCAATGGTGCCTGCCAGCAGCCCCAGGCTTTCCGTCTTGTGCTTGATCAGCAGAGCTTCCTCCGCCTGGCGGCGGCGCAGCTCCGCCTTGCGGCGGCGCAGCTCCAGCCCGATCCGGGCAGCGAACAGTGCAATCAGATCCGTCTCCAGCTTGCGCTGTTTGATTTCCCGGTCATGCTGCAGCGCAAAATGGCCGATCACAGAGCCATCGGCATCCGTCAGCGGCAGCCCGAGATAGGACTGCAGGTTCTGTTCCCTGAAATGGGCCTGCCCGGGAAAGGCCTCCTGCAGCCCGCCCGGCACCAGGAATTTCTCCCGCCCCGCCAGCATCGCGCAAGGGGTGCCCTCATAGGGCACGACCGTGTCCTCGGCAGCCTCCACCTGCTGCCCCTCCTGGCAGCAGGCCAGCACCCGGAAACACTCCGGCCGGTCCTCCATGCATTCGGCGATAAAGGCCGAGCGCACCTTGAGCGCCCCCTGCAGCTGCTCCGCCAGCTGGCGGAAAGCCTCCCGCGGGGAGGTCCCGGCCGGCCCTTCGGCCAGCACCGCAAGCGTGGCCAGGGTCTGCAGCCCGGAAATCTCAGCCCCCAGGCGGTCCGCGAACTGCTCCATCAGCGCCACGATCTGCGCTGCCAGGACGCTGTCGATTTCCTGCCGCCAGGACGCCTGCACCAGGCCGATTGCATCGCCATCGGCGTTTTTCAGGGCAACACCCACATAGCTTTGGATGCCTTCCTCAATGAACATCTCATCGTCCGGGTACAGTTCCTGAACGCGGCAGGGAAAGATATGCGGATCGCCGCTCAGCACCACGTCGTGGCAGGGCGTCACACAGCTTTCATATTCGAAATCACCCAGCTGCAAGCCGTCGAACCAGCTTGCCAGCACCCGGATGCGCTCGGTCTCCATGACCTTCAGCTCACCCACCGTCACCAGATCGGCGCCAAAACCGCGCGCCAGCTGGTCGACAAATTCCTGGCAGAACTCCAAACCGCTCAAACGGGCAAGCGTTGCCAGATCCAAACGGCCGCTTTCCCCAAGCGCCATTGCCCCTGCTGCATCCATTGCGTGTACTCCTGCCACCCCTACCGCGGACAGGCACGTGCCGCCCGGCCGCTGGCAATACTCAATAACTCCCTGTTCCTTACACTTTGGAAACCGCCTGCAACATAAATGGCGCCTCCCGCTCCCCGGATTTTGCGGGCGCTCTGGAACACAACCGCCCGCAACATCATGCTGCGCAAAACAGGGCCGCATAGTCAACATGTTGTAATGTTGAATTTCAATTCTAACAGAAAAAGCCGCAAATCCAGAGCACTGGATCTGCGGCTTTTTAATGACTTAAGCGGTTGCGCCGCCGGTCCCGGAAGGGATTCAGAAGCGCGGATCCTCGTCCTCATCCTCGTCATCGCTGCCCGCAGGCAGGTTGAAGAAGCTGTCGGCGTCAAGGATATCTTCTTCTTTCTTCTCGTCTTCCGCACTGGAGCCGCCGCCCAGGGTGAAGGTCTCCAGGCCCTCGATCGCAGTCGGGATCTTGGGCTCTGCGTCCATCTCCAGCGACTGTTCGGTGGAGACCAGCTTGCGGCGCTCGTCATCGCTCATCACGCCGCCTTCGGCCGCTTTCTTGGCTGCGGCCTTCTGCACGGCAGAGTCCAGCTCGGACTGTTTGCACAGGCCCAGCGCCACCGGGTCGATCGGCTGCATGTTGGCGATGTTCCAGTGGGTGCGCTCGCGGATCGACTGGATGGTCGGCTTGGTGGTGCCCACCAGCTTGGCGATCTGGCCGTCGCTCAGTTCCGGGTGGAACTTGACCAGCCACAGGATCGAGTTGGGACGGTCCTGGCGCTTGGACAGAGGAGTATAGCGCGGGCCGCGGCGCTTTTCCTCGCCGGCAGCGGCCGGGTTGAACTTGAGCTTCAGCTTGTGCAGCGGGTTGCCTTGCGCCTTGTCGATCTCTTCCTGGGTCAGCTGGTTGTTGGCAACCGGGTCAAACCCCTTGACGCCCACCGCCACTTCACCGTCGGCGATGCCCTGGATCTCCAGCTCGTGCATACCCACGAAATCGGCAATCTGCTTGAAGCTGATCGTGGTATTGTCCACCAGCCACACGGCGGTTGCCTTGGCCATCAACGGTTTTGCCATGTGCTCATCTCCTTAAAACACCTCTGGTCCCCGGATACATCTCTCCCGCCGCCTGAAATGGCGTCCCCGGCGTTCCGGGGCAGGTTTCCGTTGTCGGGGAACTTCCGCCCTATATAGTCGGCATCAATGCATAAGGAAAGAGGCCAATGCGCAAGTTGTTCACAGGTGTTTTTGCCGCCGTCCTGACCTTGCTGCCCGCCGTTGCCGCAGCAGAAGGCGAGCCTGCGGGCGACTTTGACTATTACGTGCTGTCGCTCAGCTGGTCGCCGAACTGGTGCGCGCAGGAGGGCGACGCCAGGGGGGCAGACCAATGCGATGCCCGCCATGACTACGGCTGGACCCTGCACGGGTTGTGGCCCCAGTACCACCGCGGCTGGCCCAGCTACTGCCGCACAGCAGAGGCGCCGCCAAGCCGCGCGATGAGCCGCGAGATGGCCGGCATCATGGGCAGCGCCGGCCTTGCCTGGCACCAGTGGAAGAAACACGGCACCTGCTCCGGCCTCAGCGCCCGCGGCTACTATGCCGCCATGCGCGAAGCTTACGGGCGCATCACCCGCCCCGCCGCCTTCCGCAGGCTCGAAAAGCCCGTGACCCTGCCCGCCTCCGTCGTCGAGCAGGCGTTTCTGCAGGAAAACCCGGACCTCAGCCGCGACAGCCTGACCATCACCTGCCGCGGCGGCGCCATCCAGGAGGCCCGCATCTGCCTGTCCAAGGCACTGGAGCCGGTGCCCTGCGGCCGCGATGTGATCAAGGATTGCACTTTGAAGGACGCCCGCTTTGCACCGGTGCGCTGAAGGCGCTGCCCCGCAGACTTGACAGGAAAAGGGGCGCTGCCCTTCTTGGCCTGACGGCCAATTCACCCCGGAGTATTTCAGACCAGAAAGAAGCCTGGCCCGCGCAAATGTCAGGCACCGTGATTTTTGCACCCGCTTCCGCCTTCCTCTTGCCCGGAATATCCCCGCCGGAGGCCGGCGCCGCAAGGCGCGCACCCCGCACGCGGCAATAAATGGCCTGTGAAGCACACTTCGGCCGGTTTTGTGCTAGTATTATGTTACGTGCCGCGCCCGGCCCTGCCTGAACGGCACTTCCGTTTTGGTCAGCGAGGAGGAGGAAGCGCATGGCAAAGACAATCGGTAACCCGCTCAGCTGGCTTCTGCAGAGTGCAGAGACCACCGGGCAGCATATCGGCGAAACCGTCAGCGAGATGGGCAGCGACGGCGTCAAGGAACTGCCCAAAGCGCGCAAGCTCAGCATGGATGACATCATCCATTCCCTGGCCGCGGGGCTGGAGGATTTTGCCGCCTGCCGCTCTGACGCGATGTTCCTGGTGCTGTTTTACCCGATCATCGGCATCGCCCTGATCGTGATGAGCCTGTCAATGAATCTGCTGCCGCTCATCGTGCCGATGATCATGGGTTTTGCGATCCTCGGCCCGGTCGCTGCGGTTGGGCTTTATGAAATGTCCTCGCGCCGCGAAGCCGGGTTTGAGCCGCGCTGGATGGATGCCTTTGGCGTCATCCGCTCGCCTGCCTTTGGCGGCATCCTGGTGCTGGGCATGTATCTGGCGGCGCTGTTCATCATCTGGCTGGTGGCGGCGGATATGATCTACAGCCGCACCCTGGGGCCGGAGCCGCCGGCCTCGATCCTGGGCTTTGCTGCCGACGTGGTGACCACCCGCGAGGGCTGGATCATGGCGATCAGCGGCGGCATCGTGGGCGCTGTCTTTGCCTTTGCCGCCCTGGCGATGAGCCTGGTGTCCTTCCCGCTGCTGCTGGACCGCCATGTGGGCCTGCCGGTGGCGGTGGCCACATCAATCAAGGTGCTGCGCAAGAACCCCGTTATCTGCATGACCTGGGGCGTGATTGTCGGTTCTGCCCTGGTGATCGGAGCGATCCCGTTCCTGGCCGGGCTGATCATCGTGGTGCCGGTGCTGGGGCATGCAACCTGGCATCTGTACCGGCGCGCCGTGGACTGAGGCCGCGGCAGTTAACACGCGCGAGGGCCGGCACAGCTGCCGGCCCTCTTTTGATTGCCAAAACTGAAGATCAGCCCACCTTCAGCACGATCTTGCCGATATGGCCGGAGCTTTCCATCCGGGCATGGGCCGCAGCCGCCTCCTCCAGCGCAAATTCGCTGTCCATCACCGGCGCCACCTTGCCCGCCTCCAAAAGCGGCCAGACCGCCTCGCGCAGGTCCCGGGCAATCTGCGCCTTGGCCAGATCGCTTTGCGGCCGCAGGGTTGAGCCGGTCAGCGTCAGCCGCTTGACCATCATCAGGGCAAAGTTCAGCTCCACCTTCGGCCCTTGCAAGAAGGCGATCTGCACCAGGCGGCCATCCTCTGCCATCGCCTTGACATTGCGGGGGATGTAGTCGCCGCCGACCATGTCCAGCACCAGATCGGCGCCGCCTTCGGCGCGCAGCACCTTGACGAAATCCTCGTTGCGGTAGTTGATCGCGCGCTCGGCACCCAGATCCAGGCAGGCCTGGCACTTCTCATCCGACCCGGCGGTGGCAAACACCCGGGCGCCGAATTCACGGGCCAGCTGGATGGCGGTGGTGCCGATCCCGGATGAGCCGCCGTGCACCAGGAAGCGCTCCCCGGCCTTCAGCCCGCCGCGGGTGAAAACGTTGGACCAGACGGTAAAGAAGGTTTCCGGCAGGCAGGCCGCCTGTTTCAGGTCCAGCCCGTCCGGGACCGGCAGGCAGTGCGCCGCAGGCGTGGCCGCATATTCCGCATAGCCGCCGCCGGGCAGCAATGCGCAGACCTGATCACCAGCTGCGATGCCGCTGACGCCCGCGCCCACGGCCGCCACCTCGCCCGAGGCTTCCAGCCCCGGCAGGTCGCTGGCGCCCTTGGGCGGGTCATAGGCACCGGCGCGCTGCAGCGCATCGGGGCGGTTCACGCCCGCATAAGCCACCTTGATCACCACCTCGCCGTGGGCCGGCTGCGGCACCGGGCGCTCGCACAGCTGCAAAACCTCCGGCCCGCCGGGTTTGGTGATCTCCACTGCGCGCATCATCTCTGTCATCGGAATTTGTCCTCCTGATCCTTGCCTCCTGCCTAGCATCCGGCAAGGGGGGCGCAAACAGCAAAGGCGCCGCAGCTGGGGCGGATTGCGGACGCAACATCTCAAGAGAAGGCGAACCAGCCCTACGGGCAGCAGAAGTCCTGCCATCTCTGGCAAACTTTTTTTGCCGGCGCTCACAAACATGCCTTAGCCGTTCGCCTGTTAAAAGTACTGCGCGAGCCAAACTCAGCATTGCCGCACTTTGGCAATGATCCGCAATTTACCGCTGCGCGCTTTCCCGGCGGAGAACGCAGGGCGGCCTCCCGCTGCCTGCATGGGCAAGCGAGAGTTTTCAGCACATGCATCCCGGCGCTGAAATTGCCTGAATTCCGCCTGATTTCCGGGGCAAGCCGGGATCGGCAAACAAATTTCGAACCTTAGAGATTCGCCCTGTGTCAAATGCAGATTTTCGGAACCGTTTGCAGCGCATTCACGCAAACGCACCCCAGCAGCAGCTCTTAGACCAGGCTGCACCGCAATCAGCGCCAGCCTGGGCGCAGAAACCAAACTACGGTCTTTTGGCCGCGGGCGGAGTCATCATGATGCTTAGCCTTCGAGCGGTGAAGCACACAAACGCGAATTACGAGGCGATCAGGGACACTATCGGGCTCGGGGCGTCAGTTGTGCTTGGCATTGCCGCATATGCAGCATCTCTGACCGGGATCGTTGTTATGGCGCGTGCGTTCGTCAAAAAGCGCACCACTCAGGCGGTGCGGAAGGCATCGAACCGGGCGCGGCTGCTTTCGGCGCTGTCCGGTTGTGCGCTTGGCACGGTTTTCTGCCTGTTAATGTTCATGGCTGCGGCAGCCAGGTTCGTCGAGACAGAGACTGCCCGGCTCATTTCGGACGGCGGCGCTCTGACCGCCTTTCTGTTCTTTCTGCTGTCCCTGCTGGCAGGGCTGTCAGGGCTGTTCTTCCGCGGATATGCTCTAGGGCGCGTGCCGGTCTATTTTTTGATTTCCGGCTGTCTCACCTTTACCGCTGTCAGGCTGGCTGGGGTCAACCTGCTCAAATGGCCGCTTTTCATTGCAATGCTGCATTGAGCTGCCCGCCCCGCCGCCCGCCCTCACCGCCGCGGGCCAACCGACCCCGGCAGATCATCGCGCCCCTTCGGCGGCTTGATCTGCTCGGCCAGCCAGTTCGGACCCACCAGGAACGGCTTCAAGAGCGGGTTTTTCTGCAGGCCCGCCTTCAGCTTTTCAAAGTCCATCACGTTATCAATGCGCCGGTCCAGGAAATCCCAGGTCGCCTGGTGGTCCAGGCTGTCGTCCCCCAGCCAGTACAGCACCGTGGCGGAATAGACGCCCGCCAGCGAGGCGCGCTTGGTGTACCAGTTCAGATCGTCCGAGCCGTCGCCCAGCGCGTCCCAGATCAGATCGCAGGTGCCCCAGATTGCCTTGACCCCGTCGCCCGCATATTGCGGCAGCGTCAAAAGCGTGGTGCCGCGGCGCACCGCCTCCTTGTCGCAGGCGGCCTCCAGCCGGAAGCGCACCGCCGCCGCCACCTTGTCGCGGAACCGCAAACCCGACAGGTCCTCGGCCTCCAGCCGCTCCAGCATCCGCGAATCGCCGCGGGCATGATAGGCCAGCGCCAGGTCCACACCGCCGCGCGGGCAGACCGCATGGGCCAGCACTTCCGGCACGCCGGCATCCTGGCAGGCCGCGCGGAAGGTCGCCTCCGACCAGCCGTCAAACGGCACATGCAGCAAGGCCGCATCCAGCAGACTCGCCTTGATATCTTCCTGCCCGTGATCGTGGTCTTCGCTCATCTCACCCTCCCGCGGTCAGCGTTCTGACACCCTACTAGACAAAATATGCGCGCTTTGCTATACGGCCACCTCCTGCAATTTCCTTGCAACTCAAAACTTAGAAAGGTGGTGAATACCACATGCAGGTTAGTGTTCGCGACAACAACGTCGATCAGGCGCTCCGTGCCCTGAAGAAAAAGCTGCAGCGTGAAGGCGTCTTCCGCGAAATGAAGCTCAAGCAACATTTCGAAAAGCCGTCCGAGAAAAAAGCGCGCGAGAAAGCTGAAGCGATCCGCCGTGCCCGTAAACTGGCACGCAAGAAAGCACAGCGTGAGGGTCTGCTGTAAGCATTCCCTGCTCTCCAGCTTTGGACAGCACTAGGGCCGGTCCCCGGATCAGCCCGAACAGAAGATCAGACGACCCCCGCGGCCCAGCCCGGGGGTTTGTCATTTCCGGGACCTCAAAAGGATAGCCGGATTTCAAAGGGATACACGCAAAGCTCGTATTTTATCTTCAATTACATCTTTAGGGTGTATTTCCGCAGTTCTTTCTGCTATACAGAGATTACGGCGGGGCAAGACAGATGCGTTTCCCTAACCTTTGCCTCCGCCTGCCGGGCTTGGAACACCCGGTTTGGTGAAACCCTGGGCAGGATACGCTTCCCCCCAACCGATACCGGCGCCTGTCTTGGTCCCTGCAAACAAGGCATGGCCTGTCTGGGTTTCCATTGATGCCGGGCGCCGCCAGCTCCCCCCAGCCGGCGCCCGGCCTGCCTGTTCCCTACTCCTCCCATTTCTCATGCCGGCGGTCCGGTTTATCCGCACCCCGCGCGGGCATCAGCCGCCCTGCGAATCCCGGATACGGCCCGCCTGCCACCCGCCAGCCGCCCGCTGCCGCCCGCGCGGCCGTGCCTCCGGCCGCCGCAGCTGCAGCCAAACCGCATAAAACGCGCAAAAAACCGCGTATTCCCCGGCCTCTGCAAGCAGAGCTTTGCCGCAAACCTGCCCTGACGGCAGCCCGCCCTTTTAACGCCTTAAAATTCCGTTAACCGGTTTAGGACCGCCGCACAGCCGGCTCACTCATGGAGCAGTTACTGATGTCACAGGCAAACCAACTCGAGCGCCAGATGCTCGACCTGATCAACAACGAGCGCACCTCGCGCGGGCTCAACCCGGTGCAGCTGGAGCTGCGCCTCAACGATTCAGCCGAAGACCACAGCGAATGGATGCTGCAGCAGGATGTGTTTTCACACACCGGCGCGGGCGGCTCCAGCGCAGGCGACCGGATGGAGGACGCGGGCTTTCAGTTCTCCGGCAGCTGGACCTGGGCCGAAAACATTGCCTGGCAAAGCGAACGCGGCGCCGCGGGCCTGGCCGACGATGTTGTGGACTTGCACAATTCGCTGATGAACAGCCCGGGCCACCGGGCCAACATCCTGAATGCCAACGTCGAGGTGATCGGCATCGGCATCGAACACGGCAACTTCCTGGGCTGGGACGCGGTGATGGTCACCCAGAATTTTGCCCGCACCGGCGCCGCGCTGCAGCTGGACGGCGGATCCGGCGGCGGCGGGTCGGGCGGCGGCACCGGCGGCAGCACAGGGGGCGCCACCTCGGGCAATGACACGCTGACCCTCAGCAGCGCCGGCAGCCTGGCGGGGCTGGCCGGGAATGACACCCTGTCCGGCAGCAGCGGCCAGGACCGGCTCGACGGCAACGGCGGCCGCGACAAGCTGAACGGTGGCTCCGGCGCGGACGAGCTGAACGGCGGCGGCGGCCGCGACGTGCTGCGCGGCAACGACGGCTCTGACGAGCTGAACGGCGGCGGCCGCGGCGACAGGCTCTTTGGCGGCGCCGGCAACGACACCCTGAACGGCGGCAATGGCAATGACAAGCTGGCAGGCAAGAGCGGCGCCGACATCTTTGTCTTCAGCAGCGGCGATGACACCGTCACCGATTTCAACCCCAATACCAGCGGCGAACGCATCGACCTGGGCGCCGCTACCGGCATCAGCGGCTACAGCGACCTGATGAACAACCACGTCCGCCAAACCGCAGACGGGCTGCTGATCTCCGACAGCGATGGCGACAGCCTGCTGCTGAAAGGCATCTCCGAACAGGACCTGCAGTCGAACGACTTCCTGTTCTGATCCTGTTCGGATCCCCACCGGGCAAACAGCAAAGGGCGCGCCGCGGCGCGCCCTTTTTCATGGCTTGCCTATGCGGCCGCCCCCGTTGCTAGTAGATCTTGGGCACATACAGCTCATCCGGCAGCACCTGGCGCTCATAGTCCGGGTTGTACTTGCGGTCCGGCAGCTCGACCTTCTCGTGCTGCACCTCCTCATAAGGGATTTTGGTCAACAGGTGCTCGATGCAGTTCAGCCGCTCGCGCTTCTTGTCATTGCCCTCAACGATATACCACGGCGCCTCCGCGATGTTGGTGCGCTCCAGCATCTCTTCCTTGGCTTTGGTATACTGTTCCCAGCGGATCCGGCTCTCCAGATCCATCGGTGACAGCTTCCACTGTTTCATCGGATCGTGGATGCGCATCATGAACCGCAGCTGCTGCTCTTCGTCGGTGATCGAGAACCAGTATTTCAGCAGGATGATGCCCGAACGCACCAGCATCCGCTCGAATTCGGGAATATCCTGGAAAAACTGCTCCACCTGGTCTTCCGTGGCAAAGCCCATCACCCGCTCGACCCCCGCCCGGTTGTACCAGGAGCGATCGAACAGCACAATTTCGCCCCCCGCAGGCAGATGCGGCACATAGCGCTGGAAATACCACTGGCTCTGCTCGCGCCGGTTCGGTGCGGGCAGCGCCACCACCCGCGCCACCCGCGGGTCCAGCCGCTGGGTGATCCGCTTGATCACCCCGCCCTTGCCCGCCGCATCGCGGCCTTCGAACAGGATACAGACCTTGGCACCGGTATGCTGCACCCAGTCCTGCACCTTGATCAGCTCTGCCTGCAGCCGCAGGAGGTTGCGGAAATAGACCTGCCGGTCCAGCATCTCCGGATGCTGCTCGCGGTAGATCTTGCGGATCTCCTGGCTCAGCATCGGCTCGGCGAATTCGATCTCGATGTCCTCGTCCAGCGTGTCCTGCAGCTCCGCTTCCAGCCAGTCGAGGGAGGCGGTTTCATATTCGCGGGTCACGGGCGGGTTCCTTCCTTGTCAGGTGGCTCAAAGACTGCCTTCTAGCGACGCCATATGACGGATTGATGTCACCCGCCGGCCTGCAGCTTCCTTTAAGGCAAGCGGAATTCCCGGGCAGGTTCAAGCGCAAAAGCCGCAAGACCCCTGCACAACCACCTGGAAAACCGGCGGATGAGCGGATTATGTGCAGGCCATGAGCTTTGTTCTGACCACCCTGCCCCAAACCTGGCCCTGGCTGATCCTGATGGCGGCGCTTCTTGCCGGCTGGTCCGCGCAGCGCGGATTGGCCTTTGCCCTGCTGGCGGTCTTTGCCGGAGCCGCCACAGCGCTGGGGCATCTGGAACCGCTGGCGCTGATGGCGCTGGCCACCGGGCTGCTGTTTGCCGCTTTCATCCCCCGCACCCGCGGGCCTGCCGGGCTGATCGGCCACGCGGTGCTGGTGCTGTGGTCGCTGGCGCTTGGCGCGCATCTGCTGCCCGGCGTGCAGAATCTGCTGATCCTCAGCCAGGTGCAGGCCGGCCCCGCCAGCGCGCCATATTCCCTGCATCTGAACCTGGACAAGCCGCTGGTGTTCTTCGCCCTGCTGCTGGCCTGGCCCAGCCTGCTGCAGCGCAATGATCCGGCAGACAGGCGCGCCTTGATCTCCGGCCTGCTGCTCCTTGCCGCGCTGTTGCCGCTGGCCCACCTCACTGGCGCGCTGGAACTGGAGCCGTCGCTGCCGGACTGGCTCCCCCTGTGGATGGCCTCAAACCTGCTGCTCACCTGCCTGGCCGAGGAAGCCTTCTTCCGCGGCTACCTGCAGCAGGGTCTCAGCCGCCGCTTCGGGCCTGCTGCGGGGATTGCCACCGCCAGTCTGCTGTTCGGCCTTGCCCACCTCGGCGCCGGCCCCGCGGTGGCCGCATTCGCTGCGCTGCTGGGGCTGGCCTGCGGGCTGGGTTACTGGGGAACAGGCCGGTTCTGCGCGCCTGTGCTGATGCATTTCGGGTTCAACCTCACCCACCTTGTGCTGTTCACCTACCCCGGCCCGGCCTAGGTTCCGGCACCGCCCGGTGCACAGGGGGTGTACAGGGGGTGCACGCATGTCACCCCCCTGTGCAGGCTCAAACCGGCAGCGCCGTCGTCTTGAACACGGTGCGCAGGGCAAAGCTCGACTGCATCTGCGCCACCCCCGGCAGCCGCGCCAGATACTGGCGGTGGATGCGGGCGAAATCCTCAGTGTTCTCTGCCACCACCTTGAGGATATAGTCCGCGGTCCCCGCCATCAGGTGGCATTCCAGCACATCCGGAATCCTGGACACCGCCTTCTCAAACGCATCCAGCACTTCATCCGCCTGGCCGGACAGGGTAATCTCCACAAAAACCGTGGTCGGCACGTTCATCTTGCGTGCATCCAGCAGCGCCACGTAATCGCGGATGTACCCTTCCGCCTCCAGCCGCTGCACCCGCCGGTGGCAAGCCGAGGCCGACAGGTTCACCCGCTCCGACAGGTCGGCGTTAGAGATGCGCCCCTGCTTTTGCAGCACTGAAAGAATGCGACGATCTGTTTCGTCTAGCGACATTTTGCGAAGATCCTTGCTGTATTTCGCAAGTATACGCGAAGAATCTTCGAAAGGCATGTTTTTATTCTGCCCAAATAAGCAGCACATTCTGGACCGCCTGCGGCAAAATGACCGCAGAGAGTTTGGAGGAGATACTCACATGAAAATCGGTTGCCCCACCGAAATCAAACCCCAGGAATTCCGCGTCGGCATGACCCCGGACGCCGCCCGCGAAGCGGTCAACCACGGCCATGACGTCGTGATCCAGAAAGGCGCCGGCATGGGCGCCGGCTTCACCGACGAGGACTATGCCGCCGCCGGTGCCGTGATCCTGGACACTGCCGAGGAAATCTTTGCCACCGCCGACATGATCGTCAAGGTGAAGGAACCCCAGGCGGTTGAGCGTAAGATGCTGCGTGAAAACCAGCTGCTGTTCACCTATCTGCACCTGGCACCCGACCCGGAGCAGACCCACGACCTGCTGGAATCTGGTTGTACTGCAATTGCTTACGAGACCGTCACCGATGACCGCGGCGGCCTGCCGCTGCTGGCGCCGATGTCGGAAGTTGCCGGCCGCCTGGCCCCGCAGGTTGGCGCCTACACCCTGCAAAAGGCCAACGGCGGCCGCGGCGTGCTGATGGGCGGCGTGCCCGGTGTGGCCCCGGCCAAAGTGGTCGTGATCGGCGGCGGCGTTGTCGGCACCCACGCAGCCAAGGTGGCTGCAGGCATGGGCGCAGACGTCACCATCCTGGACCGCTCGCTGACCCGCCTGAAGTACCTGGACGATGTCTTTGGCCGCGAGTTCAAGAACCAGTACTCCACCGCCGGCGCCACCGCCGAGCTGGTGCGTGAGGCCGACATGGTGATCGGCGCGGTTCTGATCCCGGGCGCGGCAGCGCCGAAACTGGTGTCCCGCGCACAGCTGTCCGAAATGAAGCCGGGCGCGGTGCTGGTGGACGTCGCCATCGACCAGGGCGGCTGCTTCGAGACCTCCCGCGCCACCACCCACGCCGAGCCGATCTATGAAGTCGACGGCATCATGCACTACTGCGTGGCCAACATGCCGGGCGCCGTGGCACGCACCTCGACCCAGGCCCTGGGCAACGCCACCCTGCCCTTCATGCTGAACCTGGCAAACAAGGGCTGGCGCCAGGCCTGCGAGGACGATGCGCACCTGCTGAACGGCCTGAACGTGCACGCCGGCAAGCTGACCTACTACGCGGTCGGCGAGGCCCTGGGCCTCGACGTGCTGTCGCCGAAACTGGCGCTGAAGCAGTAATCTTCAAAGCACAGCCAAATCCATGCAAAAGCCCCGCCGGATTGGCGGGGCTTTTTTTACAGCGGCCGGAAGATCCGCAAGCTGCCGTGCGGATCTTCCGGCCGGGCACAAGTCAGAAGATGAAGTCGCCCGGATCGAGATCGCTGATGTCCGTGTCTGTCAGCGTGACCGAGAACCGCTTGCCGGCAGAGATCACCGCATCATCGCCGGACTGCGACAGGTGATTGTTCACAAGATCATTGTAGCTGACGATCTTGGACACTGCGCTGAGGTCGATTTTTTCCCGGCTGCTGCCCGCGTTAAAATCCTTCACAACGTCCCGGCCTGAGCCATTGGCAAACACAAAAACATCGTCGCCCCTGCCGCCGGAGAGCGTATCCTTGCCGCTGCCGCCAACCAGAATATCCGCACCGCGGCCGCCAGCCAGCTTGTCATTACCGCTGCCGCCGAACAGGTAATCGCTGCCACCGCCGCCATTCAGTTTGTCCCGGCCGCCTTCACCCGACAGGATGTCATTGCCGCCACGGCCGTTGATCCGGTCGCCGCCGCCCAGGCCATGAATGGATTCGGCGCTGCCTGATCCTCTCAGCACATTGGCGTTTTCATTTCCGGACCAGGATTCCAGCACCGCAAAGCTGTAGCTGCCGGTGCCGCGCTGATCGCCTGCGGAGTTTCCGACGAAGAAATGGAATTCATCATCATAGGTTGCAGTGAAGCTTTCCATCATCGTGTCGGATCTGGACGACAGGATGCTTTCCGGGGTGCTGCCGTAGTCCCAGTACTCCGCCCGCGCCTTGGACACGCCGTCTTGCAGCCCCGCGCCGGAGACAAACACGTCATAGGTTTGCCCGCCTCTCAGGTTGTAGGAGAACCCGTCCAGATCGTCCTCGAAATCAACCGCGCTGCGGGTGAATTTCCCGAGAACGCCATCAGCGCTGCTGTCATAGCTGTCGGGCATGTCCGAATAGGCAGAGATGTCATAGGTCCCCGGACCGCCTTGGTAGTAAGAGGTCGAGCCCGCGCGCAGGTAATGCACCCCGGTATAGGTGGCCTCGTAGTAGATGGACACAGAGGCATCACCGCTGTTGCTGGTGATCAGCTCATCGCCGTTCTGGCTGTGCACACCAAGCGCGGCCGAGGTGATCCCGGTCGCCGCGCCGTCGCTTGCCAGGCGGAAAGTATAGGTCTCGCCCCGCTTCAGTTCGACCGCAAACCAGTCGCTGTCGCGCGAATGTTCGATTGTGCTGTTCTCGGTTTCACCCATCGTCAGGCTTTCGCGCGTGCCGATGCCAGAGGCGATTTCCCGGATCAGCTCAACATTGTAGCTGCCCGCCTGGCCGTTGTAGCGGTAGCTGTCATCCCCAACCTGGGCATAGTAGGTTCCTGCAGACGTCGTGGTGAGGGAGACAAGCGCCGAGGCGTTGCTGCTGTCGTGATAGGTAATCTGGTCGCCGTTTGTCTGCTTCAGCGCCAGATAGGCATTGGAAATGCTGGTCGCAGACCCGTCCCCGGTCAGCTTGACGACATAGCCGTAATTCGCCTCCAGTTCCATCCGGAACCAGTCTTCGTCATAGTCGTATTCGATGCTGCTGTTTCGGATCTCGCCCACATCCAGGCTTTCGCGGGTGCCAAGGCCGGTTGCGATCTCCCGGATCAGCTCGACATTATAGCTGCCGGCTTCGCCTCTGTAAGCGGAGGATTCATAACCTACCTGGGCGTAATAGGTCCCGGCCGATGCTGTCGTTGTCGAAACAATCGCAGTTGCGCTGCTGCTGTTGGAATAGGCGACCTGGTCGCCATTGGCCTGGTTCAGCACCAGATAGGCTTCGGAAATACTGGTCGCGGAGCCGTCCCCAGTCAGTTTCACCACATAGCCATAGTTCGCCTCCAGCTCCATCCGGAACCAGTCTTCGTCGTAGTTGTGCTCAAGCGTGCTGTTCTGGATCTCATCCACCAGCAGGGTTTCCCGGGTGCCAAGACCGGTTGCGATCTCGCGGATCAGTTCAACATTATAGCTGCCCGCTTCACCATAGTAGCGCGAGCCATCATAGCCGACCTGGGCAAAGTATGTGCCCGAAGAGATCGTTGTCGTATAGACAATCGCAGTTGAGTTCGAACTGTTGTGCGTAGCAATCTGGTCGCCGTTCGGATTTCTCAGCGCCAGATAGGCCTCCGAAATGCTCGTCGCCGTACCATCGCCGGTGACCCGGAACACATAGCCGTAATTTGCATCCAGCTGGGCGCGGATCCAATCTTCATCGTAATCACTGGAAAGGGAGCCGTGGAAATCTTCCGAAGTTGTAATTGCATAGGTGGTGCCTGCGCCGCCGGGCGCATCAAGCGTTTCCTGAATAGTCATCTTTAACCAATCCCTGGAGATCAAATCTTCTTGATTGATCGCGCACCCCAATAACGCATTCAACGGGAAAGCAGCGGGAGGCCACCACTTTTACGATAGTTTTGCGTTCTGAAAACCTGATACCGCTTGTGCGTCCCATCGCTGTGCCGCGCCGCCAGTATAGCTGCCGGGCTTGCCCCGACCCTCCCCTGCAGGTTGAGCCGCACGCACCGAATCTTTCCCCGCTGCGTGCTATTGCCACAGCCGCACGGTTGAAGGACATTCAAGCGCAGAACATCAGAGCGACAGGAACAGCGGAAATGGAACAAGTGATAGAACAGGCCGGCGCCTATTGGCCCCTGGTGGTGAGCGGCGCCAAGGCGCTGGTGGTGCTCGTGCTGGGCTGGATAGCCACCGGATGGATCAGCGGCGCGGTGCGCAGCCGTATCAACAAGACACCGCAAATCGACCCGACGCTGGGAAATTTCGCTGCCAGCGTGATCCGCTGGGTTCTGCTGGCCGTGGTGCTGGTTGCAATCCTCGGCATCTTCGGCATTCAGGCCACCAGCCTGGTCGCGATGCTGGGTGCCGCCACCCTGGCCATCGGCCTGGCGCTGCAGGGCACGCTCAGCGATCTGGCGGCAGGCTTCATGCTGATCCTGTTCCGCCCCTATAAGATCGGCCAGTATGTGGACATCGGCGGCACCGCCGGCACGGTGAAGGATGTGAACCTCTTCGTGACGGAGCTGGCCACCCCTGACAATGTGCAGATTATCGTGCCGAACGGCCAGGCCTGGGGCTCGATCATCACCAATTTCTCGCATCACGACACCCGCCGGGTCGATATGGTGTTCGGCATCGACTACGGCGACAGCGCCGAAGCGGCCAAGGCTATCATCCTGGAACAGGCAAATGCCGACACCCGGGTGCTGCAGGACCCGGAGCCCTGGGTCCGCGTGACCAACCTGGGCGACAGCTCAGTCGATCTGACTGCCCGGGTCTGGTGCCAGGCGGCTGATTACTGGGAAGTGAAATTCGCCCTGACCCAAGGGGTTAAGGAAGCCTTTGACGCCAAGGGCATTTCCATCCCCTACCCGCATTCGGTGGAAATCAAGAAAGCAGGCTGAGACGCTCCCGCCCGGCTTCGGCCCTGGCAGGCCTCATCCCGTTGGGCCCGGCGCCCCGCCTTTGGCGGGGCGTTTTCCTGTTGCGCCCTCAAGCGGTCACTCGGCCCGTGCCGCCTGCATGGCGCGGATCGCGGCGTTGCGGGCGCGGGCCTCCCGCGCGCGGTGCTGCACCGGGTTCTGCCGCCGCTCCGGCGGGCGCCCCGACACGACGGTCTGCCCGTCCAGCCCGGTAAAAGCCCATTGCGCGGCCAGCAGCTGATAGGTCTTGAGATCCCAGCCGGACTCATCCGCGACAAACCGCAGCCGCCAGGTGCCCCGCACCTTGAGCGGCAGCCGCAGGCGCCGGACCTGCAGCATGGCCTCATGCCCGTTCACAGCCGACCGCAGCCCCTGGGCCCGGACCTTCTTCATCACCTCCATCAGCGCCGCCGCGTCCCGGGTGCGGCGGCCGGCAAAGACCACTTCCACCTCTGCGTCCGGTTTGACAATGCCCTTCACCACCAGATCGCCGCGGTTGTTGCGGCTGAAGACCGGCACCAGCTCCACCTCCACATCGCGCACCTCGCGCTTGAACAGGCCCTCGTCCTCGGACAGCGGGGTGATTTGCAAGGCAGGTCTGCGGCGGTTTGTCATGGTCTTTTCCTGGTGCCGCCTTTTCCGGAAACGGCAGGAGGCATTCCAAATGTCGTGCGTATCGCCACCAGATAACCGCCGCCGTGTTAACGAACCGTTGCAAGGATCCCGAAAACGCAAATCCTGCGCAAACCGCCGGCGCGCCTCACCTCTTTCAACCGGCAGGCCAACCCAGCAGCCTGGCGGGTCCGCCGCGCCCTGCGCGGCGCTACGCCCAACGGGCTAAGGCCTGCCAGGGCCGAAGCCGGGCGGGAGCATCCCGTTTCAGGTCCGCAGGATGCCCCGTTTCATCACCAGCGCCGGGCTGCCCCTGTAGAGCGCCTCCCCCACAGGTGCATAGCCCATCTTGCGCGCCACCCTGTGCGACGCGGTATGGCTGGGATCAAAGATACAAGCGGTTTCCGCCCAGTCCGTCATCTCCGCCGCCCAATCGTGGATACGGCTAACCGCCTCTGTCGCAATCCCCTGCCCGTGCACTTCAGGTGCCAGCACCCAGCCCGCTTCCGGCACACCGGCCAGCGGCGGCTCCATGCTGCGCTGGTAGTCGGCAAAGCCCACCTCGCCGATGAACTGCCCGCTGTCCCGCAGGGTCACGGCCCAATAGCCATAGCCCAGCGCCTGCCAATGGCCGATGTAGCGCAGCAGCCGGGTCCAGCTTTCCTCTGACGTCGACGGCGTGCCGGAGATGAACCGCACCACCTCCGGCTCCGCCCAAAGCGCCGCCACAACCCCGAAATCCTGCACCCGGTGCGGGCGCAGGATCAGCCGTTCTGTCTCCAGCGTGGGAGCGGTCATTCAGGCAGCTTGCCGGTCAGCACATAGGTGAGGATTTCGACCACCTGGCGCGGCTCCTCTGCTACCGCGAGCGCGGCGGCATGCACCTCTTTCAAGGCGTGCTGATGCTCCGGCGGGCTCAGGACAATGATCGACTTGCCCAGCGCCGCGGCATAGCCCGCGTCAAAGGCCGCGTTCCACTGCTTGTACTTGTCGCCAAAGCGCACCACCACAACATCGGCATCCGCAATCCCCTTGCGGGTGCGGATCGCATTGACCATCGCGCCCTTGTGGTCGTGCCAGTACTTGTTCTCCTCAGCGCCCAGCACCGCCACGCCGCAGTCGTCGCTGGCGCCGTGATCCGTCACCGGTGCGCTGAAGCTCACCTCCAGCCCTTTTGCACCCTCAACGATCTGTTCCCGCCAGTCTGTGTGAATCTCGCCCGAGAGATAAACATTCAATGCCACGTCTTGTCCTTTCCTGCGCCAGCTTCCGGGGCCGCGGCCAAGGCGGCCATGACCTCGTCATCGCTGGTTTGCGTAAAATCCCTGTAATGTGCGCCGACCGCCCAGAACTCCCTGGGGCTCAGCAAACAGACCAGAGTATCCACCAAGGGGCGCAGTTCGTCCACCGCTTCTGGCGGTGCAACCGGCACAGCCAGGATCACCCCGGCGGGCTTACGCTCCTGCAGCCAGAAATGCGCTGCCATGAAGGTGGCGCCGGTAGCAATCCCGTCGTCCACCACAATCACCGTGCGCCCTTCCAGCACAATCGGATCGCGCCCTTGCAGATAGCGGGCGCGGCGGGCGGCGTTCTCTTCCCGAGCCTGGGCAACCTGAGGGGCAAAATCTTCTGGCCTCATGCCCGTGGCCTTCAGCAGCGCGCCGTTGAATATGGGATTGCTGCCCTCGGCCAAAGCCCCTGCAGCCAGTTCCGGGTTGGAGGGCATGCCGATCTTGCGGATCAGGATCAGGTCCATGGGCGCGTGCAAGGCTTGCGCAACCGGCAGGGCCACAGGCGCCCCGCCCCGCGGCAGCGCCAGCACCACAGGGTCTGTCATCGGCAGTTCAGCCAGTTCCTTGGCCAGCTGAAGTCCGGCAGACATCCGGTCTTCAAACATCTCAGCCTCCACCCCGTTACCTAGCGCGGAAGCCGCAAAGGCAAAACTCAGCGCCGCCGCGCCACCAGGTAGCGCCCGGGGGTATCGGCCGGGTAGTTGCCGGTCTCGATGATCTCAAACCCGGCCTTCTGCACTGCCGCCTCCAGCCTGCGGATGCCGATGAAGTCCACGTAGCTTGGCGCCTTGCCCGCCAGCCGCATCAGCGGAATGGCCGCCGAAAACAGCCAGTATTTCCAGCTGCCCCGCATCTCGCCCAAACAGGGGGTCTTGGAGATGAAAAGCCCGCCGGGCCGCAGCCGCTCGGCGACGCCGTCCAGAACCTCTGCCAAGTCCGGCAGCAGGTGCAGCAGGTTATGCGCCAGCACCGCGTCAAACGGCCCCTCAGGCGCCTGCCCGGCGCTGCAGCATTGAAACTCGACATTGCCAGCACCTGCATCCCAGGCCCGCTCGCGGCCCACCTCCAGCATCGCCTCAGACAGATCAGTTGCGACGATCTTGGAGACACCGCGCGCCAGCTCAATGGCGGTGGAGCCGGTGCCGCAGCCCAGTTCCAGCACGGTATCATCCGCCTTGAGATAGGACCGCGTCCGTTCCAGCGCATAGCGGTAGGCGTCCATGTCGCGGATCTTGGACTTGGCGTATTTCGGGGCGATCTTGTTCCAAAAGCGGGCGTCGGCGGTCATCGCAGGTCTCCTTGGCTGGCCAAACCTTACCCATGCAAGAACCACAGATAAATTGCCGAAATCCGCAGTGTTGATATACGTATTTGCATGATGAGCCCTGACTGGAACCATATCCGCGCCTTCTTTGCCACCGCTGAAACAGGTTCTCTGTCAGCAGCAGCGCGCAAGCTTGGCCTCACCCAGCCGACATTGTCGCGCCAGGTGGCCGCACTGGAGGAGGAGCTGGGCGTACTGCTGTTTGAACGGCTGGGCCGGTCGCTGGCCCTGACCGAAGCGGGGCGGGAGCTGCTGGCCCACAGCCGCAGGATGGGCGAGGCCGCCGACAGGCTGGCCCTTGCCGCGACCGGCCAGGCTCAGACCATCGAAGGGCTGGTGCGCATCACCGCCAGCGACGGCATCTCGGCCCATATCCTGCCCGGGGTGCTGGAGCGGCTGCGCCAGCAGGCGCCGCGGCTGCGGATTGAGATTGTTGCCGCGGATGATATCCGCGACCTGCAGCGGCGCGAGGCCGATATCGCCGTCCGCCACGTCCGTCCGGAGCAGCCGGACCTGATCGCCCGCAAGATGCAGGACACCACCGCCCGCTTTTATGCCGCCCGCAGCTATCTGGAGCGTCGCGGAACCCCGCGCTGCCGCGCCGACCTCAGCACCCATGACTTCGTGTCCTTCGGCGATATTCCCCAGTTCCTCGGCTACATGGAACCGCTCGGCATCCGGCTGAGCGAAGACAACTTCCCTGTTGGTTCAACCAGCGGCCTGGCGGCTTGGGAACTGGTGCGGCAGGGGTTCGGCATCGTGCCGATGCTGGACGCCATCGCCCGCAAAAGCCCGGATGTTGAGCCGCTGGACCTGGAAGATCTGCCAACGCTGGAGTTCCCGTTGTGGCTGGCCACCCATCGCGAGCTGCATACCAGCCGCCGCATCCGCCTGGTGTTCGACATTCTGGCCGATTACCTGACTGGGCTGAAGATGCGGTTCTGAACCGCCGCCGCAAAGGAAAAGGGCGGCCCCGGAACCGGAAGCCGCCCAAAAGTTTTCCTCAAAACTTTTGCCAAGGCTTTTTCTCAAAAGCCTTGGGCCAGCCGTTACCCGCGCAGAGTGCCGCCGGTTGCCTTGGTCACCTTGGCGATGATCTTGTCGCTCACCGCTTCGATGTCCTTTTCCTTCAGCGTCTTGTCGCTGGGCTGCAGCCGCACGGTGATCGCCAGCGATTTCTTGCCCTCACCCAGGCTGCCGCCGATGAACTCGTCAAAGACTCGCACGTCTTCGATCAGCGCCTTGTCGGCACCCGCAGCAGCATTGACCAGGGTCAGTGCTTCGACGCTGTCGTCGACCACAAAGGCAAAGTCCCGCTCCACCGCCTGCAGATCGCTGATTGCCAGCGCCGGGCGGGTGGCAGAGGATTTGCGCGGCAGCGGAATTTCATCCGGCCAGATGGTGAAGGCGACAGCGGCGCCCTTGATGCCCATCTCTTTCAGAACCTTGGGATGCAGCTCACCAAAGACGCCCAGGGTCTTTTTCGGGCCCAGGCAGATGCGGCCGTGGCGGCCCGGGTGCCACCAGGCAGCGCCGTCGCGCAACACCTGCACCTTGGCCGGGGCGCCAATGGCAGCCAGAACCGCCTCGATGTCGGCCTTGGCATCATAAAGATCCACCGCGCGCGAAGCGCCATGCACGTCCTTCGGCCCGGTGCGGCCCACCAAGAGGCCCGCAATCTGGTTCACCTGCTCGCCCGGCTCGCCGCCGGTGAAGGCAGGGCCTGCCTCAAATAGCGCCAGATCCATGTAGCCGCGCGCCTGGTTGCGGGCTGCGGCCTGCAGCAGGCCCGCCAGCAAGTCAGGGCGCATGTGCGACATTTCGGAAGAGATCGGGTTGGCCAGCATGGTGGCATCATCACCGCCGCCGAACAGCGCGGCGGAGGCCTTGTCGATGAAGCTGTAGCTGACGACCTCGTTATAGCCGAGGCTGGCGCAGGTGCGGCGCGCCATCTGCTGGCGGCGCTGCTGCGGCGTCATCACCGGTTTCGGGATGCCATCGGTCAGGCGCGGCAGCGGCTTGCCCTGCAGCTTGGTCAGCGAGGCAATCCGCGCGACCTCTTCTACCAGATCAGCCTCGCCCTGCACGTCCGGACGCCAGCTCGGCACATGCGCCATGCTGCCCTCCAGGCGGAAGCCGAGGCGGGTCAGGGTCTGGCGCTGATCGCTTTCCGGGATCTCCATCCCCACCAGCGACTGCACCCGGTCGGCATCCAGCTTGTAGGCGCGCGAATGATCCGGCACATCGCCCGCAATCACCACCTCCGACGGCTCGCCGCCGCAAAGGTCCAGGATCATCTGGGTCGCCCGGTGCAGGCCCTCGATGGTGTATTCAGGGTCGACGCCGCGCTCAAAGCGGTAGCGTGCGTCGGAGTTGATTTTCAGCGCCCGGCCCGCCATGGCAATCTGCACGTGATCCCAGAACGCGCTTTCCAGGAACACATCCACGGTTTCCTCGGTGCAGCCGGTCTCCTCGCCGCCCATGATGCCGCCGATGCTTTCGGGGCCGTTGGCGTCGGAAATCACCATCTGGCCGGCGCCGAAGGTGTATTCCTTCTCGTCCAGCGCCTTCAGCGTTTCGCCGCCCTGGGCACGGTGCACCCGCAGGTCGCCTGCGACCTTGGCCGCGTCGAACACATGCAGCGGGCGGTTCTGGTCGAAGGTGAAGAAGTTGGTGATGTCCACCAGCGCCGAAATCGGGCGCAAGCCGATCGCCTTCAGCCGGTCCTGCAGCCACTGCGGGCTAGGGCCGTTCTTCACGCCCTTGATCACCCGGCCCGCAAACAGCGGGCAACCGTCCAGCGTGTCGGCGTCGATGGTGACCTTGACCGGGCTGGCGAAATCGCCCGGGATCGCCTCAAACGCGCGGGTCTTGAGGGTGCCGAGGCCCCGTGCCGCCAGATCGCGGGCGATGCCATAGACGCCCAGCGCATCGGGGCGGTTCGGGGTGATCGCGATCTCGATCACCGGGTCGACCTTGGCCGGATCGTTCTCCGCCAGCCAATCGACAAAACTGTCGCCAACCTCGCCCGAGGGCAGCTCGATGATGCCGTCATGCTCTTCCGACAGCTCCAGCTCGCGCTCGGAGGCCATCATGCCGAAGCTCTCAACGCCACGGATCTTGCCGACGCCAATGGTGATGTCGAGGCCGGGGATATACATGCCCGGCTTGCAGACCACCACGGTGATGCCTTCACGCGCGTTCGGCGCGCCGCAGATGATCTGCAGCTCGCCCTCGTCGGTGTCTACCTTGCAGACCCGCAGCTTGTCGGCGTCCGGGTGCTTCTCGGCGTGCTTCACATAGCCAAGCTTGAAGTCCTTCAGCGCGTCCGCCGGATTGACGACCCCTTCGACCTCAAGGCCCAGATCGGTCAGGGCATCAGTGATCTCTTCCACCGAGGCGTCGGTGTCGAGGTGGTCTTTCAGCCAGGAAAGCGTGAATTTCATCGGTCGGGGACCCCTTGGCAGACATGCGTGTTTGACCTGAGGCAATGGCAAAGAATGCGCCAAGGTTCAAGGGTCCGCTGCCCCCGTGGTCACGGATAGCTGGGAGTGCGCCCCAAAAGCTCATCCAATTGCCGCCCGATCCAGCCATGCGGGATGAAGTGACCGCCGGGATGGATGTCCAGAACCACCTGCCCCGCGCTGCAATCGCGCCACTCCTTGCGCGAGAGCGTTAGGAACTCCACCACTTGCCAGTCGCCGGTCCCGCGGCCCGCGCCGCAATTCAGCCGGGCGCGCCACAGCCCCATCGGCACGGTTTCGGCCCCAAGTCGGTCATTCGGAAAGGGCATAACCGTATCGCTCACCCCATGCACATGGCGCACCTCGCGCGGCGCCTCGGGGCAGGTTTCGCCCGGCGGAAACGCCCCGGCAATCCCCAGCAGCGCCGCCACATGGTTGCCGCTCTGACAGGCATACCGCCAGGCCATGGCCGAGCCATAGGAGTAGCCAGAGACGTAAATCTTATCCATATCAAGCGGGTAGCGCTTGGCCACATCCTCCAGCACCTGGTTGGCAAATTCCACGTCCTCCGTCTGGGCCGTCCAGAAGTCCCAGGTCTTGCGCCGCCCGTTCGGCGTCACCAGCAGCACCCCGCGCCGCTTGGTCGAGGCCCCCACCCGGTCGCTCCGCTGCGCATTGACCCCGGTCCGCGCCCAGCCGTGGAAATGCAAGAGCACCGGCAGGGCTGAGACCCCGTCCCACCCCTCCGGCTCCATCACGTGATAGGAACGGTCTTCCAACTGGCAGGCTGTCTCGCCATGGCAGTCAGAGGCCTGCCACGGCCCCATGGCGGCGGCGGAGGTGGCCCACAGAAGGGCGGCGGAAAGGGAAAGCGCTGCTCGGATCATCTGCCCGAGCCTAGCCAAGGAGCCCCAAGTGTCACGTCACATGTTTGTGGGGCTGTGGGTGGACAAGCCGCGCCATCGCCTGACCGCGGGGAGGCGATCCGACAGGGATGTTTGGCAATTTATGCCGGCCACGTCCGTACGACCTCCAGCTGGTGCGCTTGGCTCCCCCAATCGCCTGCCCGTGCGGGCGGTCAGGCGATGGCGCGGCGGCCTCTCGGCCTTGTTCCGCGCTGTCGATCTAGTTCAACCGCTACTGAAATTCACAAAACATCGCGAAAAGAACCGTCAACTCGCAATTGTAGACGCAAAAATCTTCTCAAAATCACCACGCTCATCTTCGCTACGTTCGTTGCAGCTGCGAACAAATTCGTCTGCCTCCTCGCCCAGAAGCTGAGAAATATGGCGTTCTACAGTCGCCTTGCTTTCACTTGCCATTTGACACCGCGACAAGCAGCCTAACGCTTTCAGTCCGACTTCCTTGCTCAAGTTCCCGTTAAATACTGACAAATAAACAACGTCGGAAAAACCTGCGTAGGTAATATTGCTGGTATCGACACTCTTTAGTTCAGGCGCTTCTCCACACAGGAGCCTAATATACCGAAGCTCAACATCACGGTCCAGATATTGGCCTCCACCACCTCTTCGCCAGCCTTTCAACTTTAGAACAAACATAACTACCGCCGCGTAGCCCATAAGCAGCACAAAGGTATCAAACGGGGAATCTAAAAACCCTAAAAGGCCGTCAGCCTCGTCGGTCCGTTCAACAATTTTGTCCGACGAAAGACCGCGCGCGCGGATAGAAAGTACCCCTTCTTCGCCGCTAAGATCACCCTCAGCAAGAAAGGCAAATCGCACAGACTCGCTGGGGTTAAGCTCTCCTACTTGAACTGTAACTTCACTACCAGAAACAACATGCTCAGTTTTAACTCCAAAGGGAGTATCTAGTGTGAAGTCGGCAATATTATTGCCATCAAGCTTATAGTTTATTTCTACGCTCTCGACCTCGCTCGAACCTTCGTTACTTACGTCGATAAAATAAATTTGTTTGTCGGTATCTGCATTCAATACACCAGAAGACACCGTATCATAGGTTATCAATTGGCGCTTGGTAACCCAGTCGTACGCTATAGGAGCAAGTGTGAACACGCCACCGACGACAGCGGCGACGATGGCGGTAACAAGTGCATTTTGAGCAATACCCTTCAACTTAGGTTTACCTGCTCAAACCGCCATGCAGCGCCGGCATGTCGAGGCTCTGGAAGCCGTAGTGGCGCAGCCAGCGCAGGTCGCTGTCGAAGAAGGCGCGCAGGTCGGGGATGCCGTATTTCAGCATCGCCAGACGGTCGATGCCGATGCCGAAGGCAAAGCCCTGATAAATCTCCGGGTCGATACCGCCGGCCGCGATCACCTTGGGGTGCACCATGCCGGAGCCGAGGATTTCCATCCAGTCGTCGCCTTCGCCGATCTTCAGCGTGCCGTCTTCCCAGGAGCAGCGGATGTCAACTTCGGCGGACGGCTCGGTGAAGGGGAAATGCGAGGCGCGGAAGCGCAGCTCAACGTCGTCCACCTCAAAGAAGGATTTGACGAACTCCTCCAGCACCCACTTGAGGTTCGCCATCGAGATGTCCTTGTCCAGCGCCAGGCCTTCGACCTGGTGGAACATTGGCGTGTGGGTCTGGTCATAGTCGGCACGGTAGACACCGCCCGGGCAGATGATGCGCAGCGGCGCGCCCATCTTCTCCATCGAGCGGATCTGCACCGGCGAAGTATGGGTGCGCAGCACATGCGGCGGCCGGTCGTCGCCTTCGGCACGGTGCATATAGAACGTGTCCATCTCGGCGCGCGCCGGGTGGTGGCCGGGGATATTCAGCGCATCGAAGTTGTACCAGTCTGTATCGATCCGCGGCCCTTCGGCGACGGAGAAACCCAGCTCGGCAAAGATCGCGGTGATCTCTTCCTGCACCTGGCTGATCGGATGCAGCGAACCCTGGCGGGTGGGGCGCGACGGCAGAGTCACGTCCAGCCATTCGGTGCGCAGGCGTTCATCAAGTGCTGCATCTTCCAGGCCGGCCTTCTTGGCGGCCAGGGCCGAGTTGATCTCATCCTTCAGCGCGTTCAGCGCGGGGCCAGCCACCTGGCGCTCTTCCGGGGTCATCTTGCCCAGCTCGCGCATCTTCAGCGCCACTTCGCCCTTTTTGCCCACGGCAGCCACGCGGATCGCCTCCAGCGCGGCTTCATCCGCAGCATCCGCAATCTGACCCAGGTATTTGGCTTTAAGATCGTCCATGACGGCCCCTCGAATTGTGCTTGTGCCCTGCTACCACAAGGGCCGCTGAAAGCAAGAGGGCCAAGGCGGATGCGCTGCTGGGTGTGTTGCAGGCGGCAAAGGAGTTTCGGCAAGCATAGTCTTGGGCAAAGACAGGACTTGGCCATGCTTGCCTAAACCAGCATTGCCTCCCAGTCTGAAGACACGGAACGGCTGAAGAATCCCGGAACGCTAACCCCAGATTCAATGGGTGACATGCAGCGCTCCATAAGCGGTGTCCAGGCCCATTGCCCCTCCGTTTTCCCGATCAACCCTGCGTTCTTGCAAAGCTGCGCAAAGCCAGGGTCCAGCTCAACCACCGAAGACGCCATCGGCCCGTCCGGACCCTCCAAACTGGCTGCGCCCCATTCATCCTGGGTTTCGCACCCAAAGAAGGCGTAGACCATGTATTCGAACTCTTCCGCTCCGAGAGTGCGGCTTTCCAGCAAGTGCTGCCGGATTTTGCCACACGGCACAGCCGCTTTGAAAAAAGCGGTTTCTCTGTGCCTGATGACTATCCCCAACTGCTCCAGCACCCAGGCCGCGCGGCTGTATGCTGCAACATTTGCCCAAATGAGCGCGCCAGCAAGGCCGCTGAACTGCGCGACGCCATCATACGCCCCGCTCTCGTTTTTCGCGCCCTCCTCGCCGGACACAATGTCCTTCCAGTCGTCAAAATCGAGCTGCGAGAAAAACCGCGTGAGCCTGAGCAACACATAACCTGCCATTTCAGCGGCAAGTTCAAACTGCGCTTCAGAAACCTGGTCTTTGTACATTTTCAGAGCCACCCGGAATTGAAATCTTCATCAGCTTGATACGCTGCCTGTCTTCAACTTCCTGATACCTGAGTATTTATCCTCTGCCCACAAAAGGCTCTGCGAATTCACCCCCGTGCCGGCGCAAACCGCTTGCGGTATTCACTCGGCGACAGGCCGACAATCCGCTGGAACAGCTTGCGGAAGGCGGAGACGTCCAGATAGCCCGCTTCCATCGCAATGCTCTCAATGCTGGCAGTTGACAGCTCCAGCCGCTCCCGCGCCTTGGCGACGCGCAGCTGCTGCAGGTATTGCGAGGGCTTCAGCCCGGTGGCGGCCTGAAAGCGGCGCAGGAAGGTGCGCTCCTCCAGCCCGGCCGCCGCCGCCATCTGCGGCACTGTTACCCCCTCAGCGTAGTGCGCCTGCAGCCAGTGCTGCGCCTTCAGCACCGGGGCGTCGCCATGGCTGAGGTCCGGGGCGAACAGGTTGTAGTAGCTCTGCTCGCGCCCGCCCGGGTCGATCAGAAAGAACCGCGCGGTTTCCAGCATCACCGCCAGCCCTAGGAACCGCGCCACCAGCCGCAAGCCAAGGTCGGTCCAGGCCATCAGCCCGCCTGCGGTGATCACGTCGCCATCGTCGATCAGCAGCCGCTCGGCCTGCAGCTGCACTTGCGGATAAGCCTGGGCAAAGGCCGGCGCCAAGGCCCAATGGGTGGTCGCCTGGCGCCCGTCCAGCAATCCCGTCTCCGCCAGCGGAAAGGCCCCGGCGCAGATCGAACAGACCAGCGCCCCGCCCCCGTGCTGCCGCGCCACCCAGGCTGAGACCGCGGCCAGTGCCGCCCCTTCCGGCCGCGGCCCCAGGCAGGGCGGCAGGATCACCGCGTCAAACCGGTCATCACCTTCAAACGCCTCGACAATCTCAACCCTCAGCCCCCGCGCTGCCTGCTGCATCCCGCTGGAGGCCTGCAGCAAGTCCTGCAAGCCCAGCACCGCCGCCCGCTGCGCGCAAGGATAGGCCGCCAGCCCGATCCGTATCTCTGTATCCGATGCCATTTGTCTGATTGAACCCGCTTTATGTCATTTCCGCCAATCACATCTGGGCACGCCGAGGGCCTATACCAACCCAGCATCCAAGGAAACAGAGATCCAAATGACCAAATCCGCATTGATCCTGATCGACATCCAGAACGACTATTTCCCCGGCGGCAAATGGGAGCTGCACGGGATCGAGGCCTCTGCCGCCAATGCCCGGCGCCTGCTGGACCAGGCCCGCGCCATGGGCCAATTGATCGTCCATGTGCATCACGAATTCACCTCTGACGACGCCCCCTTCTTTGCTCCCGGCAGCGAGGGCGCGCAGATCCATGCCTCGATGCAGCCCGCAGACGGCGAGCCCACCGTGCTCAAGCACCATGTGAATGCATTCCGCGAAACCAATCTGAAACAGCTGCTGGACGAGAACGGCATCACCGATGTCACCATTGCCGGCGACATGAGCCACATGTGCATCGACGCCGCCGCCCGCGCCGCCGCTGACTATGGTTATGCGGTCACCGTGGTCGAGGACGCCTGCTCCTCCCGCGATCTGGAGTTCAACGGCGCAACCATCGCCGCCGCAGACGTGCACAAAGCCTATATGTCGGCGCTTGGCTTTGCCTATGCCGCTATTGTGACCACCGATTCCCTTGTTTCCGCCTACCCCTGAGTGAGACTGCCTGAATGACCACGCTTTACCACGCCCCACTCACCTGCTCCCTCGCTGCCCGCTTTGCTGCCGCCGAGGGCGGGGTGCCGCTGGACATCGCCTATCTGAACCTGCGCACCAAGGAACTGGAGGCCGGCGGCTCGCTCTATGACGTGAACCCGCTGGGCCAGGTCTCGGTGCTGGAGCTGGAGGACGGCACCCGCATCACCGAAACCGCCACCGTGCTGATGTGGATCCAGTCGCAATCGCAGAACCCGGAGTTCCGGGTGGGTCCGCAAGACCCAGACTATTTCCAGCTGCTGCGCTGGACCAATTTCTGCGCCACGGAACTGCACAAGGGGTTGTTCCGGGTGGTGTTCTACCAGGAGGCCACTGACGCGGTGAAGGACCGCGTGCGCGAGCTGGCACCACTGCGGTTCCAACTGCTGGAGGACCATCTGGCGGACCGCCCCTTCCTGCTGGGAGAGCGTTTTTGCGCCGCGGATGCCTATCTGGCCTGGTTCTTTGTACTGTCCGGCAACGCCCGCCTGGATCACAGCACCTATCCGAATTTGGAGGCCTACCGGCAGCGGGTTCTGTCCCGCCCGGCCCTGCAGAAGCTGGTCGAAAGCGACCGTGTCAAAGACAAGCAGATGGATCAGCAGATCATCCCGGCCTAATGCCGCAGCGCCCGGGGCCCAGCCGGCTCCGGGCCCGCCCGCTGAATTTGCGGTTGTTTTGTGGTACACTTCCGGAATTCCTTTCAGCAGATAACCGGAGGTGACAGCCATGGCACATGTGGATTGGTATATCGAAGGCCGCAGCTTCGGGAACTGCAACTGCAATTACGGCTGCCCCTGCCAGTTCGAGGATCTGCCCACCCACGGAGACTGCACCGGGTTCGAGGTGATCCATATCGACAAGGGCCATTTCGGCGCGACCGATCTGGCAGGCACCCGCGCCGCCCTGTTCTATGCCTGGCCCGGCCCGGTTTTCGAAGGCAAGGGCGCACTGCAGGCAATCATCGACGACCGGACCACCGACGCCCAGCGCGCGGCGATTGAAACCGTGTTCATGGGCGGCGAAACTGATGAGGAAGCCACCCACTGGTGGGTGTTCCGCGCCATGTGCGACACCGTCCACGAGACACTGGTCAAGCGGATTGACTACGAAGTTGACATAGAAAACCGCACCGCCAGGCTGGATATCGAAGGGCTGGTCACCTCAACCGGCCGCCCGATCCAGGCCCCGCACGGCGGCGGCGAGCACCGGGTGCGCATCGACATCCCCGGCGGGATCGAGTTCACTCTGGCAGAAATCGGCAGCGCCTCCACCAAGTCCAATGCTGCGATCAAGCTGGACCTGGACGACAGCTATGGCCAATGGGCCATCATCCGCCACGGCCCGCACGGGATCGCCGCCTGAGGCCGGCCAGCATCAAAACCTCGTAAAACGCTTGCCGGCGCCTTGGCTGCCAGTCAAACTTGCCGCATTCCCCAAACCCAAAGAGGCAAGCCATGAAAGCCTATTCAGGCAGCTGCCATTGCGGCGCTGTCCGCTTCTCCTTCCGTGCGCCGGAGATCACCAGCGCAATGCAATGCGACTGTTCGATCTGCATCCGCAAAACCGCCTATCTGACCCCGTTCAAAGTGCCTCATGAATATATGGAAGTCACCGCAGGCTGTGAGGCATTGAAGACCTACCGGTTCGGCACGATGGCGGCGCGGCACCATTTCTGCGGCACCTGCGGCATCCATACATTCGTGGAACCGCGCCTTTCGCCCGGCACCTTCCGCGTCAATCTGGGATGTATCGGCGAGGTCAACGCCCTGCATCTGCCATCGGAGATCTTCGACGGCAAAAGCCTGTAACACCCCGGTTGGCCTTCAGCCCGTCAAACCAGCCGCCGCATCATCCCCTGCAGTGATTGCCGGCTGGCATAGCCGAGTCTTTGCGCCACCCGGTCCAGAGCCTCTCCCCGGGCACCGGCCCGCAGCGCGATCTGACAGCGCAGCCGGTCCCGCCAGCCGCCGAAGCTGAGACCGGTTTGCTGCTGAAATCTGCGGGTGAAGCTGCGGCGGCTCATCCCGGCCAGCGCCGCCCAGTGGTCCAGCGTCTGGCCGCTGCCGGGTTCCGCCATCAGCGCATCGCAGACCCGCCGCAGCCGGGCATCCGCCGGATAAGGAAGTGCCAGCGGCGTCTTTCGCGCCGCGCCCAGCTCAATCAGGATCAGCTGGCTCAGGTGATGCGCCCGCGGCGGCAGCGGCCAGGGGTTGTTCATGCCGCAGAGCGCCGCGATCAGCCCCGCCAGCAGCGGCTCCACGGTGACCGCCCGGCACTGTGCCATTGCTGCGGCCCCAGCCTCGCGCGGGTGAACATACAGCGATTGAAGCTGCACCTCTCCGGCCATCCGGATCTCATGCGCCATCCCCGCCGGAACGATCAGCCCCGATCCTGCAGGCACCGCCCAGCTGGTGCCGTCCGCCTCCGCCATCATCAATCCCGCCACCGCATAGACCAGCTGATGGCGCGGATGATCGTGCCAGGCAGAGACATAACCATCCTGATAGGTCCGCGCATAGGACACGACCCCATGCGGCAGCTTTTGCACCGCATCAGACGAGGTTTCCCTGCACCGGCGGATATCTGCAGTTTGGCCCATTTGCCTGAAAACTGGCCCCATTGCCACGAAAGGGCAAGCTAAAACGCAACCCACAGGAGGGACACCCATGCAGACAATCACCAGCACCGGCGCGCTTGAACAAATCTACGGCCCCCCGGTGCCGCAGTCGCTGACCAAGGTTTCGGCCCATCTGACGCCGCTTTACCGCAGCTGGATCAGCGCGGCGCGGTTTCTGGTTCTCTCCACCATCGGCCCCGAGGGCACCGACGCCAGCCCGCGCGGCGATGACGGCCCGGTGGTGCATATCGCCGACGACCGGACGCTCTGGCTGCCCGACTGGCGCGGCAACAACCGCATCGACAGCCTGCGCAATATCGTCCGCGACAGCCGCGTCAGCCTGATGTTCATGGTGCCCGGCTGCAACAACGTAGTGCGGGTGAACGGCACCGCCGTCCTGACGGCAGACGAGAGCCTGCGCGCCCAGTTCGCCCGCAAGTCGCTGCTGCCCGCCACCGTCGCGGTGATCACGGTGGAGGAACTTTACTTCCAATGCGCCAAGGCGCTGATGCGCTCCCGCCTGTGGGACCCGGAAGCCGAACGCCCCGCCGTCCCCACTGCGGGCCAGTTCCTGAAGGAGCAAGAAGAGAGTTTCGAGGCAGAAGCCTATGACGCAGGCTACGCGGAATACGCAAAAAGCCGGATGTGGTGAGGGGAGCGCCTTCAACCCGGCCATTCGAAGGCCTCATGGCCCCATGACTTAGTTTCAATTGGCAACGCGCTCAGCAGCCTATTGAATGAAGCCAGCCAAGTCAGCGGGGGACGTGATGCATCTGACCAGCGAAGAAACATACATGGCCTCTGACGCTGCACCGCCTGCGGTCTCGATGGCGATGCGCGTCGTGATGGAAACCGGGCGCCTGATGGGGGCTTCCTCGCTGATCCCCATTTCACACGCCCATATTGACGGTTGCGTGTATTTTTCTGACGCGGGCGTGCATTTCGCCGAGAAACTGCGCGATCTCGGCGGCAAGACCGCAGTCCCGTCCTCCCTGAACGTCGGCGCGCTGGATCTGGTCAATCCGGGTCTGATCCGGCATTCCGCCCGCGGCAAGGATATGGCCGGGCGGCTGATGAAAGCCTATACGGACATGGGCTGCAAACCGAGCTGGACCTGTGCGCCCTATCAGGCCGGTTTCCGTCCCGCAAAAGGCGAGCAGGTCGCTTGGGCGGAAAGCAATGCCATTGTCTTTGCGAACTCCATCCTCGGCGCCCGCACCAACCGCTATGGCGATTTCTTCGACATCTGCGCCGCAATCACCGGGCGGGCGCCGTACGTGGGGCTGCACCTTGCTGAAAACCGGCTGGCAACGGTGCTTGTGGATCTGTCGCATGTGCCGGATGCCCTCTTCGCAGAGGAGACCTTCTATCCGGTGCTTGGTACCTGGCTGGGGCAGACCGCAGGCAACAGCATTGCGGCGTTTCAAGGCATTCCGCCTGGCCTTCCCGAGGACTGGCTCAAGGCAATGGCCGCCGCCACTGCTGCCGCCGGATCCGTTGCCCTGTTCCACATCATCGGCACCACCCCCGAAGCCGCAACCGAGGATGACGCCTTTGGCGGCCGCCAGCCGCAACAGATCCTGCGCCCCACACTGCAGGAACTGCAGCAGGTGCGCATGTCCCTGACCTCGGCCGCCGGCAGCAAAATCGATTGTGTCGCCCTCGGCAGCCCTCATTTCTCGCTGGAGGAATGCCAGGCGCTGGCCAAGCTTTGCGCGGGCAAGAGCTTTTCGAAACCCGTCTACGTCTGCACCCGGCACGACGTTTATGCGGCTCTGACACAGACCGGAGAGCGGCAGCTGATCGAAGCGGCCGGCGGTACATTTGTCATCGGCACCTGCGTGGTGGTGACACCGATTTTGCGGCAGACGTCAGGCGTGCTGATGACGAACTCGGGGAAATTCGCGCACTACAGCAAATCCACCGTCAATCACGACGTCATCTATGGCTCCTTGCGGGAATGCGTGGCCGCCGCAGTTACTGGCGTTGCAGAACAGGACAGCACGCTATGGGGATGATCATCACGGATACCAAGGTGCTGGTTCCTGGAACCGCCAAAGGCGAAGTGCTCAAGCTGGACGCCCCGATCTGCTTCTGGGGCGGGCTGGATGCCAGAACCTCGCAAATCGCCGACCCGGACCACCCGCAATTCGGCGAGTGCATCGAAGGCAAGGTTGTAGCGATCCCCAGCATCACCGGTTCATCTTCCTCCAGCCAGTACCTGATGGACCTGATGATGCACGGCAAACCGCCGCGGGCGATCCTGCTGGGCAGCGAAGACATCATCATTGCGATGGCCGTCATCGTCGGCCGGGAACTGGGTTATCCGGAGTTTCCCATTTTGACCTGCAGCGTGGAAGAGCTGGAAACCGGAATGTTTGCCGTTCTGGACGAGGCCGGGGCAATCCGCGTGGGCGCGGTGCAGGCTGCGCCCAGCACTTAGCCTCTTCGCAATGCAGGCAAAAGCAGCGCTGCAAATCCGGTCCTTCAGCCAAAGCCCCATAGCTCCAACAGAAAAAGGCCGCCCCAACCGGGACGGCCTTCTCTGAATTCGGACTTCTCCGGAAGCCTTAGGCTGCCAGCGCGTCCTGTGCCTGGCGGACGATTGCACCGAAGGCTTCGGGCTCGTGCACGGCCAGGTCGGCCAGAACTTTGCGGTCCACTTCGATGCCGGCCAGGTTCAGGCCGTTGATGAAGCGGGAGTAGGTCAGCGCTTCGTCGTGCGAACGCACAGCAGCGTTGATACGCTGGATCCACAGCGCGCGGAAGTTGCGCTTGCGGTTCTTACGGTCGCGGGTTGCGTACTGGTTCGCCTTGTCGACGGCCTGACGGGCAACCTTGAAGGTGTTCTTGCGGCGGCCGTAGTAACCTTTGGCTGCCTTGATGACCTTCTTGTGACGGGCGTGAGTTGTGGTACCACCTTTAACGCGGGACATATCTCAGATCTCCTCTTAGCGGTCGTAGGGCATGAAGCCCTTGACGATCTTTGCGTCCGGTGCGGACAGGGTGGTGGTGCCGCGGGCGTCGCGGATGAATTTCTTGTGGCGTTTGATCATGCCGTGGCGCTTGCCGGCCTGACCTGCAACGACCTTGCCAGTTGCTGTCACCTTGAAGCGCTTTTTGGCGCTCGACTTTGTCTTCATCTTGGGCATTTCCGTCTCCTTCAATGCGGGTTCGCTAGACGCGCGACTCGGCATGCCTCGACGGCCGGCCGCGCGGAACAGAGCTGCCCTTTAAGCAATGCTGGCAGGATGGGCAAGCAGATTCTCTACAGAAGCTGCCCAAGAACCCGGAAAAACGCATCCGGGATTTCGCTCACCGCATAGCCGCCGGGCTTCATCACCACCGCATAGGTGATCAGCCCGATGGCGATCAGGATAGTCAGCACCGATGCCCGCGGCGGGCGCCGTTCGCTGAAGGCCGACAGGATCGACGGCACCGAAAACCCGGCAATCACCAGCCCCGCAATCAGCGGAAGATCGGTATTCATGCTGCTCTTACCTCACATATCCGTGAGGTCAGGTTATTCCGGGTCGGTGCTGTAGATCAACCGCTCGTCGCAAGGGGCGATGCGCAGGATATTGGTGGTGCCGGGCACGTTGAACGGCACGCCGGCAGTCACCACGATCTGATCGCTTTCCCCGGCATAGCCGCCCGCTCGCGCGGCGCGGGCCGCACTGACCACCGCGCCCTTGAAGCGGTCCAGCTCCGGGGTCATCACACATTTGCAGCCCCAGCTCAGACAGAGCCGCCGCGCCGTCGCGCTGACCGGGGTCATGGCGATGATCGGCACGCCGGGGCGTTCCCGTGCCGTCAGCAGCGCAGTCGTGCCGGACTGGGTGAAGCAGCAGATCGCCTTGATTTCCGTCTTCTCGGCAATCTCCCGCGCCGCCGCCACGATGCCGTCGGCCACGGTGGTGCCCTTGGCCGAGCGCGAGGCGGTGATGATCTGGGTATAGGTCGGGTCGGCCTCCACTTCGGTGGCGACCTTGTCCATGGTCTGCACCGCCTCGATGGGATACTGGCCGGCCGCGCTTTCGGCGCTCAGCATGATGGCGTCGGTGCCCTCGTAGATGGCGGTGGCCACATCCGAGACCTCGGCCCGGGTCGGCATCGGGCTTTCGATCATGCTTTCCAGCATCTGGGTCGCCACGATCACCGGCTTGGCGGCTGCCCGGCACTTGCGCACCAGCCGTTTCTGGATCGGCGGCACCGCTGCCACCGGCAGCTCGACGCCAAGGTCGCCGCGCGCCACCATGATGCCGTCAGAGGCATCCAGGATGGCCTCGAAATCCTCCACCGCCTGCGGCTTCTCGATCTTCGACAGCACCGCAGCGCGGCCATCCGCCAGCGCCCGCGCCTCGAACACGTCCTTGGCCCGCTGCACGAAAGACAGCGCCAGCCAGTCGACCCCCAGGGAGCAGACAAACTCCAGGTCCGCCCGGTCCTTCTCTGACAGCGCCGCCAGCGGCAGCACCACGTCGGGCACATTCACCCCCTTGCGGTTCGAGATGGTGCCGCCGGTCTCCACCGTGCAATCGGCAAAATCCTCGCCGCAATCATCCACCACCAGCCGGATCTTGCCGTCGTTCACCAGCAGATGCGCACCCGGCTCCAGCGCCTGGAAGATCTCGGGATGCGGCAGGCACACGCGGCTGGCATCGCCCTCCCCCTCATCCAGATCGAGGCGGAACCTGGCGCCCTCCGCCAGTTCTTCCTCGCCGTTGGCAAAGACGCCCACCCGCAGTTTCGGTCCTTGCAGGTCGGCCAGAATGGCAATCGGGCTGTCCAGATCCTGCTCCACCTGGCGGATGATCCGGTGCTTCTCGGCGATCTCCGGATGGCTGCCGTGCGACATGTTCAGCCGGAACACATCGGCGCCGGCCTCATGCAGGGCGCGGATGGTGTCATAGGTCTCGGACGCCGGCCCCAAAGTGGCGACAATCTTCACATTGCGCGAACGTTTCATTGGGGGTCTCTCCTCCGGCCCGAATTTCTGTTACCGCAAACAGCGTTTGAGGTGCTTATCCCCCAATTCCCATTCTGCCGCAACTCCCGTAAACAGCTTGCGGCAAAACATATCAGGCTCATGACATACACACCCTTTTTTGTTCACGGCGAAGACCGTCCCGCCCGCTGGCTGATTACCTGCGACCACGCAACCAACCACGTGCCGGAATTTGCCGGCGGCGGCGACCTTGGGCTGCCCCGCGAGGACATGGAACGCCACATCGCCTATGACGTCGGCGCCTATGAGGTGTCGAAACTCTTGGGCGAGATGCTGGACGCGCCGGTGGTGGCCTCCAATTTCTCCCGCCTGGTGATCGACCCGAACCGCGGCGAGGACGACCCGACGCTTTTGATGAAGCTTTATGACGGCACCATCATCCCCGCCAACCGCCACGCGGGCGAGGCAGAGCTGAAGGAGCGGCTGGAGGCCTGCTACCGCCCCTACCACCGGGCGCTGGCAAGGCTGGCCGAACGCCCCCGCACCGTGATCATCTCGGTGCACAGCTTCACCCGCCAGCTGCGCGGCCGGCCGCCACGGCCTTGGGAGATCGGCATCCTGTTCCCCGAGGGCGAGCGGTTCTCGCCTTTTGTGGTGGACGAACTGAACCGCCGCGGCGATCTGTGTGTCGGCGTCAATGAACCCTACACCGGCTACCTGCCCGGCGATGCGATTGAGACCCACGCCACCAAACCGGGCCGCCCCAACACGCTGATCGAGCTGCGCAATGACCTGATTGCCGAGCACAAGGGCCAGCATGAGTGGGCCGAACGGCTGGCCCTCGTTTTGCCCAAGGCGCTGGACGCCTCCGGTCTCTAACCCTGCCTCCTCCTGCCGTTTCCCGCATCGGGAAACGGCGGCCAGAAGTTGCAGAACCGGTACGGCATCCCCATATCTGTAACGGAAACGCGGGGCAGATACGGGAAAGGAGCCGCCATGGCCCAAGACACTCTCTCCGCCTTTTTCGGCTGGCTGACCATCCTGCACCTTGGCCTGTTCACCCTCTCCGCCATCCTGCTGATGCTGTTACAGGATTGGGTGGCCCGGCTGCATGGCCGGATGTTCGGACTGGCGCCGACAGATGTCAGCCTGACGGTTTACCGCTGGCTTGGCACCTACAAGATCGTGATCTTCGCCACCGCGCTGGGGCCGTGGATCGCGCTGCAGCTGGTCTGACGCCGCCTTGCCATTGCCCGCCTCCGCCGCGGCTGCTAGGCCTGCGGGAACGCAAGACAACTCCGGAGCCACCGCCATGGACAAGCAAACCGAGATCGAGATCCAGGCCGCCGCCTTCCGCCGCCTGCAGAAGCACCTGATGGAAGACCGCACCGACGTGCAGAACATCGACCTGATGAACATGGCCGGCTTCTGCCGCAACTGCCTGGCCCGCTGGTATCAGGAGGCCGCAAATGAGCGCGGCATCGAAATGGACAAGACCGAGGCCCGCGAAGCCTACTACGGCATGACCATGGCCGAGTGGAAAGCCAACTACCAGACCGAGGCCAGCGCCGAAAAACAAGCCGCCTTTGAGGTCGCCTTCAAGGAGAACGTTACGGACAAGCAGTAGGCTCAGCCGCCTTCCGCGCAGGCCTCTGCGACCACAGCACGGCCACAAAAATAACCGCCCCGCCTGCCATGGCCTGCAGGCTGGGCCGTTCGGCCAGGATCAGAAAGGCCAGCAGCGGCGCCAGCGGCGTCTCCAATGCTGACAAGAGCGCAGTTTCCGGCGCAGGCAGCCGCCGCGCGCCCTCGCACAGGGTCACAGAGGCGACGGCGAATACCAGCCCGAACAGCACCAGCACCGGCAATTCTCCCGCTGGCACCTCTGCCACAGGCGCGCAGAGTGCAGCCACCGGCAGCAGCAAGAGCGAGGAGACCGCATTGGGCAGCGCGGCCGTCACATCCGGCCACCTGCGGTAGGCGGTCATGATCGCCGCCATCATCAGCGTCATGAACAGCGCCAGACCGTCGCCCGCCAGGCTGCCCTGCCCGGCTGAGCCGGAAACGATGATAGCCACCCCGCCCAGTGCTGCGGCACTGGCCAGCATAACCCGGGCGGCGGGCCGCTCACGCAGCACCAGCCAGGCCAGAGCAGCGGCGGCAAAAGGCGCCGCGGCATAGATCAGAGCCACATTGGCGACGCTGCTCAGCTTGAAGGCCGGGATGAAGGCGGCACTGCCTGCAGCCCCCATCACAGCAATCAGCCAGGCCCGGCTGTCAAAGGCACGGACCTCAACGGCAAGCTCCCGCCGGGCGGCTAGCCAGGCCAAGGTAAACCCGGCCGCTGCCAGCCCGCGCCAGAAAAGTATCACCCAGGTGGCGGCAGCGACGGAACGGGTGAAGATACCCGCGGTGCTGAATACCGCCGCCGAGAGAACAACCAGGCAAATGCCTGCCGCGCGCGGTGGAAAATTGAACGGTGCCACGGCCAGGCCCTCCTCTTGCAGAAGGCCTGTCTATCCTCCCGCTGCTGACAACACCGCGTCAGCAGCAGGCTGGTTTTTGACAGCACCCGGCCCTCGCGAAGCTCTTCCGAGGCTCTCCCGCGCCCGCACAGTCCCCTGGCCCACGGCCGGACGTCCGGCGGGCGTGGGCCCGGCAC
>NZ_JBSWYB010000027.1:0-60043 GCF_056160905.1 Leisingera sp. ABD4_442 | reverse complement strand
TTATTGTGGTTCTTTTTTCCTCTTTCCAGGACCTCGCGGGGGGAATTCGTCCCCCCCCCCCCCCCCCCGCCTGCCTCAGGGCCCGCCCGCCTCAGGCCTGGGCCATCGCGGTTTCGCGGATCCGCTCGATCATTGCCCGCAAACCGTTGGAGCGCTGCGAAGACAGGTGCTCGTTCAGCCCCAGGCGGCCCAGTTCTGCCTTGGCATCCACAGCCGTGACATCGGCCAGGCTCAGCCCGTTATAAAGACAGCGCAGCACCGCGATCAGCCCGCGCACGATCATCGCGTCGCTATCCCCGTCAAAGCGGAACGCGCCGCCTTCGATCGTGGCGTGAAGCCATACCTGGCTGGCGCAGCCGTCCACCTTGGTCGCGGGAACCTTCAGCGCCTCATCCAGCGGCTCCATCGCCTTGCCCAGATCAATCACATGGCGGTAGCGGTCTTCCCAGTCCTCCATGAACTCGAAGTCTTCCACGATCTCTTCAAAGGCGGCGGTGGCCATGGTTCGGTCTTCCTCAAACACTCAGCTGCGGACAAATCAGCACCTAAGGCCCTGCCCGTTCCTTTTCAACCGCTTTTCAAGCCGCCCCCAATCGGGTAATCCGTTGCAAAGAAATTTGTTTGGGGCGGGAACAGATGCAGAAATCATTGGCGATCACATTGGCCGGCGCGCTGGTGCTGGCGGGTTGCGGCTGGAAAGACTCGCGGCTCAACCCGTCCAACTGGTTCGGCAGCTCCGAACCGGTCGAAACCGCAGCGGCGGAGAATGTGAATCCGCTGCTGCCGCAGGACAGCAATCCCCGCGGCGTCTTTGCCCGCCCGGAACCCAAAGACCTGACGGTTCTGGCCAGCCGGATCTCTGACATGCGGATTGAGCGGACAGCTTCCGGCGCGATCATCTATGCCACCGCGGTCGCCAGCCGCCAGGGTGCCTATGAAGTCGAGCTGCGCCCGGTTGAAAGCGCCGAAGACGAGGTCCTGGCCTTTGACTTCCGCGTTGTTTACCCGGAATTCAGGACCGCCACCGGCAGCGAGTTCAGCCGCACCATCCATGCCGCCTACACGGTCAGCAACCAGGATCTGGAGGGCATTCGCACCGTGCGCGTGAACGGCGCTGAAAACGCGCGGGAAAGCCGCCGCCGGTGACCCCGGGAAAATCAAGCTGAAAAAGAAAACGCCCGCGGATGCGGGCGTCTCTGCTTCCAGGTCCAGCTCCAGCACAGAGCTAGAGCTCAACCACCTTCACATCCTGGCCCTTGGCAGCAAGACCGATCTTTCCCTCGCACAGGCGCAGCGCATCAGCCCCAAACACCTCGCGGCGCCAACCGCTGAGGGCCGGAACATCACGCAGCCCCGCTGCTATGGCGTCCAGATCAGCGCTGGGGGCAATCAGCTTGGCGGCGACACCCTCCGCCTCGGTCTTTGCTTTCAGCAGCACCCGCAAAAGGTCAGCCAGCGCCGGGTTCACCTGCAGCTTCTCCTTGCTGCGGTCCATCTTGGGATGATTTTCCGGCGCGCAGGCAACGCCCTTGGCAACCGCCTGCAGGATGCCTTCTGCGATGGCCCCTTTCCGCGCCTCGCGCAGCAGCAGACGGGAGCTGCCCAGCTCACTTGTGCTGCGCGGTTTTGTCGAGGCCAGCTCCACCAGCGCGTCATCCTTGAACACCCGGTTGCGGGGCACGTTGTTAGTCTGCGCATAGATCTCACGGAAGGCCGCCAGCTCACGCACCACGGCCAGGAACTTGCCGGAATTGGTCCGTGTCTTCACCCGTTTCCAGGCATCTTCGGGCCGGATATCATAGGTTGCCGGATCGGTCAGCACCTGCAGCTCCTCCGTCACCCAATGGGCGCGGCCGCTCTTTTTCAGCTCAGCCGCCAGGAACTCATAGATCTTGCGCAGGTGGGTCACATCCGCCAGTGCATAGGTCTTCTGTGCTTCGCTGAGGGGGCGGCGCGACCAGTCGGTAAAGCGCGAGGTCTTGTCCAGACCCTGCTTGACGATCTTGCGCACCAGGGTCTCGTAACCTGCCTGTTCGCCAAAGCCGCAGACCATTGCTGCCACCTGGGTATCGAACAGCGGTTTCGGAAAGACCTGCGCATCAACCCAGAAGATCTCCAGGTCCTGCCGCGCGGCGTGGAACACTTTGACCACATTCTCATTGCGGAACAGAGCATAAAGCGGCTCAAGCGAAATGCCGCCGGCCAGCGGATCGACCAGGACCGCGTCGTTTTCCCCATCCCCGGCATAGGCCAGCTGAATCAGGCAGAGCTTGGAATAATAAGTCCGCTCCCGCAGAAACTCGGTATCCACCGTGACGTAGGGGTGCTGTGCTGCGGTTTCGCAAAAGGCCTGCAGGTCTTCGGTGGTGGTCAGAGTTTTCATCAACTACGGCTTTTCAATCTCATGTGGGCCGGAACGTGATACGCGCATGTCCCGGGCAATGCAAACAGCCGGGCCTCAGCCCAGCTGAACCGGCGTCTTATCTCCCGCGGCAAAGCGGCGCAGCACCGCCGGATAGAGCTTGTGCTCCTCAACCAGAACCCGCGCGGCAAGCACTTCTGGCGTGTCGCCCGCCAGCACCGGCACCCGCGCCTGGCCCAGAATAGGGCCGTCATCCAGCAGCGGGGTGACCTCATGCACGGTGCAGCCATGCTCTGCGTCACCGGCCTCCAGCGCACGGGCATGGGTGTGCAGGCCCTTGTACTTGGGCAAAAGCGACGGGTGGATATTCAGCATCCGCCCCTCGAATTGCGACACGAAGCCTGCTGTCAGCACCCGCATGAACCCGGCCAGGCAGACAATATCCGCGCCTGCATCGAGAATGGGTTTTACCAGCTCTGCCTCAAACGCTTCGCGATCGCCCCCGAACGGCCGGTGGTCCACAACAGCCGTTGCCACGCCCGCCGCAGCCGCCTTGGCCAGTCCGCCCGCATCAGAGGTGTTGGACAAAACCAAGCAGGGGCGCGCCGGATGATCCCCGGTCATGCTCTCAAGCAGCGACACCATGTTGGAGCCGCCGCCGGAGATCAGGATGGCAACCCGTCTGTGGCTCACAGCAGCTTGCCCGCGTAGCGCATGCCCTCGCCAGCAGTGACGGTGCCCAGGCGGGACACGGTTTCACCCTCCGCTTCAAGCACCTGCACCAGCTCATCCGCACGGTCGGCGGAGACCGACAGGATCATGCCGATGCCGCAGTTGAAGGTCTTCAGCATTTCCGCCTCGGCAATGCCGCCGGTTTCCGCCATCCACTTAAACACGGGTGGCAGGTCCCAGGCATTGAGGTCGATATCGGCGCCCAGCCCCTCGGGCAGCACCCTCGGCAGGTTCTCGGTCAGGCCGCCGCCGGTGATATGGGCCAGCGCATGCACACCCCCTGCCCGCACCGCGGCCAGGCACTGCTTCACATACAGGCGCGTCGGGGTCAGCAGCGCAGCGCCCAGCGACCCTTCGCCAAACGGACAGTCCGCGTCCCAGCCAAGGCCCGAGACCTCCACCAGCTTGCGCACCAGCGAATAACCGTTGGAGTGCACGCCGTCGGACGCCAGCCCCAGCAGAACGTCGCCCTCTGCCACGCCATCGGGCAGCGCGGTGCCGCGCTCCATCGCGCCTACGGCAAAGCCTGCGAGGTCAAAATCACCTTCCGGGTACATGCCCGGCATCTCCGCAGTCTCGCCACCGATCAGCGCGCAGCCAGAGCGCACGCAGCCCTCGGCGATGCCTTCGATGATGCGGGCAGCGACATCGGTTTCCAGTTTGCCGGTCGCAAAGTAATCCAGGAAGAACAGCGGTTCCGCGCCCTGGCAGACCAGGTCATTGACGCACATCGCCACCAGGTCGATGCCAACGCCGTCCACCACACCGGTGTCGATGGCGATCCGCAGCTTGGTGCCGACACCATCGGTGGCGCCCACCAGGATCGGGTCGCTGTAACCGGCAGCCTTCAGATCGAACAGGGCGCCAAATCCGCCCAGGCCGCTGGCCACGCCAGAGCGGTTGGTGCGCTTGGCGGCCGGCTTGATCCGGTCGACCAGGGCGTTGCCCGCATCAATGTCCACACCTGCGTCTGCATAGGTCAGGCCGTTCTTGCCGCTGGTCATCACTTGGCTCCTTCAACTCGGTTGCGCAGCCTTTAGCGCAAGGCGCATCAGAAGGAAACAAGGGAATCTATCCTAGCCCCCGGGGTCATACCGGGCGGGTTTCCAGAGCGCATTTTCAAACCGCTGCCGGCCTGACCGGCAGGCCAATATGTCCAGGCTGAACGTCCCGCCAAAAGCCGCCAGGAAAATTCAGCCTTCCTGCCCGCAATCACCGCTTGACCTCGCCTGCCTCATTTCCTAACCAAAAACCAATGGCGGGCCTGTAGCTCAACGGTTAGAGCAGAGCGCTCATAACGCTTTGGTTGCAGGTTCGAATCCTGCCGGGCCTACCAAAACGCCACTCCCTATCCTGCTCCGTGGCTGTGGCGGCGCCACCTCCCCGCTGCAGATTGGATGGACCGGACGCGGCATCAGTACCACCCCGCCACGGTTGCGGTTGTGCCGGTCGCTTCGACCCCCGCGACGGAAAGGCCGATCACATCGCCCGCTGACACGGAATAGGTGATGACGGTTCCGGCCTCATCCCGCAAAGACAAGTCGCCCGAGCTCAGCACCCGCAAAACCCGCGGCCGGACCGGCAGGTCGACACCATCCTGCGGCGTGATCGCCAGATGGTGGGTGGCAGGGCTTTCCAACCCGCGGCGGTGGCTGGAGAAAGGATCAATCTGAGGCATGAAAGGTCTCCCAACAGAGTTTCAGTCCAGAACAAGCTGCCCGGGGACAGAGTTATAACCGCAAAGTAAGAAGATCCGGCAAAGGCAGCGTGCGCCGCTCACCGCTGCCGCGCAACACCCTGATCCGGCCCGCACCGGGCCTAGCGGGCAATCACGATATCCGCTTTCAGCCCGCCCAGATCGGTGCTTTCACCCAGCCGCAGGGTGCCGCCGTGGGCGCGCGCAATGTCGGCCACGATTGCCAGTCCCAGGCCGACGCCAGACCCGCGGTTCTGGTTGCGCGCCGGGTCCAGCCGGGTAAAGGGGCGGATTGCATCGCCGCGCTGTTCTGCGGGTATGCCCGGGCCGTCATCTTCCACCCGGATCCGCATTGAACGGTCCGTCACCGCCACAGACACCCGCGCCCGGGAGCCATAGCGCACCGCGTTGGAGATCAGATTTTCCACTGCCCTGCGCATCGGCTGGCGCCGCAGCATGACCTCGCCCGCGCCAGTCATTTCCCCCAGCGTGACAAGTTTCTCCTGGCGCTGCCAGTCGCCGACGATGGTGCGGACAAGCTCCTGAGGGTCCACCTGCTCCGGCTCGCTGACTGCTGCACCGCGGGAGAAATCCAGGAACGCGTCCAGCAGCGCCTGCATTTCATCGACGTCACGCAGCATCGGCGCCGCGTCCTCCTCATCCAGCATGGCCAGCTCCAGCTTCATCCGGGTGAGCGGCGTGCGCAGATCATGGCTGACACCGGACAGCATCAGGGTGCGCTGCTCGATCTGCCGTTCGATCCGCGCCCGCATGTCCAGGAAGGCGCTGCCTGCTGCCCGCACCTCCATCGCGCCGGCAGGAGAATAAGGCACCGCCCGCCCCCTGCCGAACGCCTCTGCCGCATTGGCCAGCCGCTTGATCGGGCGCAGCTGGTTGCGCATGTAGAGAAAGGAAATCAGCATCATCAAGAAGCCGAACAGCAGCATGGTGACAATCAGCTGATGCGGCGCCGCAGCTGTCAGGCGGCGGCGGTCGAAACTCAATTCCATCAACCCATGCCGGGTGCCGAAGTAAACCTGCACCGTCCGGTCTGCGGGAAACCGCGCCGCCAGGAACCCCGGCAGGGTCTTTTCCAGCTCCTCGCGCACCACCCGGCCGGAGAACTCAATCAGGCTGAACTGATCCTCCGGCAGCGGCGCTCCCGGCGCCAGATAGCGCGCCTGCATGTTCAATGGCTGCAGCAGCGGCGCCATCTGCGCCAGCGCTGACGCCTGGTCCGGCGTCCCGTCGGCAACCTGGCGCAGCAGCTCCAGCTCCCGCTGGATGGTGGCGGTCATCTGCACCGTCACATCCTCCAGATCGCGTTTGATAAAGACGACAGAGACCACGATCTGCAGCGCCACGATGGGCACCACCAGGATCAGTGCCGCACGGGCATAGAGGCTGCGCGGCATATATCGTTTGAGCCATTTGAAGAACATGGGCTAAGCCTATAGGGCGCTTGGGAAAGAAGGAAGACGCTCCGGGCGCGCACAGGTCCGGAAAACACAGGCTGGAAAACAGCAGCGGAGCAAGATTATGCAAGCACCAGATGATTTTAATCCGCCAGCCGGGTCTGCCGAGGGCCTGGAGCCGGGCCTGCGCCGTATCCTGGCGCCGAATCCCTCGCCGATGACGTACCGCGGCACCAATACCTACCTGCTGGGCACTGCCGGGCTTGCCGTGATTGATCCGGGGCCGGACTCACAGGTTCATCTGGCGGCGATTCTGGCTGCCGTGCAGCCCGGTCAGCAGATCACTCATATCATCGTGACCCACAGCCACCTGGACCATTCGCCGCTTGCGCGCGGGCTGAGCCGGGCCACCGGCGCACCGGTCTATGCCTTTGGCGGGCCGGAAGCGGGACGCAGCGCGGTGATGTCTCACCTCGCGGCGAACGGCCTGGCCGGGGGCGGCGAAGGCATAGACACCGGATTTGCCCCGGATATCACCGTTGAAGACGGTGAAACCATCCAGGGAGACGGCTGGCAGCTGGACGTGATCCACACCCCCGGGCATCTGGGCAACCATATTGCACTGGCCTGGGGCGATGCCTGTTTCACCGCCGACCACGTCATGGGCTGGGCCAGCTCGCTGGTGTCGCCGCCGGATGGCGATCTGACAGATTTTATGGCCTCCTGCCGCCGCCTGCGCCAGCGCCAGTGGCGCGTCTTCCATCCCGGCCATGGCGCCCCTGTCCTGGATCCTGCTGCCCGTCTCGACTGGTTGATTGCGCACAGGTGCTCCCGCGAGGCCGCCATTCTCGAGGCCCTTGCCCGGGCCCCGGCCACGGCCGCTGATCTGGCCCGGCAGATTTACACCGAGACGCCGGCCTCCCTGCTAAAGGCTGCCGAGCGCAATGTTTTTGCCCATCTCGTGGACCTGACGGGCCGCGGTTTGACCCTGCCCCAAGGGCCGCTTTCAGCCCAGGCAGTCTTTGCCGGCACCGGCCGCTGAACTTTTTTCAGAAAATTGCCACCCGCCCTCTGGACGCCCAATCCGGAGGGCGCTATACGGCACAAACCGTTCCGGCGTAGCTCAGCGGTAGAGCAGTTGACTGTTAATCAATTGGTCGTAGGTTCGATCCCTACCGCCGGAGCCATAAAAAGCCCTTAAGTCGCAAAGACTTAAGGGCTTTTTTGGTTTTCTGGGTCAGGGTCAGATTTTGGGTTTAGGGGCAGTTTAGGGGCACTTCCTCTCAACACCTCCCAATAGACCATGCAACCCGCCAACGCTCATGCATTCACACATTCATGCCTGGGTGAAAGCATGCAAGCATGTGTTGCGCCAAGCATGCAGGCTTGCCTGAAAGCGGAAAATCTATAAGCTCGGTCGGGATAGTTATCTTTTCTTCTTCTTATAGAACAAGGTGCTATGCAATGAAAGCTAGCTATGAGGACCTGCGGACTGTCAAACAGCTTGTGAGCGAAACCCCTTTTCTGACTGAGCAAAAGCTCCGTTGGTATATCTTCAATGCGGAGACGAACGGGCTTCTCTTCGCGATCGTGAAAATCTCTAATCGGGTTTACATCGACCGCGTTGCATTTGCGAATTGGGTGGAAAGCCATCGAATGGCCCCAGCCAACTATTGAACTGAAGCGATCTACATTCCGTAGCAGCTTGAAGGGACAGCCCTGCCGAAAGGCGGGGTTGTTTCTTTTATAAATAGGGCCACTCAAACGAGCGGCCCTTCGATTGGAAGGTCGCCTGATCGACCGAAGCCTAACAGGCGATACAGTTTTTTCGACAAAACGTCGAGGTATCTGCTCAATCTGGTGAGCATCTGTAAAGCTTATGTGTTGCCGCTCAAACCAAGGTTCAATGCCGGTTTGTAACATTCCCAAGCATTCCTTTCCGATTGGTCAGTTCGAACTGAAAGGACGCCTCTCTGTCCCCAAGCCAGGTGCCCGCACCAGCCGAGTGCCTGGCGGGGCGATCGTCTTTCCTTCCACGGGACATTTCGAACAAGCGGAAAGGTCAGCCAGATGAACACAAAATACCAACATTTCGAAAATCTGAGAGACGCAAAAGCAACACTGGCTCAACAAATCGGCACAGTTGAGATCAGCTTTTTCAGATCACGAGAGGATTTCTCAATCTTCCGCGTCAGACGTGCCGGAGACCGCCATTACGTAGGCACCCTCTACGAAGGGCCGGATTGCTTCCTACTGATCCCGCTAAACCCATAATTCATTGATTTCATAAGGTTTGCACACTGCGCTTTGCATGAATTCACGCAAGGCGCTTAAGCGCAAAGCATGGGCACATGTTTCGCGCTTTGCGTGAATTCATGTTAGCATTAAAGAAAAGATCAAAGAAATTGACATATATCGTTGGTTTGGTTTCCCAGAAAGGTGGCGTCGGGAAATCAACACTATCGCGCATGATTGCTCGTGAGTTCGAGAAGGGTGGCATGCGCACCAAAATCGCCGATCTGGATACCCAGCAACAGACATGCACATACTGGGCGGGGCGTCGCGCCGAGTGCAATATTGAACCTGAAATCCAAGTTCAGAGCTTTGCGACTGTGAAAAGCGCTTTATCGGATGCGCCTAGATTTGATGCTCTGATCATGGACGGGAAGCCAAATGCTTCGGAACAAACGCTGGAAGTGGCCAAAGCTGCCGACGTGGTTGTGATCCCCACTGGGCAGACAGTTGACGATCTACACCCCGGCGTTTTGCTGGCGCATAGTCTTGTTCGTAAGGGCATTCCCAGTCCCCGCATTGCTTTCGCAATGTGCAAGACGACCGGCAGTGCCCGTGAAAATGACGCCGCTCGTCGCTACCTGGAAGAGGCCGGTTATTCTGTCCTCGAAGGAGAAATTCCGGTTTCAACTGCCTACGGATCGGCATCCGACAATGGCAAGGCTATTACCGAAACTTCTTATGTAACGTTGAACCGCAAAGCTTCGAATCTGGCGCAGAGTATTGTTGATCGCCTAACCGAGCTTGCTGAAAGGAGGGTCGCCTAATGACAACAAATATTGCGAAGCTAAAAACCCTGAAGGGAAATCCACCGAAAGCACAGAGCCAAACTGATGTGATCAGCAACGACAGTCGAGCTGAAACGATCGAATTGAAGCCCCTGCAAGTACGAATTCCCAAAGCTGTCTTCGAGGAATTTTCAGAATGCGCGGGCAAAGAGTTTGGCTTCAGCCATGGCGCGAAGAAAAAACTCTTCTTGAAGATGTGGGAAGCATTCAAAACGCAAAACAAGAATACATGATTGCATGCATGTTGCGTTGATTTGGACCTATTCATAGGCGACACGGGATATCGTGGACCGCGACCCCCCCATCAGACGCCCTATCTCAGCGTTGCTCATGCCTTGGAGGCGCATTTTGACAACCTGGGAGCGCTGATACCGGGACAGCTTGGAAGGCCGCCCCATCTTGCGACCGGCGGCCACCGCACGCACCCGTCCCTCGGCTGTTCGTTCGGCGATCAAAGACCGTTCGAATTCCGCCAACCCGCCTAAAACCGTGAGAACTAGCTTTCCCGTGGGCGTAGTGGTGTCCGCCCAACTATCTGAAAGCGACTTCAGCTTTGCGCCTTTGGCTTCAACAATATCGACAATTTCAAGGAGATCGCGTGTTGAACGAGCCAATCTGTCAAGGCGCGTTACCACGAGGACATCTCCCGAACTCAGTGCGTCCAGAGCCCTATGCAGCTCAGGACGGTCGCTTCGAACCCCACTCTCTTTTTCTCGAAGAACCAGTTCACAACCAAAAGCGCCAAGCTGATCCAGCTGAGCGTCCAATGTTTGGCCCGACGTCGATACACGGGCGTAACCGATAGATTTCATGGAACAATTATGCACGCAACATGCGCACGCGCCAAGCAATTGTTATCTTAAGAAAAACTCAGGCGTTCAGAATTCTTGATTTTTGCACGGTAGACGAAGTTGCGAACGGCCCAAAGTGGAAACTCACCCCACGATATTGATGCTACAGTGCGGCCTGTCGAACTTGCCGTTCGCAGCGCACATGAAACCACCAACAAAACGATCCTGCAAATCGCGCAATAGAGTGAGCACTCGCTGCCGGTGGTTCAACACTGGGACCAAGTCTCTTTTAGGAATGCATGCGTACGTTCGCGCGTTTCATCCGATCCTAAGTCATGAATGAACAGGGAGGCTATTTCTGCCTTTAAGCGGCCTATTCCGGACAGCGTTTCTGTGCCACAAATCTCGCGGTATCGGATTAGGCCCGCCGACACTTCTTCAGCTGCATTCAGGTTGACTCCTAAGCCTTTGAGAATTCCACCTATGTCTTCAGCCCAGCCTGTGAACTCTGCCTTGAGACTCTGTTCCAAACGCAACTTTATCCGAAAAATGCGATCCCAGTTAGCGGTCTTTTCTGTTTCAGGCTCCAAGCTCAGATTCCAAACGGGTTCCCCGCCTGGAGTGCCCAAGACGGTACTTCCCGTTAGCGAAAACTGCGCCGTAGCGTCGCCGTAAGGATCGTAGCAAGGTAGCCGATTTCCCTGTTGATCAAACAGAATATCCTTAGCCAGTTTATAGGACGAATTGCATCTGTCCCCCATCGGCACTAGGTTTTTCAAATTTACTCCGCAGAACGGATACTGCGATACCATGAGGTAGTGATCGAGGTCAGGTCTAGGTATGTCTGGATGGGGTGGCTCTAACCTCTCCATGCCACAGCACGGGCAACACTTCTTTGAGAGGCGACTGTAAGCAATTTCAAAGTGAACATCACGAACTGAGGTTTGGACACCAGGAGATTTGATACTTGAAAGGGCTTTAAAGCTAAATTCGAAGAGCTCTTTCGCCAAATCGTGTATTTCGGGTAGTGTATCTTTGCAGGTAATACACTCTGTAGTACTCTCAAAAATTTCAGGTATTTTGTTCTGTGTTTCAATGGAAGTTCGAACCGCTTCCCTTTTTCCCGCATCCAAGCCTGCTAACGCTTCCGATAGCCTATTGAAACGTTCTACGATACCCCTGAAACGTGAGATTGTTTCTCTATACGCTGCCGATACATCGGCTGGAAAGACGTCAAGCGCTTGGCCTTCGTCAAGTTGTCTTAATCTTCTCAGGATAGCCGTGGTTATGCAGGTGCTCAGCCAGTTTTCTTCTGTAGCCTCGATGGCATAAGTTTCTAACATATTGTTTTAAGTATCGTTTTTTAGGCTTAATAATCGGTCGGCGAGCAAAGCTCGTTCGACAGAGCTTCCGATGCTCGACAGAGCATTCTCAATTTCTTCTGCAGTGCCAAATAATTTTAGCCGCTCAATTTCTTCGCGTGCCACTTGCGAAATAGGAGGTTCCACGCTGAAACAGTGGCCCAATATTCTATCGAAAGTCGCTCCAAACGTCTCAATTTCGGGCTTAGATGCTCTCAACTGACCTTCAGACTTTGCGAAGATCCTTACATGATCACGTGTCAGGTCAGAGGCAACAAATGGAGCATGCGAAGTGAGTAATATCTCCTGATCGAATAACCCTTCTACAGGCAGTTTCGTTAACCGAGAAATGAACTTGACCCGCCATTGCGGATTGAAGTGAGATTCCGGTTCGTCCAACAAGAAGAGCGTTCTGGGATCACGCATCATTGCAAACATCCCAAACACTTGCGCCTGTTGGTGCTCACCATCTGACAAAGACACGTAGTCCACAGGTTCAGGTTTTCCATCTTTGTTGAGTTTGTTGAAACGTACCTCTTCAAACCTGAAGACCTTGCTTTCTTCTTGGGGCTCGGGAAGGCGTGCCGCGAAATGTCTCTTTTCGATGTCGCGCTTGATGCGGGTTCGCGCTGTCTTAGGGATCATCAGGTCATTGAGCATCGCCAGCTTATGGATCGACCGATACAAATCACTTGGGGATTGCCAGAATTCTCTGAACGCTTCACGGGATGCATCATCGACCAAAAAATCAAACGTGTATACTTCTGGGTCCTCTTGGTAATCCCAGCAAGTGGCGCAGCGCTTCAGTTGATCAATGTATCGCTCGAGCTCTTCAGTGAGTTGGATGCCCTTTCGACCACTCTTTGCGCCGCTTGGCGCATTTGGGGAACCTGGATGGTTCAACTGAATGATGCACCGCCATGACGACAAATTTTCGAGCTTTGCGTGTTCGATTAATGCAGATCGCAGGCTCGGTTCTCCAATCATGAGGTTCGCAATGAGTACTTCAAGGTGGGTGCTGTAGTCGATCAAAAGGAGGCGATTGTCTGAAACAGTCGTTCTTGGCGCTGCGTCCGGCATCGCGGCATTCCGCACCGCTTCTGCATATTCCGAACGGCTGACAGCAAACGGCAGACTGAGCGTTTCGTTATCACCGGATGTGTATCCAACTATCCAAGAAGGTAGGTGTTTTCCGTATTTGGGCGAGTTTGTGTCTTTGACTACTTTGAAGTCATCTCCGTCGTGAACCTCCATCTGAACGGGGCCACCTGCCTTCGTTGCTGACAATCGAGAAATTCTGACGCGCTGTACGTTTGTGCCAGCTGCATTCGATGTTTCGTAAGTGAGCTTGAACAATAGTCTGGGATTTGCCTCAGCTCGTTCCTCTTTTGGCTTGTGCGTGTGCCACGCCGCCTGAAAAATCTCTGCGACAACCTGCAAAAACTGTGATTTCCCAGATCCATTGGGGCCAAGCAGACATAAAGGGCGCAATGCTTGGTTGGTGTCGGTGGCGGGGCGATAAAGGTCCACCTCGAAGCCATCGAGAAGTCCTCCGCAACTCGACGCCTCTATTATTTCAAGGTGGACAAGCCTCATGAGGCCACCTTGACGAGGCGCATCCTCTTCTGAATTGCATCGAACTCCTGGCGTATCTTCGGCTGGTCACCTATCATCAAGGCCATAAGCTCTTCCTTCACTTCTTCATATGTCCCTGATGCTTTCCCCTTTAGCTCTTCGAAAGTCATACCTTCCGATGGCCAGCTATCCAAAAGACTCACCAATTTAGGTTTCTTTTTCATCATTCGCGGTTTCCTGGGCTGTCTTTTGAGTTTGGGCTCTTTGGCGCGGGCTTCGCGAATGCGATCAAGTAACAAGCTGGCGGGTTCATCATTCGGGTCTTGAGAAACAAGCTCTCCTGCGAAGGCCTTTGCGAGGATGCGTTCGTCCAACTTGTCTGTCAAGCTCAGGGCTTTCTCAGCTTCAGCAGAAAGACGATCTATCTTTTTGAAAGCGCTTCTTATTTTGTCGATAACTCGCCGTTGCTCATCAATGGTCGGAACTACAAACTCAAAAGATTTTAGTTTTTGGGCATTTATGTTTGACTGGTTGACGCTATCTGATTTCACGCGCCAGCAATACGCACGACCTATTGAGCTGTTGAGCGCGTAGTTGAGGTACTCTGGCAACAGCGTTTTGGCGCACTTAATCCGGATCAAATAGCCGGCATAAATTGCTGGCTTGTCACCTCTGTAAATCGCCGTCTTTCCAACCAACTCAGGACTATTAGTTCGATTGAAAAGAACATCCCCCGGTTCGAGTTTGTATTTCTCGATCTCTTCGGGGCGATCAGTATAGACCAAGTTGTTCCAATCAAGTTCCATAGACTGGATGTTGCCCATTCTCAAAACGGGGACGGTCCCGGTCTTCGATGACTTAGCAGAAGAGCCGTAACGGACATCTAGGACGTGTTTGTTAAGTTGTTCTGGCAAACCCCAGATGACGCCGTGCTTAGTACGCCACTCAACTGTTAGCTCACCTTGCACGCCAAGCGTGAGCACCTCAGCCTTGTACTTTTCCACCAGTTTTGCGATTGCGGCGAGGTGAGTGCGGGCAGAAGCAGTGCAAGCGCTGAGGGTGTCGAGCTTTGTAACAATACGCTTTTGTTCGGCCAAGGGCGGCAAAGCAAACTCGAAATCTCTTACGCTTTCAAACTTGACACGTGGCCGGTCACCCGTGCTGCGTTGATCCGCAAGCGTTCGAAATTTTTGGCTGCGTAGCAGGCTTTGTAGGAAACGTTGTTCTATGGCGTCAGATGCTGGATAAATAATGAACTCCGCTGATGCTGCACCGTCGAACTCAGCCAAATGAACCTTGTTGAGGTATGGTCGAAGGCGACCATATAGCACATCGCCTTTCTTGAAAATCACAACCGAGCTTTTTAGTTCACTTGCGGGCTGATTTCCTAACAACTTTCCGGTGTGCGCTTCGACATGGTCCATGCCAAGGAACGGCATATTCCCAAGAGTTTGTGGGTCGGCTCTTTCGCCACGAGGTGCTGTCACCTGTTCAAGGGTTGTTTCAGCCCATCCATTAGGAAGCTCGTTCATGACACTGCCTTCTGTTTACAGTCAACTAAGTAAACCTGGATAGCGCGCTCAAATGAAACGTGCGCACTTATTTAGCGGCCTCGGATTCAGCCGCTTCTTCCAGTTCTTCGCTGAGCGCTTCAATTTCTTCGAAAGCCGCGCGTAAATGGCCCATGATCGCGACCGCTATTTCATCGGGGACGGATATGCCGTCATTGGGGTCATCATTTTCGTCGCGTAGCCAGGTCCAATCAAGGTTATGGTCACGCTCTGTGATCTGCTTGTGTGTCAGTTTGCGCCAACGACCGTCTTCCTGTTGCTCCTTGCGATCCGAACAACCAAAAGGATCTTCACCATAGAATTTCTCAAACTCTGCAAAGTGCATATCTGTGATGACATTTGCCTTCCCGAATGAAGGCATGTTGGCTCGAAGGTCGTAAAACCAAATCTCCTGTTCTTCTTTGCCTCTTTTGCGATTGAAGAACAGCACATTTGTCTTCACGCCTGTGCTTGAGAATATCCCCGTCGGAAGTCGAAGGATGGTATGCAGCCTGCATTTTTCTAACATGTCCTGCCGCACTAGCTTTCCCACGCCAGAATCGAACAGAACATTGTCCGGTAGAACCACGGCTGCGCGGCCATTTTCACTAAGACTCGAGTATATGAGTTGAAGAAACAAGAGCTGCTTGCTAGCGTTCGGAAACGGTAAATCGTCCCTCGCTTCACGCCTGCCACCCGCTTTGCTTCCAAAAGGGGGATTAGCCAGAATTAGATCAGCTTCTGCTAAGGCTTTCCCATCTTCAGTAAGTGCGTCACCGTATATAATTCCGGCGTTAAGCCCATTCAAGAATGTGTTCATCAAGCAAATTCGGCGCGTGTTTTTCTCGATTTCTGCGCCTTGGTACACTGGTGGGGTCTTCGAGTAGGCGGTCTCTGAAGAATTTGAGCGAATGAAACGGTCTGCTGCTACAAGAAAGCCTCCACTTCCGACAGCTGGATCTTGAATTACTTCACCTGCTTTTGGTTTCATGACGCGAACAATTGAGTTAACAACTGCCCGGGGTGTAAAATACTGACCTGCACCAGATCGAACATCCTGGGATATTTTCTCGACAAGCCCTTCGTAGATTTCGCCGAAACGATCACCACTTACATCGGCCCATGCTATCTCATCAATTCCATCGATGACTGCGCGCAAATTGACAGAATGAGAAAAAACCGTAGTCGGAAACGTATAGATAGAGCGAACAGTTTCGCTTTGGGCATTTGTTCCTAGTTGAGTAAGCGCCAACTGGTAGAACTCAAGTAAGTCACCATCTTGATGTTCAACAAGGTCATTCCAACGGCAGCCAGATGGTAGGAGATGCTCTACTCCATTCTCTTCCGCAATCTTCAGAAAGAGGAGATAGGTCAGTTCCGTTACATATTGATGATAGCTAACTCCATCTCCACGGAGGATGTGGCATAGCTCCCACACTTTTTGAACGACGTTCTCATGGTTGAGGTTGCGATAAGTCATTGTTTTCACGTTTATTTAGCGCCAGCCGTAGTTTGGCGATTTTCTTCTTCCGACCTCATTAGACGATAAATCTCGCAAACTCCATCACCCAAAAGTTTACCTATCGCAAGCAGATCATGTCGTACCTTCTCAACCGTTGCAAAGCTGATTGTTGAAAATTATAGCCCAATGACAGCATTTCCGGCTTCGGTCGCTAAAGCAATCTACTTACTTGGGCCAATCATCGTAGAATGTACGGTTCCCGCCCTGTCCATCAACGATTAGGCTAATATGGCTAGTCACGCGCAACATGCATCCCCTCTGTCAGCTCGGAGCGAGAAACGATCACAACCACACAGGAGGACCGGCGTAGGTAGCGGCCCGACGAGATCAACACAACCGCCTGCGGGTGCCTGCCGACGGTTTATCTATCGCTCCAGATCGTCTTGCGCACCGCGACTGCGGTCGTGCATCAGTGCATAAAAATCACGTACCGTCTCATTACGTTGCGCCTTCACATCGCGGCGGCGATCTGTCTCTAACGCTTCTTCCCAGGCTTTCGCGAGATGAGCTTTTTCCATCTCTGTCAGATCTGATTGCCAGATGTCTTGCTCGGTAAGCGGCTCCATTGCTGTTTGGCGCGCGCGCCAGAGCTCCAAACCGCGTTTGCGGCGTTGCTCCCTGTCGCCCGTTTGGGCAACAGCATCATTGTATTCAGCCTCGGATGCACCAAGGCGTGCATGCAGCTCCAGTTCGTCATGTTGGTTGATTTCCCACTGGTTTCGCAAGCGCCTTAGCCTACGATGTTCACGCGGTATTAGCTTCGCTGCTTCGTTAGCTTCCTTTCGGCCCTTGGTGCGAAAACCAAAGAAGCTCCATCCCTTTTTCTTGCCCACAGTATCTAGGTCGATCTCGTCAAAATTTTCGCCCGCTTTCAGGCGGCGGTCGATCTCGGCCCACGCGGCGCGCGGGTTGCGGTAGAGCTTTGAACAGGCCTCTTCGAAACTCCTGTTAGCTTTGCCAATGTCCTCGGCAACGCGTTCCTTGACCCATTGGACACGCCGGATCGTGCGCCGGTCCTTAGCGTGGCGCTGTGCGGCCTCGGTGGCGCGCTTTTCGCGGTCCCTGAAATAGGCATAACGATTGGTTGCCAGAAGCGCGAGTTTCACGCGGGCTTCCGATTCAGCTTTGGCCTGAGCCCGCTGACGATCAGCATCGTTGTCGAGTTCATCCAGGATGGACTCGGGGCGTTCCGCATCCGGTGGCTCCAGCTGATCGGCCACCTCACGCGCGAGCTCTCGATCGATTTCATAGCTCTCCCAGGCCTCCTCAAATCGCGCCTCAATTCGGTCCAGACGCGCATGTTTGCCAACCTTGGATAGGGTCATGTAGCGTTCGCCGTCAGTGATACGGAACCCTTGGCCTGCGCGCTTGAGATGCAGGCCGTGTGCCTCCAGTCTGGCCTCTAGATCAACCCAGCTGGTGGCATCCTTGAAGTGGGATGTGATGTCGCTGCGAATGCGGCGCATTTCTGTTTCAGACCACTTCGCGAGTGGCTTGTCGCCTTCACGGTCTGCCCGGAGTTTCTCCTCGCGGGATGCTTTCTTTTTCCGGTCAGGGTCTTTCTCGCCGTTGCGCAGTTCTTCCAGATCGGGTCTATCCACGATCCGGAACCCCAGTTCCTTTTCCTGGCGCTCAAGGCTTTCCATGATCCGGTAAACATCTCGCCACGGGTTCCAAGCCCGTCCTGACTCCGGATGCACCCTGTTGACGACGATATGGATGTGAGGACAGTCGCCATCGTCGTGCGCGACGATGAGTTGCTCATGCTCTGAGAGGCCAAGATCAGCAAGTAGCGACTCGGCCACTTGCATTTGCACCTCTTTCGGTGGCTGTTCTTCCGGTGGCCAACTGATCGGCAGATGGTACACCGGCTTCTTCACGCCACGAGAAAGCTCCGCTGTCGCCTGCATGACGCCAGCCACAACCATAGGGTCAGTGGCTGGTAGGTTGCGGGCTTCTGACCAGATCACCCGATGGGGGGTCTCTTCTCCGCGTCTGCCTTCATGCAGATACTTGAGAAGACCTTTGAACCCCCGCCCTTTGTAGGGGTTGCCGATCATGGGCAGAACGGACGGAGCTTGTCCGTCAGGTCATGGAGAACTTTGAGAAGTTGATCTTCGCTGACAAATTCTCCTTTGTTGGCCTGACGGGCGAGGCCATTGAGCCTGGTCCCTTCGTGGGCCAGTAGCGTGATGGCCTCCTCCGCGATCGCTTTGGATGAGGCTTCGCCCGATGTCCAAAATGTGAGAGCGCCGGACACGCGGTCAAAAACATGCTTGATGTTCTGGGCACCATCGATCTTTCCGTTTTGCGCGTGCTCCAGGAGCTGATTGAGATTGTTCCCGATGCGGGACAACTGCCGGATCAGCTCCCCAGCCTGAACGCTGGGTTTAGCCCTTTGCGGCTTACCCAAGGCAAGGCTGCGGATGAATGCAGACATGGTAACGCCCGCACGTTCCGCACTAGCGGATATACGTGCGCGCTCAGAGGTTGTGACCCAAAAGGTCAACTGCTCTGTGCGACGTTCATGTTTGGGTTTCTTGGAACCCTTCGGTCGTGCCATTCATCCAAGCCTTCTGTGGCGCTTGAACAGACGAGGTGATTCCCTTGAGACGAAAGCGTTAGCGGGTCGAATGGGAGATCATATCTCCTGTACAGAACAGTTTTTTCTGTACAGAGATACTTCCTCGCTCCTCAAAAGAACGCTACCGCTATCCCCGATGATGTCAACTTATGGAGTTGGGCAAAACGGTTCAGAATGTGTTTCTGACACAGTGCCTTATCCAACAATCTTCAATATCTCGGGCTCTTTGTCAATTACTCTCAACACGCGTCAAAGCCCCACAACAACTGCCAAAATGGAATTGGTTAGATTTCACTTGCGTCTTGCGCCATAAACCGGAGCGGGACTGAACATGCCAACCAAACAGAAAGGCGTGGTTCGGATCGCCAATTCGCAGTTCCGCACCCCACCACATATCCGTGCAAGATTGGGCCGTTTTCACAACTGTCAGTTTTAGGGTTTTCATGTCCGCCATAAGGAAATGTGAGGCTGGTCAGAAAGAACAAAAACGAACGTGATCCTCCCAGACACTTTCCCAGCCTCGCAATTCGATAGAGTATGAAGGGCATTATCATGAGCAACTGGGCAAGCTTGAGTTACAGCAATACCGCCACATTCGGTGAGCGTGTTTTTGTTAACATGCCCTGGCGGGCAAACATGGACCGCAGCAACAGATTGATCGCCTGGATCGCGCCCATAGTGGGGCGCGAAGACGATCCAGGTGCGTGGCGATTTCGGGCAATGTCTGGAAAATCCGACCTGCCAGAACATCAAACAGCAGAGCTTTTGGCCAGTGTCTTCACCCTGATTGCTGGACATGGATATGTGCCCGAGAGGATCAGCTTTGCCGCCTTGGCCGTTCTGGCGCAGAGGCCACAGCATCAGATTTCAGCGGCCCATCGCGAAGCCGCAAAACACCACATCGCGAGGCAAAAGGCGGATAAATTCGAGCCAATACTGAGCCTGAAAGATGGCCTCTCGCAGTGACATCCAACAGATAGCATGCCGCCCATTTCCCAAAAGGCCGACACACAACTGCTAAGAGAAGCATCTTCTTCTAGCCAGGTCGATGACGCCCAGTTAGGCTGGACATTATTGAGCGAGCGCGGGGCGGTTTATTGTCAGACAACAGGTCACTATTGACGCGATTGATCTACCAATTCTCGAAGTCATTTCGGAAGACTGTGGATCAGACTTGGGAAGAGCAACACGGCACGCCGCCGCCCTGGACGGCCACCGGCAAGCGGTATCGTGCGGCAGAGGCTGAGCGCGTGGCGCTGATTGCCAATCCTCCACCCATTCACGGCGATGCGCGCTTTCTAGGGCGTGAGGAAATTCTGACCCTTGAAGACGCGGCTCTTGGGGCTAACCACGACCGATTTAGTGGGCGCAATGGATGTATGATCCTGGGCAACGGCATAGATCTGATCTCTGGCGAAGTGGTCACCACTGTCGCCGCGCCGCCACCGGGGCATCTGCTCACGCTTGCCGCCACGCGTTCTGGCAAGGGGGTGAGCCAAATCGTGCCCAATCTCTTGCTATATGCCGGGTCGATGGTGGTGATCGACCCAAAGGGCGAGAACTATGCGCTGACCCATGAAACACGCCGCCAGTTTGGCCGCGTTTTGCGGATCGATCCGTTTCGAGTGACCAAGGGATACGACCCCGTCTCACCATTTGCCTGTTGTAATCCGATGGAGGCGGTCGAGGGGGAAAGCGAAGCGCGGCGGCTGGCCTCGCTCATGCTCGGGGATGCACCGGGCGGCGAAGGCCGGTTTTGGCACAATGAGGCGGTGAACTTGCTGTCGGCAGTCGCTCTTGCTTGCGCCTCGATTGGCCGCAATCAGATCGGGGATCTACGCGATGTGTTGACCGCCCCTAACCTGGCCAAAGGCAGCGACCCGTCCCCTCTGGCCAAGTACCTGCTGACACTGGCCGAGAAGACGTCTGAGCCGGGCGCGCGACGGCGTTTGCAGAGCTTTGTCGGGTATTCCGACAAAATGCAGTCGGGCATTCTGGCGACGATCAATGCCGGAATGAGCATTTGGGACACGCCAGAATTGGACGAGGTCGCGCGCCGTACCGATCTGCCGTTCGATTGCCTCAAATCCGAGGTGGCAACGATCTATATAATCCTGCCATTTGATAAGATGGGGGATTACGGCGCGTTCCTCCGGCTGATGGTGGGGCAGCTTTACCAAGCTATGATCAAGGGGCCACCAGTGGCGGGTATTCCTGTGGCCTGTGTTATTGATGAGTTTCCCGCACTTGGCCCGATGCCCGAACTGGTTCGCGCCTTGGCCGAGGTGGCAGGCTACGGCGTCCGTTTCTGGCTTTTTGCGCAAAGCCTTTCACAACTCCAGGCGCTTTATCCCGATGATTGGAGTACGATCCTGTCGCAATGCAGCACACTGAGCGTCTTTGGCGTGGCTGATGGCGTCACTGTCGAGTGGTTGGGCAAGGAACTGGGAAAGCGAACCGCCGCGCTCTCTACACCCGGTGTCAACACGAGCGGCGGCGGGCGCGATGCAGACGGGGCGCTCAATGTCACGGGAGGGGCCAGCTATGGCGTGCAACTGACGGATATGCCGCTGCTTTCGCCCGGTGAAATCCGCGAATTTCTGGGTGTCGGGGCACCTTGGCAGGTGGTTTTCATGTCGGGGCACCGCCCGCTTCTGGCCGTCCGGATCGAGTATTTCAACGATGAAAAGCTCAAAAATATGGCCGGTAGTCTCAATGCCGAACCGCGCAAAGTCGCTCACTATGACATGCGCAACACCGAGCTTTGGAAAGGTGTGCCGGAAGGCTTCAAATACGGAATAAGGGATGCCAATGATGATGTTTGAAGAACGCGATAGCCATCTGAAACTGACGACTAGCGCCAAAAAACGTACAGTCGCCGCGCCCTGGTTTCTGACGGGTATGGGTGATCCTTATCAAATGGAAATCCCCGAGAACGCAAAAGCCTGCTACGATCCGAAGCAAAAAATACTGCATATCCGGGAACCTGAACGAGGGTCGTCCACCACTATCACACCCTCGGTCCGGGTCCGGATCGACCATGCCGAAGATTTCCACGACATTGAATTTATCGACCTCGAAGATCCAACAAAACTACTGGCTGGGATTTATATCAATGAAGGCGTTTTGAGCTTTGAAGACAAACAGCTCTTTGCCTTCTCCAACACGCTAATGTTCCAATCTTTGTGCCGCTTTCTGGCCTCGCCCGTGTTCAATCCGTGGGCAAAACTGCCCCAAATCCGGAATGATCGCTCTTTCTATCAATGCGACCTTGAGGCTGGAGAGTTTTGGCTGAACCCGGAGGTCGAAGACGCAAACGTCGTAGATCAAGTCCACAGCCATATCACATATCTGACGTTTGAGATTTCCACGCCACTGCCAGCTTGGAACAAGGACACGCGGCAGGACGATATGCTGCCGCCGGGTAGATATGACGCGGAGGTGATCAAAGCCGATCACGATACGGGCGATGTGATCACCGTCCGCGCTGATGGCTGGATCAAGGACGGGACAGAGCTTTGCACGTTCCACATCCCGTTTGCTCCGCTCTATGAGCGTATGCAGGATGGAACCGCACCGGCTGGCGCGTTCGGCTACCGCATTCCCTTTGATCCGCGTGAGCATACCGATCTGGCGCTTAGGGCAGCAGCGCCCCAAGTGAAAACAGGGATTTTTCGCAAATTATTGGGGAACTAGGGAGAAATTACGCCGTATATCAGAGCCCTAGAAACCGCATGTGCCCTATTGCGGGCGTTCAGTCGCTTAGCGGCATTTTTGATATGCAACTCAACAGTTTTGTCGGACAAAGACAGCTTGAAGGCTATTTCCTTGTTCGTCAGGCCTGCCGCGACCCAAAGCAAACACTCCTTTTCACGGACAGAAAGAGGAAAGAATTGCCTCATCATATCGCCTTCCTGAACGCGCGAATGAAAGAGCATCGCCGCACTTTCTACAAACGGAGTAGCTCGTGCGACAATTTCATCTCCTTCCTTGTCATTGCTGGCCTCGAAACACACCCCTGTTCCGCCCAACTTCCAGTTTGATGCATCCCGAACCGGAATGGTTACACCATAATCCATACCAAAATCTCGGAGGGAATTCTGGAAAAACTCCGATTTTTCAGTGCGATATTTACCTGCGCGCGGGTCCTGCCACGAGATTGGGCGCTGATCTTCAGTCAACGCATACTGAGCAAACGGGTCATGGTCGATGTACCCTTGATCCAAGTATAGCGTATTGAACTCTTCTGGATGGGACGACATGGCCACGACCTCGGAGGCAATTGAGCGACCGACCGTTTTTGGAAAAAAACCGTAAACCGCACTCTTCGCTCCAAGCTGCGTTAATGCGTTGGAGTAAAGCGACCACGCAAGGTCCACAGTTGCTGCATTGGTCAGCTTTTCCGAAAAATCCAAGACGCGGTTCGTGCGCGCGCTATCTATAAAAGTAATTTTCTTCATTGGAATACTTCGATGTAACGCTGAACCCTATTGACCTATGCTACCGCATGATCACCGGCAATCGTAGATTGTTCAATGAAAAGATGTTCATCACGACGAGTTCAACAAGTGAGAAACAGGCAGAAACGACCTCCTCGCCTCCCTAGGCAACTCTTCACCCTCTGTATTTTCTAACGCTAGTTGGAATAGTTTGCGAAGGGCGTCTTGTGTCTCTTCGCCAGGATTGGCCAGCCCAGTCCAAGCAATTATTGCAATCCAATCCCAATGCGCGCTCTCTGCCCCAAAAGTTTCCGCAGAGTTATCAATATTAGACAAGATCAATTCAGCAGCGCGTTTAGCGTTCCCCGAAGCAACAAGATATTTGACATGGTCCTCCGAAACGTGAGTTTCAGGATTGAAATCCGGGGATTCCTTCTGCGCAGCGGCCAATAGCTTTCCATACTTCTCTTCAAATTCAGGGTTAGCGGTAAGAGCAAGATATTGGAGACGCCCGCCCAACCCATGCGAGTGGTACGTTTGGGTAATCTCCTCATTGCGAGCGACTTCGATTTCATCCCATGGTGCTCCAAAGACCAGTGAGAAAACCTGATTACGAGCGGAACTAACATCCTCCAACAACCCAGCCTCCACTGCGGCAGCTAAGTAACCATCAACCTTTTCTTCATCACTTGTCCTCAGAGCAATTTCCGCTGGGGTTAAAATACCTTCTCTCCAAAAACTCTTATGTTCTTTGGATAGGTATTCCGTTTCGAACATGGTGAAATACTCCAAGACCACCTGCGGTTCTTCTTTTAGAATGCCGGGAGAAATCATGTACCAAAAAGCGGGCAAAGCACGGCCAAGATCGTCTTCTGTGGGAAACTGTTGAAGCGTCTGGTTCAAAAAATCGTCAAACCGTTCCGAGAAACCGTGTCGCTGAGCCTCGGTTCCTCCAACTTCTGACAGGGCTCTCACCGTACTCACCGATTGTTGTAGTTCGGCGAAAACCATGTCTTCTGCACATTGAAAGTTGTCTAGGCAATCCATGACCTGTTGAACCCATCGCGCATGCCCTTCCTTGGCTCCGGCTTCCACGGCACGCTGCGCCAGAATGTCATCAACCTCGGCTTTTATGATGTCTCGTTGTTTCCTGAGCTGCCCAGGATCGACATTTCCAATCGACTGCCCAGTGATGATCGAAACCGCGAGGTTCGAAGAGGGATGCTCGGAAACAATCTTGTCGAGTTGGCCAAGAGCATCGTCAATCGCCTGAAGTTTCTCAACCGGGTCTTCAAGACTCTCTGCCACACTTATTGCCTGCACCGCTTCAACGAAAAGCGTGTTTGCTTCCGCGTCGCCAGCTTCAGCGGGGGCGGAGGCAGAAAAAAATGCACAAATCGTCAGAACATGCGCAATCGTTTTGGACGGACTATTCATGTGATTTCCTTCAAAAACCTTACGACAGACAAGAGCAACGCAACCCAGTTCAACGCGTCATTTCGGACATGACACCCTTGGTGCGGAAGTGGCTGAAGATCAGGAAAAGTGGCACGATGATGCCGATGGCAGCAATATACTGCAAAAAGGTTATCCAAATTCCAAACTTCACTGTGGAACGCCGTACGTTAATGTACCCTGCACCTCCCGCCAGAGCGACTGTTGTGATCCACAAGGTGAGAGCGTTGGCCGGGTCGTATGATTGAGCTGTTTCATCACCGAATAGAGCTGCAAATAGCATCGTTCCCAGACTGATCGCGACCAACACAAAGGTCCAATTCACGACGAGGCCAAAACCATAGGTTTCTCGAGCCTTTTTTGCCTGACTCGTCAGCAAGAAAATCGTGCCCAGAATGAAAGCGATAAACAGTACGACACCAAGTGCGCCCATGGTATTATTTCTCCTAATTATTACCCGCCCAAAAATTTGAGTTGAGTGATGGTCGCGCCTAGTACCGGCGACTTGCGGGCATTTGGGGTTGATTTTGGTCGAATGCCGCGCGTGAAAATATCTAGGAATTTCCCTACATTAACCTGGGAAGAGCAGGCGTTTTCCGAAGCGAGAAATTTCTGGTATGATAGGGGGAAGATAAGGTTCCCTTTTGTCTACACTGAAGTCGCTGCCGCACGATGTAGCTAAGTCTCAGATCAAAAAGGAACTTGAAACCTACTCGGAAACACAAAGCCGCACGGACGTAAGGGAACCCTTATGTCAACAATAATTCCGAGCGATTCCGCTGGTTTCGAAAAGAAAAGTTACAATGAAAGCAATGACATGCGCATCGGGTACGCCCGTGTTTCGACTTCTGAGCAAAATCTGGATTTGCAGCGCGCAGCGTTGAAACAGGCTGGGTGCGAAAAGATCGTCGAAGACGATGGCCTGTCAGGGGCGAACAGAAAGCGTCCTGGCCTGGAGCGCGCAATACAGCTGACCAAAGCTGGTGATACGCTTGTCGTATGGCGGCTTGACCGGCTGGGCCGGTCGCTGGTTGATCTGATTGATATTCTGGGCGCACTGGCCGAACGCGGCGCGGAATTCCACTCTCTGGCTGAGGCCATCGATACCAACTCTTCCGGCGGGAGGCTGGTGTTCCACATGATGGGCGCGCTTGCCGAGTTTGAGCGAAACCTGATCAGTGAACGCACACGGGCAGGCATGGCCGTGGCCAAAAACGCCGGAAAACCTATCGGGCGTCCCCGAATTCTCACAGACCAACAGATTGCAGACGCTGAACAACGGATTGAAAAGAATGATCAATCCCTTGCCGATATTGCTGATGAACTTGGGGTTCACCGCAGGACCCTGAAACGGGCCCTTCGAAGGTCAAAGGGGGGATGCCCCCCAATTACCTAGTTGTTCCAGAAAATATGTACTTCCTGGTAGCTGGACTCGATTGTGAACACGTCGCCACCAAGCTCAAGATCGCGGCCCATCGCCTCGTAATCAATATAGAATGCCAAGTTCTCGGGCACTTCGCTCGTTTCTTCCGTCAGTTCTTGGGCGAAGTCCGCGAGGCTTTCATATTGCCCTGCATAATCTTCCCCCAGCGCCTTGGTGGCCTGCACTACATCGCCGTGGAAGTTGTCCAAAACCGCCGCGCCCAGCTCGCCGTACTCTTCCACAAAAACGGCCAGTTCGTGCGCGCTCTCGATCCCTTGATATTCACTGATCCGTACGGAGCCAAATCCCACGTAGTCGTGTATGGCCCATTCTTCAGCTTCCGACCCCAGCGGAGACGCTTTCAACATCTCCTTCAGTGCCTGCCAGATATCATCGATATCAAGCGTGGCATCAATCCAAACTCCGTGAAGAATACCATTGTTGTAAGCTGCCAGGTCAGCAACGTAGATTGACGGGTTTTCCATTTCCTTTCTCCTCATATTTTCGGTTGCGCATGTTGCAACCGACGCCTCGACGGCGAGTTGTGGGGAGGCAAAGGCACAGGCCGCGAATGGCGGAGGGGGATCACCCGACCTGCACGGATCGAAGAGAAGGAAGGACGGGGACACCGGCAGTTGCGCCAACGGAAAGCCTTGACTGCGCCAGGGGCGAAGTCCCTTAGCAAACAGAGGAAAGAGAAAAAATCCATTTTTTGTTTTATAGGCAGATAATTACGTGGTATTATTCATGTAATGAAAAGCCAAAAATTCGAGCTTCTAGATCGCAGCGCCTTTTCGGCGCTGACTTTGCATCAGAAGAATGACTATCTCCAAAAACTCACTGCATGCTACATGCAAGCCAACGGGCGATCTCCGATCGAGTTATCGCGCGAAGCACTCAGCAGATTGCGACGCTTCTACAGCCGCCGTTCACTGGCGGACTTGAAGCTAGAAAAGATGGCGGACAGGGAAATGGCCAACGCCCTTTTCAGAGTGGCGGACGCCGTCGGACGAGGAGACCTTGAAAAGCGCATAGAAAGTGAAATTCCGCCTACATCTGAACTCAGAGCGCCACCTATCGATGATGACCAGCTGATGTTCTTTGTTCCCAATATTCATGACGCGCCCATCAAAGATGATATAAACGTCATGGACGTAGCGCCGTTTTCGCTCAGCAAGACAAAGCGAAAGGGCAAAATTCGTTATGACCTGAAAGATTGCTCCATAACCGTAACTGGTGGCTCTGAGTGTGGTATGGCGAATGCCTACGACTATGACATCTTCATCAACATGGTGTCCTATCTAGCTGAAGAGATGCGATCATATCGCATTGCTCGAAAGAAGGGGCGAAGCCCGTCTTTGCCACCGAAGGTATACTGCCCGACCGCGTCGCAAGTGCTCAAGTTTTGCCGCAGAGGCAATGGAGGCCGACAATACACGGAGCTGGAAGCCGCGCTCGATAGACTTCAGGACACCAGGATCAAAATCACGAACTTCAAACCCGGGGCTCGCCGTGAAACTGAAACCTTCTCGCTGATTGATCGTTACAAAGTTCTCAGCAGAACAACCAGTGACAGAATTGATCACATCGAAATCGTGATCCCGGATTGGGTTTACCATGGTATCGTCAGTGACGATGGCCGAGCGAGCATACTCACGCTCAATCCGGACTACTTCCTAATCAAGAAGCCAACAGCCCGGTTTATCTACAGGTTGGCGCGCAAAGCCGCAGGGCAAGACGAGGCTCATTATTCACTTAAAGATTTATACCATCGAAGCGGTACGTCACTTCCTTTCCACAAATTTCGCAGTGCAGTTGTTGGAATTGTCGATCGAACAGCAAGCGAGCGGTTTCCCGACTACGATCTGGAGCTGTTGAGCGGACGCGAAAGCCCGGTCCTCCGGATAAGTCGTCGTTGTGAAACACCTGAGGGCGAATTGCTAGAAGCCAAAGACGACAAGACGGCCTCAGTCAGGTAGGCAGATTTTGTCAAATGCCGTACATCATTCCCTTTTTCATGACAAAAATCAGACATTTCGTCCGAAGAAGACCGGTCAAAACTCAAACCGTTGATCTATATGCCGTTTTCCAACTTATGCACGCTGTCCACAGGGTAAGATCGCGGGGTTTTGTCAAAAATCGTCTATCGTTCCGTCGAGGCCGTCTATTAATCCGTCGAGGCCGTCCATCATTCCGTCAGGACCGTCTATCACTCCAAAAACTTGTCGTAAGCTGTTGATTTGGTAAAGCTATTTCGCCTTAAAACTAGTAAAACTTCTAAAACTAGCAAAACGCACCTGGCGGTGCTCGATCAATTTTGTCGAATTATTTTGGTTTTTTGTTCCCCATGATCGCCGGGCTGATGACGAAACACCTTGCACTCCAGAACGGCCTTTCGGGGGATTTGGAAGAGGCCGCAAGCCATAGATCATACCTGCCCACAGTCAAATCGGCGGCACGATAGACTTTGAAAAGGGAAGAAAGGCATCTGTAAGGCTCACCAGATGCGTTTTTAGCTTCCTCTAGAGAGGTGGCGCTCAGCAATACTTGAAATGATCTGAGAAGCCGTTTGCGCGGCCTTCTCATTCAATGTCAAAACATCTTGCCGTCGAGCTCTTCTGCCAGGCCCTTTTTGTGATCGGCTGACAGGTGCGAATAGCGCTTCACCATCTGGAGGGTCTTGTGTCCTAGCATGTCGGCAATCTCGATCAGGGACTTTCCCTGCATGGCCAGATAGCTGGCGGTGCTGTGTCGCAGATCGTGAAACCGAAAATCGGTGATCTTCGCCTTCGACACTGCGTTCTCCCAGGCTTTGCGAACATCCATTGGCGCGGCCAGATCACGCCTAGGGAATAGGTAGCGCCTGGGCGCATGTGAAAATTGCGCATCGTACAGGTCGTTCACAAGATTTATCTGCGCGTCCATAAGTTCGGCAAGGTGCCCGACAATCGGAACAGAACGCGTATCGCCATTCTTGGTGTCTCGGAGTACAGCCATGTGCCGAGCCAGATCGATATCTGGCAATGTCAGCTCCATGATTTCCCCCCGGCGGCAACCGGTGGACAGGGCAAACACAACGATCGGATAAAGCTGCTTGTTCGGACTTTCACGGCAAGCGTCTAGGAGACGCCCTCGTTCATCGTCTGACAAATACCTTGTCCGCTCATTCCGAAGCTTGGTTACTCGCTCAACGCCGTCCATCGGATTGACGCCAAGCCACTTCCAGGAGCACGCTTTCTTGAAAAGCATATCCAGCGCGTCGCGATAGTATTTCAGCGTGCGCTTGCTCTTGGGCTTTGTCTTTTCGCCAAGGCCACGTTCAACCGGTGTTGCGGCTAGTTCGCCCATGAGTTTTGACACCTGCTCGGTCGTGATGAATTGCAAGCTGTAGTGACCAAGTTGGGCACGCCAATACCGCAACGCCGTCCCTGAGCTACGCTGCGTACTCTCAGCAAGGCCCGGTAGAACTTCGCGCTCATAGCGGTCAATCACGTCCGCAAATGTCTTACGTTTGGACTGAGTGCTGATCGGCTGGAACTGACCAGACTTGATATCGCTCTCGGTCTTTGCCGCCCATGCTTTGGCGTCTGTCAAGCGCTTGAAAGTCTTCTTCTGACGGGGGTAGCCTGCGATGCGAACGTCAACCTGATAGACGACACCTTTCTTGCGCTCACGCTTCTCGATTGTCGCCATATCTGCCTCCAAATTTCGCGTCGCGCCTAGTCAGCCCAAACGCAGGGACAGATTTTGGGGGCGATTTAGGGGCATTTTCTATCGAGATTTGCCCCCAAATGTCAATAAGCGCCAACAGGAGAAAATGCCCAATACACTGTTTTCATTATTTATATTTGTTGACCGCTGTTGAGATCAATAGGCTTCCCTCCGACTGTTAATCAATTGGTCGTAGGTTCGATCCCTACCGCCGGAGCCAACTTCCCTAAAAGAAGTTGGAAAATCTTCCCTGATCCGGTATCAGATGCCCCCTGCAACCTGTAACTCTGCTGCCTTTGCGGGCAGGCTGAGGCAGCCCTGCCTGATCTGCATCCGTATTCCGCCCTGCCGTCCCGCGGCAGCTGCGGGCCTGGCCCCAAATTGCCGCCGTGCGCCGGCCGCGCCAGCGGTTCCCGGGATCTAGGCAATTGAGAGGGCCGCCAACTGCGCCATTTGCTCCTGTGTCAGTGGCTTGCACAGGAACGATTTGACCAGCGGCATCGCCTCTGCCCGCTCCAGATCAGCAGGGTTCACCGTCGTGCTGACAATCACAACCGCAGGCACCGGATCCAAGGCACTGATCCGCTCGCCGTGCCTTTCAAGAAACTCAAAGCCGGTGACCGGCGGCATGTTGATGTCCAGCAGAATCAAGCCGGGCGGGGTGCCGCCGGCAGCGAGATGGCCGAGCGCCTCTTGCGGCCCCTCAAACAGTTCCACTTGGCCAAACAGGTTGGACTTTTCGATGATGCGCTTTGCATATTTTCTGTCCATCCTTTCATCGTCGATCACATAGACAACCTTGTCCTTATTGCTCATACTTTCCTCACTGCCTTCAGGTCGACGCTGAAAACGGTGCCCTGGCCCGCCTCAGAGACAACTTCGATCCGGGCCCCATGATTTTCCGCGACCCGCTTGCACAGGGCCAGCCCGATGCCCGAACCGGGATATTCGTCGTGCCGGTGCAATCGTTTGAACAAGCCGAATATCCGCTCTTGAAGCTCCTCCGGGATCCCCAGCCCGCGGTCTTTGACAGACAGGCGCACCATTCCCTTGCGGTCTGCTGGTTTGCACTCCAGCCGCACCTGGGCCGCCTCGCCTTCTTGTTTGTATTTCAGAGCATTGGAGAGGAGATTGGTGATCAGGACCCGCATCTGAAACGGGCTGCCCAGGATCACTGGCAGCGGGTCCACATGCACTTCCGCGCCGGTTCCGGAAATCAGCGCGTCCATGTCCTTTAGGATCTGATGCACCATCTGATCCAGGTCGACCTGCTCAGGCGTGAACTGGTGTTTTACAACTTTGGAATACTCAAGCACGTCGTCGACCAGCTGCCGCATCCGCTGAGACGTGCCAATCAAATCCCCAATGAGTTCCTGCGCCTGTGGGTCCAGGCTGTTTCCGTGGTCTTCCAGAAGAACCTCAAGAAAACTTTGAATGGTGTTGATCGGCGTCTTCAGATCGTGGGACAGCGCATAGCTGAAGTTGGACTGATCCTGATTGCTTTGCATCAATTGCCGGTTCATGAGTTCCAGCTCATCTGCGCGCTGGCGGATTTCCGAGGTGCGCTGGCGAACCTTTTGATCCAGCTCGTCCCGCTGGCGGGCAAGTTCAAAGGTGATATCGCGCAATTCCTGCTCAACACGGCGGCGCTCAGCGACTTCCTTTTTCAGGCTTTCCATCGTGCTGACATAGCCACGCAGCGCCATGTCATAAACCGCCATGCCCTGCAGAAAGAAATCCTCCACCCGGCGCAGGCTGGCAGTAGGCTGCATACCCGTTTTCAGGCAGTCGCGCAGCACGCTGAAATGATAAACACCGAAATCCGCCAGCGGCACATTGGCCTGCAGCGCCTGCCGGGCAACCTCATAGGCTTCGCTCAGCTGGCTCGCCTCGCCGGAGCCGACATAGGCGCTCAGCGCCGACTGCAGGCGTGCAACATCGTATGCCTTGCCCATGTGGGCGGCGTGGCCGCTTTTGATAAAAGCCAGCAAGGCAGCCTGGTATTGCTGGGCGGCCTGGGATTTCGCCGCACGCAAGGGGGGCGCGCTCAAACCGTTCACAACAGCCTCCGCCGGTGGGTCACAGCCAGAACAGTGCGGTCATCATGCGACTTGCCGTAAACCTCAAGACAGGACGCAGCAAAATCCTGCGGCTGCAGCTTGCTATACAGCGCCGCATCCCGGAACCTGCGCGAAACACCGTCAGATGCGAGGATCAGCATGTGATCCGGCGGGAAAGGCTGCTGCTGCACATGAATTCCCGGGTAGTGCACGCCAAGGGTTCCGCCCTTTTGCATGATGCCGGCCTTGTCGCGGCCCTGCGGGTCAAGCGGGCAAATCACCCCTTCGACATCCCCAAGTGCTGCCCAGCCAAGGGTTTCCCGGGCCGGATCGACAAGGGCAAGAGCCAGCGCCGCCCCGCGGGTTCCGCGCAGGCGCCGGTGCGCTGCTTCGAACAAGGTTTCCAGATCATCGCTGTCCGCTGCAGACAACTCCTGCAGGCAGGCGCTGGCCGCGGCGCTGGCCGGACCGCCGCTGCCGACCCCATCTGCCAAAGCCACCAGCAGCCGGTTGCCCGCGAGCCTGAAAAGATAGCCGTCTCCGCAATCGGCTGCCGCCATCTTCGCGGCCTGTGCCGCGGCCCAGTGCAGCCGCGCACCCGCCGCGTCAAACGCAATTATCCCGCTATCTGCCCTCATCGCCATTTCACCGCCATCACAACCAGCCCCTCACCGGGCACCGAGTTGACTTCGAAAGCATCAACAATCCTCCGGGTGCCTGGCAGCCCAAGCCCCAGGCTGTTGCCCGTGGAATACCCGTCTTGCAGCGCCAGTTCGACATCCTCCAGCCCAGGCCCCTGGTCCCGGGCGGTGATGCGGATGCCGGTCCTGGAGCGCTCTGTCACGGTGCCAAGCTCAATCTCCCCTTCCTGCGCGTATTTTACGATGTTGCGGGCCAGTTCCGACACCGCCGTAGCAACCAGGGCCTGATCAGGCCTGCTGAAATCCAGATCAGAAGCCAGCTGGCGCGCCTGCTGCCGCGCAGCCACGACATCGCTGTCGCGCCGGACCGGCTGAACCAGCATGGCAGTGTCCCGGGCCGGAGCGTTCATGCCTCCACCTGCAGAACCGCCATGCCGTGTTCCAGATCCCGCGCCGTGGGAATGCCGTTCAGCTGCAATCCCAACAGCACCATCGCCATGGCGATTTCCGGCTGGATGCCAACGATCGCCATTCGCGCACCGCGCAAGGCAACCGAGGCGGCAATATCGCTCAACATCCGGGTCCCGAAACTGTCAATAACATCCAGCAGGCTGACATCCAGAATGACCTTCTGCGCGGACAGCCGGGAAACCTCGTCCAGGATACTGCGCTGCATCTCAAGGATATCGCTGTCCGAAAGCTCCTCCTGCACCGAGGCGATCAGCAGATCACCCTGGCTGATGATGGGCACACGCCGGGCCATTTCAGCGTTCCAGCAGCTTGCAGGCCGTGGCGACACCCCGCTCAAGATCGCCGGCCGGGTTCAAGGCCTCTCCAGTCACGCCGATTTTGACCAGGGCCTGGGCAACCTCCGATGTGATGCCCGTCAGCACGGAACTTGCCCCCATCAGGCGGGCAGCGGTCATCGTTTGCATCAGGTGGTTCGCCACAGCGCTGTCGACGGCCGCAACACCGGTAATGTCCAGAACCACCGCGCGGGCATTCTGATCCCGGATCGCGTCCAGAATCTGCATGGTCAGCAGCCGCGAGCGATGGCTATCCAGCATTCCCACCACCGGCACCAGCAACAGCCCCTCCTGCAACCGCAAAACGGGAGTCGGCAGCTCGCTCATCTCACGCTCCCGCTGTTCAATCATATCGGACCGGGCCGCCGTAAAAGCCTCCAGCGTGATCGCCTGATGGCAAACAGCGACCCGCCGCAGCGAACCTTCAACCGCCTGCGCCTCTGCCTGATCGTCTGAGGTCTCCCGGATCAGATCGCAGATCCGGTCAATCGCGAAACTGTAGAACCCTAAATACAGGCTTGGCGACACGCCGTAGTTTTCGTTGAAAATACCGGCTTCCTTGCGGCCTTCGAAAAACTTCTGGTCCAGCCCGCCGTCAAACAGTTCCAGCAGATGGCGCCGCTGTTCGCCGCGCACTTCCGCCATCCGGTGCCGGGCATCTTCGCTACCGGGAACGTCAAAGCCGCCGTCGCGGCGGTAATACGCCTCCAGAATGGCATCAACGTTCTGTTCTGCCAAAGAAGACATATCCGACACCCGCGCCCGGTCATCCTGGCTGATATCGAACCAGCTCCAGGCCTCGCGCAGCCCTTCACCCGGCGATTGGATGGTAGATGAAATGACTTCGTTCATTGCGCGCCCTCACCGAAAATTACACACGCCAAGGTTTAGCCGCCTTCCTTAAGAGTGCCTTAACCACCCCAATCATGGGGCGATAAATCGGCGCAAAAACAGCATCTTGATCGGAACAGAGGCGGCACTCTCCCGGGACGGGCGGCCGACGGCATCGATTGCCGGACGAGTTTCAAGCGCTGAGCTGCGCTGCCAGCCGTTTTCCGCCGCGCTATGGCAGCTGGATGATCGGGCAGAAGTCCCCCCTTGGCCGGCCAGAGCCGCTATCCCTTTAGATGAGGCGCCAAAGCTGCCACCGCATCGGACCAGGCCTGCCGGAATGGGGCATCCGGAGGCCTTTCCGGTCCCGCCGCCGTTTCGATGGCCAGCAAGGCCGCGCGCAGGCCGGACAGTCCCAGAACCGCAGCCGACCCCGCCAGCCGGTGCGCCTCCTTGCGCTGGCCGTCTTCCAGCGGCCCCGCCTGCTGCAGCTCATCCTGGAGCTGGTTCACCTCATCGCAGAACGACGCCAGGAAACTGCGTGCCCGCTCCGGCCCAAGCGCCTCAAAGAACTGGTGAATGTCAGATTGTGCCCGCGGCAGCACCTTAACGCCGCCGCCGGCCCGGCGCGCGATCACATCGGCAAGCCCGGCCTTGTTGGCCGGCTTGGTCAGAACCTCGGCAAACCCCGCCTCCAGGATACGGGCGTGATCCTCGGCTGCGGCATGTGCGGTCAGCGCCACGATGTCGGTGCCTTCCGCCAGCTGGCCGCTGCGGATCCGGCGCAGGGCTTCGATGCCGTCCACCTCCGGCATGCTGATGTCCATCAGGATCAAATCAAAGCGGTTTTCCGAGGCCGCCTGCACCGCCTCGGCACCGCCGGGCACCGCCAACACCTCATGCCCCTCCTGACGCAGCATGGTGGCCAGAAGCTCGCGGTTAATATCATTGTCTTCCGCAATCAGCAGACGGCTGGCGCCGCTTTTCCGCGGCCTGCCCTGCTCTGCCTGGCGCGGCGGCGGCTTGGCTGCCGGAAGCGGCAGTGAAATCGTGAACAGGCTGCCCTCGCCCGGCTCGCTTTCGCAGGCAATTGTGCCGCCCATGGCCTGCACCAGGCGCCGGGTGATCGACAAGCCCAGCCCGGTGCCCTCGCTGCCCCGCCGGTAGCTGGCATCCAGCATGATGAAATCTTCGAAGATCCGCTCAATATCCTCCGGCCCGATCCCCTGGCCGGTATCGGCGACGTTGAATTCAACGGTTTCACCATCCGGAAGCCGCATCACATCCACGCTTACGGCGCCTTCGCTGGTGAACTTCAGGGCGTTGCCGATCAGGTTCAGCAGCACCTGCTGCACCGCCCGCGGCCGCCCCGCCACCACCGGCTTGCCGCCCAGGCTGCAATGCAGCGACAGCTCTATGCCGCGCCCCTTGGCACTGGCCTGCTGGCTTTCCACCAGGCCGCTGACCAGCTCATCCAGATCAAAGATCCGCAGTTTTTCGGACTCGGCGCCTGCTTCCAGCCGCGACAGCTCCAGCACGTCGTTAATATGGTGCAAAAGCAGCTCGCCGGACACCCGCATGGCCTGCAGGTAACGGCGCTGCTCGGGCGTTGGCGCGGTGCCCTCGATCAGGTCGATGGCGCCCAAGACCCCGGTCAAAGGCGTGCGCATTTCATGGCTCATCACCGTCAGCAGGTTCTGCTTGGCCCGCTCCCCCGCCAGCGCATCATCCCGCGCCCGCCGCAGTTCCTCCTCCACGGCGATCCGCTCGGAGATGTCGCGCAGGAAGCTGACAAATACCATCTCCGTCCCTGACTGGCTGATCGAAACCGAGAGTTCCACCGGGAACAGCTCTCCGGACTTACGCCGGGCCTCGAGCTTCAGCCGCCCCTTGCCCGCGACCCGGGTTTCACCGGTTTGCAGAAAGCGTTTCATACCCGCCTGATGCGCTTCCTGCAGGTGGTCCGGGACAATCAGGCTGACCATCGGCTGCCCGATTGCCTCTGCGCGGCTGTAGCCGAATACCGATTCCGCGGCACCGTTGAAAGCCTGAATGCGCCCATCCGCACCAACCACCAGAATGGCATCCAGCGAAGAGGAAATCATGGCCTCCATCCGCGCCGCGGCCCGGCTGCGTTCCATCGCCAGCCTGCGCCCTTGACGGTAAAGACGGCCGAGCAGCAGCGCCGCCAGCGCAAGTGCAAGTACCAGCGCCAAAACCACCCAGCCCAGGCGGCTTAGGATGGTAAAGAGTTTCAGCCGCTTTTCCTTGCTGTCCTCGACCTGCAAGACCACCCCGAACAGGGCCAGTTCCCGCACGTCCGCGCTGTTGCCTGAAAGCTCTTGCGCCAGTTCAGGCAATCCGCCCAGCAGCACAGTGTCCGGGCTGTCGATGAGCAAGGCCATGCGGTCCAGCCGGTCCTGCATCTGCTGCAGCAGGCCCGCCCCTGCCGCGCTGCTGCGCAGATCGCGAAACAGCGGGCTTTCCCGGAAGGTGGCAATCCGGCTGTAGTAGATATCGAATTGCCGCCGCAGGCGCCGCAAATCTCCCGGCGCGCGTGCAGCCTGAACTGCAACTTCCAGCTTCAGATGCTCAACTTCGGCTTGGGACAGGTTCCACTGCATATTATCGGTCGCAGCCGTCGACAGCCCGTCCAGCTGCTGAAGCACCTGGTGGCCCAGCCGCACGGATTGCGCCGCCAGCGCCGCTACGATGGCCAGAACCAGCGCCAGCACCCAGCGCGGCATGGATGGAAACCCGCGCAGCACTACCCGGAACGCTCCCGACGGCAGCTCACGGCTGGATCACGATCCGATCCAGCTGCCAGATGCTGCGCGAATAGACCTCCTCGGTCCGGTAATCCGGGTTGCTGTCATAAGGGTAGACCACCCACAACGGCCCCTTGTTGCGCAGCGACATTTCTGCGCCATTGCGCTCATACGCGACAATCGGGCCGCCCTCGACCGCATCTGACACCGGAATCTCCACCGAGTAGTCATTGACCGCATGGGCCACCATCCGGCCGCTGCCGGCCCCCATCTGCCCCACCAGGGCGGCCAGCGGCACGCCAGTGAACTGCTGCGGGCCGGTGGTCCAGATGGTTTCTGTTTCAAAGGTGACGGCAGCCAGAGCGCGGAGATCATCTATTGTGTATTCCGCAGCAGGTTCAGTACCGTTCTCAACTGACACGGACAAAAGCACCGGCTGATCTTCTGCAAGCGCGCCCCCGGCCCAAACCAGCACCGCAACCGCTGCCGAAACCGCGGTGCGCGACATCAATCCTCTCATCCCGGCACTCCTTTTTTCATGCCAAACATAAACAACCGTACGCAGAATGCCACATCCGCGCCGCCCGGAAACCGGCACCGGAGGATAGGTTCCTAACCTTCCGTATAGGGCGCCCAACCGCCAGAGTAGCTCCAGCACCCTAATGTTGGCTTACCAGGCTCATATTCACCGCGGTATTATCTGAAAAATGCTAACGGATTTCAGGAGACGCCCGCCATGATGATGCCTGCTGCCAAAACGCAATCGAGGGTTGACGGTTTTGAAACACTTGTCGCGGTAGACTGGGACAGGGAATTCAGAAACAGGTCCAAGGGTTTTATGCGTATTCTGCTGGCAGACGATCATGACATGGTCCGCGAAACCATCTCCGCTTATCTTAAGTCTGAAGGGGGTGCTGAGGTTTCCCTGGCGACAGATCTTCCCGGGGCCCTATCGCAGATTGGCGAGCAGGGGCCATTCGACCTGGTTCTGCTGGACTACAACATGCCAGGCATGATGGGGCTGGACGGCCTGGCCAAGGCGCTGGAGGCCAACGGCGGAAAAGGTGTCGCCATCTTGTCGGGGAGCGCGCCGGCCCGCACCGCCCAGGATGCCCTGGATGCCGGTGCCATCGGCTTCATCCCCAAAACCATGGGGGCGCAATCTTTGCTGAATGCCGTGCGTTTCATGAGCGCAGGCGAAATCTACGTGCCCGTCGACCTCATGCGCGAGGAAGCCGCCGCCAGCACCCATCCGCTGGCCGAAAAGCTCAGCCCGCGCGAACTCGAGGTGCTGGACGGTCTGTGCCGCGGCCTCTCGAACAAGGAAATCGCCCGCGAGCTGGAGCTGCAGGAGGTGACCATCAAACTGCATGTGCGCACGCTGTGCCGCAAGCTGGAGGCCAAGAACCGCACCCAGGCCGCGCTGACTGCCAAGGCGGCAGGGCTGTTCTGATCCGCCCGGGCGCAGCCCCGGCCTTCAGCCCAGATCCGCGGGCAGCGCCGCGTATCCGCGAAAGCGGATGCGCCCGCCCGGCACCCTGCCGGAACGCAGCCGGTAGCCCGGATAGTGGCGCAGGAAGCGTTCTATCGCAATTCTCCCTTCCAGCCGTGCCAGGGTCAAACCAACGCAAACATGCGGCCCGCCGGCAAAGGCCAGATGCCGGTTTGGCGTGCGGCCAATGTCGAAGACCTCCGGATTTTCAAACACCTCCGGGTCCCGGTTCGCGGCCCCTATGACCAGGTGCAGGTTGGTGCCTGCAGGGATCCGCACACCGCCGATCCGGGTCCCGGCGGTGGTTTCCCGGTTGCCCAGCTGATTGGGGGAGCGGAACCGCAGGATTTCCTCCACCGCCGGCTTGATCAGCTCCGGATGTTTCAGCAGCCGCTGCCGCTGCTCCGGGTAATCGTGCAGCAGTGCCAGCCCGTTGCCGATCAGGTTGGTGGTGGTTTCATGGCCTGCATTCAGGATGAAAATGCAGTTCTGGATCAGCTCAATCTCACTAAGCACCCCGTCCGCGCCCTCACCGCGGATCAGCCGCGTCAGCACGTCGGTTTCGATATCCCCCGGCCTGGCCCGGCGCCGTGCAATCAGCTCCTGCAGATAGCTCTTGAACTCTTCCACTGCGCGATGCCCCGCCGCCAGCTGCGCCGGGTTCAGCGCAGGCTCCAGCGCGCCGAGGATTGCCAGTGACCAATCCCGCAGCGGCGCCCGTTCCTCCATCGGCACATCCAAAAGATTGCCAATGATCTGGATCGGAATCGTAGAGGCAAAATCGGCAATCAGATCCGCGCTGACCTTGCCTGCCATCGCTGCCAGCAGGTGATCCACGGTTTCAATCAGCCCAGGTTCCATCTTCGCAATTGCCCGCGGTGTCAGCGCCGAGGTCATGATCTTGCGCACCCGGGTGTGCAGCGGCGGGTCGGAAAACACCAAAGAAGTAGTGTGATGCTCAAACAGCGGGGAGCCTTCGCCGTATTTGGGCGCAAACACCCGTTTCTTGTCCGAGGAAAACAAAGCTGTATCACGGTAAATCCTGTCCAGATCCGCGTGACGGCAAACCAGCAAGGACCCGTCCGGCTGCGGCAGCACCGGAGCGCCGCGCAGCAAGGCGTCGTAAAAGGGAATAGGATCCTCCACAAAGCCCTCCGGCGGGTTTGCCAGATCAAATCCCTCAATATTTACAAGCGCATGCGCCCCACCGTTCATCCGTCATCCTCCCGCCGGTTCCGCAAGACAGCGTTTCCGCCGCAAATGCGACTGTCAATTGCCCATGCCGCCCCGGAACCCAGCGTCAGTCTTTGACTGCAGATTTACGGCGATGCTGGATTCCTGCGTGACATGCGCCCGCCGCGCGGATAGAAACAAACCATGAACACAGCAATCTCCTCCATCCGCAACCTTGGCCCCGCCTATGAGGAAGCCTGCCACAGGGCCGGGATCACTTCGGCCGAGGACCTGCGCGCCATTGGCGCTGATGCGGCCTATGCCAGGCTGCTGCAAACCGGCACCCGGCCGCATTTCATCGGCTATTACGTGCTGGTGATGGCGCTGCAGGGGCGGCCGTGGAACGATTGCAAGGGCAAGGAAAAGGAAGAGCTGCGCAAGCGGTTCGACATGATCAAGGCCGATGTCCGCCCTCAGCACAGTTCGAAACTGCTGTCGGAACTGGATGCCATCGGCGTGCGCGCCACACCTGCGGATCTGAGAATTTCCGGACCTGCGCCGCGCTGACCGCCCCAAAAGAAAAGGCCGCCCCGAAACGGGACGGCCTCAATTCATCCGGAAAGCTGACGGCTTAGCCGACCAGCTCGAGGCCGGAGAAGAAGTAGGCGATTTCCACAGCAGCGGTTTCCGGTGCGTCGGAACCGTGCACGGAGTTTTCGCCAACCGATTCAGCGAACTCGGCGCGGATGGTGCCAGCAGCTGCGTCTGCCGGGTTGGTGGCGCCCATGACTTCGCGGTTTTTGGCAATGGCGTTTTCGCCTTCCAGAACCTGAGCAACGATCGGAGCGGAGGCCATGAATTCGCACAGTTCGTCGTAGAACGGACGCTCGGCGTGCACCTTGTAGAACTCGCCCGCCTGCGCCTTGGTCAGGTGGATGCGTTTTTGCGCAACAACGCGCAGGCCTGCTTCTTCAAACTTGGCGTTGATTGCGCCGGTCAGGTTGCGGCGGGTTGCATCGGGCTTGATGATCGAGAAAGTGCGTTCCAGTGCCATGGGGCAGACTCCTGTGCTGAAAAGCCGGACGTCATGCCCGGCCCGTTACGAATTGCCGCCCCGATAGCATGGCTCTGTGACAGGATAAAGAGGGGATTGCGCAGCTTTGACGCAGCTGCTGTTTCGGGGTTGCAATTACCCGACCATTATTATCAGGTAATTGCGCGCGAACAGGGTTGAAACTCGAAACAAGGTTGAATGATGAAACCTGCTCTTGCTCTGATCGCCTGCCTCGCAGCTGCTCCGGCCTATGCCGCTGAAACGCCCCTGCCAATGACCTACGGGCTATTCGAAACAGCCGTAGCCCACACCGACCTGGACAGCTGCCCGCCGCAGCTTGCCAAACCGGACACCTTCTGCCGCGCAACCCTGCGCCACGACGAGATCCATGTGTTTGCTTTCAGCCGTGAAGACGGCAACCCGTTGGTCGGCTTTGCCTCCTATTCCTTTGACGACATCGCGCAGCATCTGAACTAATTCCTGCGCCTGTCGGGGCCGCCAGCCGCCGCCAGCGCCCTCCCCCATTGACAACACCGCAGCACTGCCGCAGTGCTCCGTCCATGTTACGCATTCAGGACATCACCTATTCGGTTGAAGGCCGCCCCCTGATCGAGGGCGCCTCCGCCACTATTCCCACCGGCCACAAGGTCGGGCTTGTCGGGCGCAACGGCACCGGCAAGACCACGCTGTTCCGGCTGATCCGGGGCGAATTGGCGCTGGAGACCGGCAGCATATCTCTGCCCTCCAAGGCCCGCATCGGCGGTGTTGCGCAGGAAGTTCCCTCCTCCGGCGTGTCGCTGACCGACACCGTTCTGGCTGCCGACACTGAGCGCGCCACGCTGCTGGCAGAGGCGGACAGCGCCACTGATCCCGCCCGGATTGCCGAAATCCAGACCCGCCTGACGGACATCGACGCCTGGTCGGCTGAGGCGCGCGCCGCTTCGATCCTCAAGGGCCTGGGTTTTGACGATGAGGACCAGAAACGCCCCTGCTCCGCCTTCTCCGGCGGCTGGCGGATGCGGGTGGCGCTGGCAGCCGTGCTGTTTGCCCAGCCCGACCTGCTGCTGCTGGACGAACCGACCAACTATCTCGACCTTGAAGGCGCGTTGTGGCTGGAAAGCTACCTGGCGAAATACCCGCACACGGTGGTGATTGTCAGCCACGACCGCGGCCTCTTGAACCGGGCGGTGGGCGCTATCCTGCACCTGGAAGACAAGAAGCTCACCCTTTACCAGGGCAATTACGACACATTCGCCGAAACCCGCGCCGCCCGCATTCTGGCGGCTCAATCGGAAGCCAAGAAGCAGGAGGCCCGCCGCGCCCACCTGCAAAGCTTTGTTGACCGGTTCCGCGCCAAGGCGACCAAGGCGAAACAGGCGCAGGCCCGCCTCAAGATGATCGCCAAGATGAAGCCGATCACCACCCCGCAAGAGGCCGCCCTGCGCGCCTTCACCTTTCCGGAGCCAGAGGAAATGTCCCCGCCGATCATCCATATCGAGGGCGGCATCACCGGCTATGGCGACACCGAGGTTCTGAAGCGGCTGAGTTTGCGGATCGACCAGGACGATCGCATCGCCCTGCTGGGCAAGAACGGCCAGGGCAAGTCGACCCTGTCGAAACTGCTGGCCGGCCGGCTGCCGCTGATGGCGGGCAAGATGACCCGGTCCTCCAAGCTGCGCATCGGCTACTTCGCCCAGCATCAGGTGGATGAGCTTTATGTCGATGAAACCCCGCTCGACCACCTGCGCCGCCTGCGCCCGGATGAGGCGCCTGCCAAATGGCGGGCGCGGCTGGCGGGCTTTGGCCTTGGCGCCGCACAGGCCGAGACCGAAGTCGGGCGTCTGTCCGGCGGCCAGAAGGCGCGGCTGTCGCTGCTGATCGCCACCATCGACGCGCCGCATATGCTGATCCTCGACGAGCCGACCAACCACCTGGATATCGAAAGCCGCGAGGCACTGGTGGAGGCGCTGACCGCCTATTCCGGCGCGGTCATTCTGGTCAGCCACGACATGCATCTGCTGAGCCTGGTGGCAGACCGGCTGTGGCTGGTCTCGGACGGCACCGTCAAACCCTATGACGGTGATCTGGAAAGCTACCGCGCCCTGCTGCTGGCACGCGACAGGCCCGCGGCCAAGGCGGAAGCGCCCAAGCCGGCCAAGCCCAAACGCGCCTCCCGCGAGGTGCTGATTGCCCTGCGCTCAGAGGTCCGCAAGTCCGAGGCTCGGGTCGAGAAGCTCAGCGAAATGCGTGAAAAGCTTGACGAAAAGCTGGCCGACCCTAGCCTGTACGAACCGGGCAAGGCTGGCGATATCGAAGTCTGGCAAAAGAAACACGCCGAATGCATCGAGGCGCTGGAGCGGGCCGAGGGCCTGTGGATGGACGCGCTGGAGAAGCTGGAGCAGGCAGAGGCACAATGATCGACACCGCATTCCTGATCACATCCTTTGTGACCTTGTTTGTCATCGTCGACCCGATCGGGCTGACGCCTGTCTTCATTGCCTTGACGCAGGGCACGCCCCCGGCGCGCCGCCGCTCCATCGCGCTGCGGGCGACGATCACGGCGGCTGTGCTGCTGGCAATCTTCGCCGCCCTCGGCGAGGCGGTGCTGGGCTTCATCGGCATCTCCATGCCCGCCTTCCGGGTGGCCGGCGGCGTGCTGCTGTTCCTGACCGCGCTCGACATGCTGTTTGAGCGCCGCAACAAACGCCGTGAAGACCGCAGCGAGGAAGATGATTTTGACGACCCGTCCGTTTTCCCGCTGGCTATCCCGCTGATCGCTGGCCCGGGGTCGATTGCCACCGTCATTCTGCTGTCCGGCCAGCAGCCCGGCATTGCCGGTTTCTTTATGGTGATGGGTGTGGTGGCCGCGGTGCTGGCGATCCTGCTGGTGATGTGCCTGTTCTCTGGCCTGTTTGAACGGCTTCTGGGCAAGACCGGCATTACCGTTGTCACCCGCCTTTTGGGGATGCTGCTGGCGGCGCTTTCGGTACAATTCGTGCTGGACGGATTGCGCGCTTTTGGCTTTGCCAGCTAGCATAACGCCCCGGCCCGCCTACATTATAATCAGGAGGTGAGCATATGGGCGAATATGAAATCGGGCGGTTTATCTATCTGATCATCCTGCTGGTGGCAGTCGGGTCCTGGGTCTTTGTCCAGAACCGCCAAAGCATCGGAAAGACGCTGCAGATGTTTGCCGTCTGGGGTTTCATCTTCCTTGGCGTGATTGCCTCCTATGGGCTGTGGGACGACATCCGCCAGACCGTCCGCCCGCAGCAAAGCGTTGCCCTGGATGCAGGCCGGGTCGAAGTACCGCGCGCGCCTGACGGCCACTATTACCTGACTTTGGACGTTAATGGCGCCGCCATCGAGTTTCTGGTCGACACCGGTGCCAGCCAGGTTGTGCTGAATGCGGCTGACGCGCAGCGCGCGGGCATTGATACGGGAAACCTCGCCTTCCTTGGCCGCGCGCAAACGGCCAACGGCGAAGTGCGCACTGCTTCTGTCTGGGTCAATGAAATGTCACTCGGCGGGATTACCGACACCGATGTGCGCGTCTGGGTCAACCAGGGGGAACTGGATCAATCCCTGCTGGGCATGGGCTACCTTCAGCGCTGGTCCAGCATCGAAATCCGCAACGGCGCGCTGGTGCTGACCCGCTGATCCGACCTTCCCGGGCAGCAGTCCTTGAGACGGATCAAGGACGCGCCACGGCGCTGTGCCTAGTCTGGAGGGGATCACTCCACTCAGAAAGGAGCGTGGCAAACCCGTGACCGAAGCAGAACTTGAACAACTCAGAGAAAGCTACAGCAAGCTGACAGAAGACGCTGGCCGCACGCCGGCGTATTTCTATGATGCGCTGTTCCGCCATGCACCCGGCCTGCGCCAGATGTTCCGCGAGGATCTTGAGGGCCAGGGGATGAAATTTATGACAACGCTGGGGGTCATTCTGGCCCGGCTGGACGATGAATCCGCCGTTGATCCGCAATTTCAGGAGCTCGGCAAGCGGCATACCAGCCTCGGCGTGCTGAGCACCCATTTCGCCCCGATGGAGGAAGCGCTGATTGACACGCTGCGCCATGCGCTGGGCAGCGGCCTCACCCCGGAGCTGGAAAAACTGTGGCGCCGGGCCTTTGGGGAAATCTCCAGCCGGATGATCCAGCGCGGCAATATTCCGGACCGCTGAGCGCGGACCGGACAGCCCTCAGCCTTCGTTCTGGGACGGCAGGATGAACCCGTTGACGGGATAAACCCGGCCAAAGGCGCCCGGATTGCTTTCCAGGCGCACGGCGGACCAGTCGTTATCCTGGGAGACGTCGACCACCGCCATCCCCAGCGAGATCCTGTTGCGGTGCCAATTGGCGTGGTTGACCTCAATGCGGCGGGAATCCTCGACCTTGGAGACCACCGCGACATGCCCTAGCGGGTTGGAGCGCGTGGCGCTGAAGGCCATCACCGCCCCGGTTTGCGGTTCGTTGCCGCGGGCGAACTGCCCCTTTGCCTGCGCCCACCAGGTTTTAGCATTGCCGTATATTTCAATGCCGCTGGCGTTGCGGGCAAAGGGCACGCACCAGACACGCTTGCCGCTGGACTGCAGGTTCTCCACCTGGCTCACTGCAAACTCCAGCCGCTCTGCCTCGACCTCCGCCCGGCTCACCGATCCGTTCGGCGCCCCGGCACAATTGGCCAAAACCAGCAGCCCTGCTGCAACAAGCGGCAACCGCCGCGCCCGCGCAAACGCACGCTTCATGGTGATCCATCCCCCGGTCGTCTTTTCTTATGGCCGGGAGCAATACTGCGAAATGCGCCGCCGCGCGAGAATTTCCTGCAGAGTTGAAACAAATCCGGAGCAGATTGGCAAAAAACCGCCGAAAGCGCTGAAACGGCAGGCTATTTCTCTGCCTTCTTCTCCCAGCGCCCGCTTTCCTCGGACCAGTACTGGGCCGAACATCCCGCTTCTGTCAGGCTTTTCCACTGGGTCCGGGCGTGCTGAACGGCCTCCGGATCAGTGCCGTCAAACAGAATGCAGACACGGCTCAGCGCCTGCACCTCCTCTGCGCTGACGGCGGCGCCATCCACCGCCATCACGCATTCCGGGTTATTGGCGGCTTGCGGCCCTGCCGTCAGCAGGATGGGCTGCAACGCATCATGAGGGCCGCCTGCCAAACCATGGGCCAGAAAGCTCTCCTCCGGTCCCAGCCACAGACGGTCATCCAGCCAGGCCATGCGCTCAGGATCACACCCGCGCACCGCAATGCGCCAGCCCGCCCCGCGCGCCTTATCCAGGAGAACCGGCAGGGTCTCCTCCAGCGGCCTGCGCGTCAGATGATAGAAATAGGCAGCCCCCATCAGATGTTATTCCGTCTCGAACTTATCCGCGACCAGACGGTTCAGCGCCATCACGCCCCAGCCGGTGGCTCCCTTCGGCGCATAAGAGGTATCGGATTTAACGGAGGCCACACCTGCAATGTCCAGATGGATCCAGGGCATACCGTCCTTGATAAAGCGCTGCAGAAACTGCGCCGCGGTGATCGAGCCTGCCGGACGGCCGCCGACGTTCTTCATATCGGCAATGCGCGATTTCAGCTGGTCGTCATAGGCCTTGCCCAAGGGCATCCGCCAGGCGCCCTCATCCTCGGATTTGGCGGCCTTCAGGAATGCATTGCACAGATCATCGTCATTGGAGAAGACACCGGCATTCTCATGTCCCAGGCCGATGATGATGGCGCCGGTCAGGGTGGCCAAGTCAATCACGCCTGCAGGCTTGAACCGCTCCTGCGCGTACCACAGCACATCACACAGAACCAACCGGCCCTCAGCGTCGGTGTTGATGATCTCCACCGTGTCGCCCTTCATCGACTTCACCACGTCGCCCGGGCGGGTGGCATTGCCTGATGGCATGTTTTCAACGAGACCCACCAGCCCCACCACATTCGCCTTGGCCTTGCGCAGCGCCAGCGCCTTCATGGTGCCGGTGACAACACCTGCGCCGCCCATGTCCATGGTCATCTCTTCCATGCCGCCTGCCGGCTTCAGGGAGATGCCGCCGGTGTCAAACACCACACCCTTGCCGACCAGCGCCAGCGGGGCCGCATCCTTGGCGCCGCCTTTCCACTGCATGACCGCCACCTTAGAGGGGCTGTCCGAACCCTGCCCCACGCTCAGCAGCGTGCGCATTCCCAGCTTTACCAGTTCCGCCTCTTCCAGCACTTCGACCTCCAGGCCGATCGCCTTCATCTCTTCGATACGGCGGGCGAATTCAGTGGTGGTCAGCACGTTGGCCGGTTCATTGATCAGATCGCGGGTCATATGCACGCCCTCGGCGACCGCCAAAAGCGGCGCACAGGCGGCTTCCAGATCCGCAGGTGATTTGGAGGCAATCACAACGTCGCCTTCAGGTTTTTCGTCCTTGGGCGATTTGTGGTTTTCAAATCCGTAATCCCGCAGCGCGATACCAAGGGTCAGGTCCGCAGCCTTGTTCATACTGCCGGCCATTACTGTCAGCCGCTTGCCTGCCGCGCCCTTGATCAGCTTTGCACCCGCCTGGCGCGCCTCAACCGGGGTCAGTTTGCGCGGCAGCACCAGCACATCCAGCGCCTCCGCCTGCATCCCCGCAGGCCAGCCCAGCGAAATCACATCCCCCGCCTTGACCTTTTTGAAGCCATCCGAATCGATCAGCCGGGCGATTGCCCCCTTGCTCAGCCTGTTGGCCGTGCGCGCAGCCTGATCCATGCTGCCCTCCGGCGTTACCATCACCACCACGCGGCCGGTCATCGCGGACAGCGCCTTGGGGTCGTATTCAGCAAAACGGATCGGGGTAAGGCTGCTCATTTTCGGTGCGCTCCTGCTGGTTTCATCCGGTTCTTTGCCTAAGAGGTATCCTGCGCGGAAGCGCTTGACCAGACCTGGGCACACCGCGGCCATATCCGCGGTCCGCCGCCGATCGCAGCCCCTTGTGAGAATGCAGTTTTCCCCGCCGGGCAAATCCACTAAGGTCCGGCAAAATAACAATGGCAAGATCTGGGGGGATCGGGTGTCACGCTACGACAGGTATGTGCTGTCACAGTATCTGCTCTTCTTCAGCTTCTTCGCGCTGATTCTGGTGGCCGTGTTCTGGGTCAACCGAGCCGTTGTGCTGTTTGACCGCCTGATCGGAAACGGCCAGTCCGCCCTGGTCTTTCTCGAATTCACGGCGCTCACCCTGCCAAACCTGATCCGCATGGTGCTGCCGATTGCCGCCTTTGGCGCCTCGGTCTGGGTCACCAACCGCCTCAACAGCGAAAGCGAGCTGACCGTGCTGCGCGCCACTGGCACCAGCCCCTGGCAGATGGCGCGGCCAGCGCTGGTTTTCGGTGTCATCACTGCGCTGATGATGTCGGCGCTGACCCACTATCTGCTGCCCGCCTCGATCAGCCAGCTGGAGGTGCGCGAAGGCGAGGTATCCCGCAACATCACCGCCAAACTGCTGAGTGAGGGCGATTTTCTGCACCCGGCGGATGGCGTCACTTTCTATATCCGCCAGATCGACCCGGATGGCACCTTGAACGATGTCTTCCTGTCGGACCGGCGCGATCCGGAATTGACGGTGACCTATACCGGCGCGCGCGCCTTTCTGGTGCGGGATGAGACCAGCGCCCATCTGATCATGGTCGAAGGCATGGCGCAGCGGCTGGACCATAACACCCAGCGGCTGTCGACCACGTTTTTTTCTGATTTTTCCTATGACATCAGCGCTTTGGCCCGCCAAGCTGAAAACCCGGCCCGCAACATCCGCGCCATCCCCAGCCTGGAGCTGATGACCCGGAGCGCGGCCATCACCCGCAGCGACGGCTATTCCGCAGGCGCCCAGGCCGAAGAGCTGCACCTGCGCTTTGCCCGCGCGCTTGTCTGCATTGCAGTCACGCTGATCGGCTTCTCGGCGCTGATGCTCGGCACGTTCTCCCGCTTCGGGGTCTGGCGCCAGGCGATGCTGGCCTTTGTCATTCTGATCTTTGTCGAGGGCCTGCGCGGCGTGGTATCTGAACCGGTGCTGCAGGATGCCAGCCTGTGGCCGCTGATCTATGTCCCGACACTGTTGGGGCTTGCGGTAGCTCTGATCTTCCTGATCCTTTCCGCCCGCCCCAAACGCATCCGCGCCCGCGCTGAGGAGGCCGCGGCATGAAGCTGGATCTCTATTACGCCCGCCGCTTTCTGCAATGGTTCATGGTCATCGTTGCGGTTCTGATGACGCTGGTAGTGCTGATCGACCTGAACGAACAGGTCCGCCGGTTCGAGGCCGCAGACCTCAGCCTGGCGCAGCTCGTGGGGCTGACGCTGCTGAATGTTCCGGCGGCCCTCAGCGAGTTCCTGCCGCTGATCATGATCCTCAGCACCATTGTGCTGTTTGTCGGCCTGGCCCGCAGCAGCGAACTGGTGGTAACCCGCGCCATCGGCCGCTCCGGCATCCGGGCGCTGGCAGCGCCGGTGCTGGCAGCCGCCGCGATCGGCGGCTTGGCCGTTACCATGCTAAACCCGATCGCAGCGGCCACGTCCAACCGGTACCAGGATCTGGCAGAGACTTATCACAATGGCGGCCCCTCGGCCCTGTCGCTCAGCGGTGAAGGGCTGTGGCTGCGCCAGGGAGGCGCCCGCGGCCAATCGGTCATCCATGCCAAAGGTTACAGCGGCGACGCCGCCGACATCACCCTGTTTGACGTCTCCATCCACGCCTATACCAATGCAGGCGGCCCGGTGCGCCGGATCATCGCCGAAACCGCCCGGCTGGACGGCAGCAACTGGGTGCTGGGCAATGCCAAATCCTGGACCCTGGCGGCCGGCATCAACCCCGAAGCCAGCGCGGCGGAACATCAGGAGTTGCGGCTGCCGACCACGCTGACCACCGACCGGATCCGCGACACGCTGGGCACTGCCAGCGGCATTTCGATCTATGACCTGCCCGCCACCATCCGCGAGCTGTCCGCCGCAGGTTTTACCACCAAGCGTTACGAGGTCCGCTATCAGGCGGAACTGGCCCGGCCGCTGTTCCTGATCGCTATGGTGCTGGTCGGTGCGTCCTTTACCATGCGGCATGCGCGCTTTGGCGGCACCGGCCTGGCGGTGCTGATGGCTGTACTGCTTGGATTCGGGCTTTATTTCATCCGCAATTTCGCGCAAATCCTTGGCGAGAACGGGCAAATTCCGGTGGCTTTGGCTGCCTGGGCGCCGCCTGCTGCCGCAATACTTTTGACCTTGGGACTGCTTCTCCATGCCGAAGACGGGTAATCTGCGCCGGGCGCTGCTTCTTTCCGCCGTGCTGCCCTGGCTGGCGCTGTCCGCCCCGGCGCCGCAGGCGCAGACCGCGGCGCCGCCGGATGCCTCGCAGCCTGCGATGCTGGTGGCCGACCAGGTCTTCATCACCCCGGACCGCCTGCTGATCGCTGAAGGCAACGTTGAAGCATTTCAGGGCAACACCCGCCTGCGCGCCCAAAAGATCACCTTTGATCAGACCACTGGCACCCTGCAAATCGAAGGTCCAATCCGCATCGATCAGGATGGCGATATCACCATTCTGGCCAATGCCGCCGAGATGGACAGCGATCTGCGTAACGGTCTGCTGACCGGCGCCCGCATGGTATTCCAGCAGCAGCTTCAGCTGGCCTCACTGCAGATGACCCGGGTCAGCGGCCGCTACACCCAGCTTTACAAAACCGCGGTAACCTCTTGCCACGTCTGCGAAGACGGCCGCCCGCCACTGTGGCAGATCCGGGCGGAACGGGTCACCCACGACCAGCAGGAACGCCAGCTTTATTTCGAAAGCGCACAGCTGCGGGTGCTGGATGTTCCCGTGTTCTACTTTCCGGCCATCCGCCTGCCCGACCCCTCGCTGGAACGCGCCAGCGGTTTTCTGATCCCGTCGCTGCGCTCCACCTCGAACCTCGGCACCGGGATCAAGGTGCCCTATTTCTTTACCCTTGGACCGCACCGCGACCTGACACTGGCGCCCTATATCTCCTCCAGCACGCAGACGCTGGACGTGCGCTACCGCCAGGCCTTCCGCCGCGGCCGGATCGAATTCAACGGCGCCTATACCCGCGATGACCTGTTTTCGGGCGAGGACCGCGGCTACATCTTCGGCCAGGGCCAGTTCGATTTGCCGCGCGATTTCCGGTTCACCTTTGACGTCAAGGCAGTCTCTGATGATGCCTATCTTGAGGACTACGGCCTCCCGGACCTGGACCGCCTGCGCTCAGAGGCGGTGCTGTCCCGGGCCAAGCGCGACAGCCTGTTCCGCACCTCGCTGACCCATTACAAAACCCTGCGCTCCAGCGAAAACCAGGCAGACATCCCTTCCGGCATTGCCGAGGCCTACTATCAGACCCGCCATTTCCCGGCCCTGACCGGCGGCGAACTGCGGCTGACACTGCAGGGCCACGGGCACCGCCGCAGCTCCAGCCTGGAAGGCACGGCAACCGACAGCAACGGCCGCGACCTGGCCCGGCTCTCTGCTGACATCGACTGGCGCCGCAGCTGGCGCCTGGACTACGGCATCCTGGCGGAATGGGAGCTGGGCGCCGCCGCCGATGCCTTCCGCGCCTATGACGAGGCGTTCTTCACCGAGGAAATCACCCGCCTCACCCCGCGCACCGCGCTCACCCTGCGCCTGCCGATGCGCCGCCGCGAGGCGGGCGGTGCCACCCAGTACCTGGAACCGATTCTGCAGCTGGGCTGGCGCGACGAGGGCGGCGGCAATGTGGTCAGCGAAGAAAGCCGTTTTGTCGAGTTTGACCAGGGCAACCTGCTGTCATTGTCGCGTTTCCCCTCGACCGACGCGCGCGAGGACGGGGTTACCCTGGTCTACGGCGCAAACTGGGCCCGGTATGCGCCAACAGGCTGGCAGGCCTTTGCCACCATCGGCCAGGTGCTGCGCAGCGACGGCGACAACCGCTTCACCAAAAGCTCCGGCCTCGGCGGCACGTCATCGGATCTGCTTCTCGCAGGCCAGATCAAATTCGGCGACGGTCTGGCAATTTCCACCCGCGGCCTGCTGAACGGCTCCCTGAATTTCTCAAAGGCAGAGCTCCGCGGCGACTGGCGCACGGACCGCTCCAGCCTGTCCGGCACCTACCTGTGGCTGGGCACCGATCCGGACGAGGACCGGCCAGAGGAAAGCTCAGAGCTGTGGGTCAACGGCAGCTACGACATCAACCCCAGCTGGTCGGCCAGCGCCCGGCTGCGCTATGACATCTCTGGCGCCCAGGCCACCCGCGCAGGCCTTGGCGTGGCCTACAGGAACGAATGCGTAACGGTCGACCTTTCGGTCAACCGCCGTTATACCTCAACAACAAGTGTTGAGCCGACAACAGATTTCGGCTTTACCATCTCACTCAGCGGATTCTCCGTAAAGAGCGGCAGCAAACAGTACAGGCGGTCATGCAGCAAGACGTGAATACCCGGTTCCGGGCTCCTTTCCTTTCCCGTGCTCTCAAATCCGCAGCCGCGCTGGCGCTGGCCGCGGGGCTGTCCTGGACCGGCCTGCCGGCCGGGGCGCAGAACCTGTTCGCCCCAGCGATCACCGTGAATGACGAGGTCATCACCCGCTACGAGCTGGAACAGCGCGCCCGCTTTCAGGCCGCGCTGCGGGTGCCGGGCGATCCGCTGGAAACCGCCCGCAAAGAATTGATCAACGACCGCCTCAAGCTCGCCGTCCTGGAGCAGGCGGGGATCACACCGGCAGACGAAGATGTCACCGCCGGCATGGAAGAGCTGGCAGCACGGGCCAACCTGTCGCTGAATGACTTTCTTACAGCCCTGCGCCAGCAGGGGGTCGAGCCGCAAACGCTTCGGGACTTCACCCGGATCGGCTTGGGCTGGCGCGAATTCTCCCGCGCCCGTTTCCTGTCCCGTGCCCGCCCGACCCAGGATGAAATCGACCGTGCAATGGGCGCAGCCGGCACCGGCAGCGTCCAGGTGCTGCTGAGCGAGTTCATTGTCCCGATCAACGAACAGAACGCCGCCCAGGTCGAAGAGCTGATCGAACAGGTGGCGCGGCTCAAGGGCTACGACAGCTTCTCCGCTGCTGCCGCCCAGTATTCCGCCGCTGCCAGCCGCAATGACGGCGGCCGCCTGCCCTGGATGCCGCTGACCAAACTGCCGCCGCAGCTGCAAGAGATCGTTCTGGCCTTGAAACCGGGTGAGATCTCCGAACCCCTGCCGCTGCAAAGCGCGGTTGCCCTGTTCCAGATGCGCGGTGTGCGCGAGGTCGAAGGCGCCGCCCCGCGCTATACCGCGATCGAATACGCCGCCTACTACGTGCCCGGCGGCCGCACGCCCGAAGGCCTGGCAGCCGCCCGCTCCGTGATGGACCGCGTCGACACCTGCGATGATTTCTATGGCCTCGCCCAGGGTCAGGATCCTTCGGTTCTGGACGTGCAAAGCCTGCCGCCATCCGAGATCCCGCGCGACATCGCCCTGGAACTGGCCAAGCTGGATCCGAACGAAACCTCCACTGCGCTCACCCGCAACAACGGCGAGACGCTGATGGTGCTGATGCTCTGCGGCCGCACCGCTGATCTGGGCGAGGATGCCTCGCGCGAGACTGTCGCCAATGCGCTGACCGCGCAGCGGATGACGTCGCTGGTCGACAGCTACCTGGAACAGCTGCGCGCCGATGCGCGGATTGACATCAAATGAGCAGACCCGGGCCGATTGCACTCAGCTGCGGCGAACCCGCAGGAATCGGCCCGGAAATCGCCGTCAAGGCCTGGCAGACCCTGCGCGGCAGCTGCCCGTTCTTCTGGATCGGCGACCCGCGCCATCTGCCTGCCGGCACACCGGTTTGCGAAATCGCCGCCCCGGCTGAGACAACCGCTGTCTGTGCGGACCGTTTCCCTGTATTACCGCTGGCCTTTGGCGGCAGCGCCGCAAAAGGCACCGCCGATTCAGCCAACGCTGCCGGGGTGATCCAGGCAATCGAAACCGCCGTGAAACTGGTTCAGGCGGGCGAGGCCTCCGCCATCTGCACCGCCCCCATCCACAAGAAGGCACTGATTGACGGCGCAGGCTTTGCCTATCCGGGCCACACCGAGTTTCTGGCCGCCTTGGCGGGTCGCAGCCGCGTTGTAATGATGCTGGCCAGCGAACAGTTGCGGGTGGTGCCTGCCACCATCCATATCGCCCTGTCCGACGTGCCTGCCTCGCTGACGCCAGAGGCCCTGCGCGAAACCATAGAAATCACCGCTGCGGGCCTGCGGGAGCAATTCGGCATCGCCGCGCCGCGCATCGCCGTTGCCGGCCTCAACCCGCACGCAGGCGAGGGCGGCGCCATGGGCCGCGAGGAACTCGATTGGATCAACGCCCTGATCGGCCAGCTGCAATCAGGCGGCCTGAATGTCACCGGCCCGCATCCCGCCGACACCATGTTCCACGCCGCCGCCCGTGCCCGCTATGACGCGGCGGTGTGCATGTATCACGACCAGGCGCTGATCCCGATCAAGACGCTGGATTTCGACCGCGGCGTCAACGTGACCCTCGGCCTGCCCTTCATCCGCACTTCCCCCGACCATGGCACCGCCTTTGACATCGCAGGCACCGGCCAAGCCAACCCCTCCAGCCTGATCGAGGCCCTGAAGCTCGCGCAGACCATGGCCGCCAGCCCTTGATTCTTCTTCTGGCGGGAAATATCCCCGCCGGAGGCAAAAAAACCTCTGCGCACCGCCCGCGCCCAGCCCCAAGGCCCAGATGACATGAGTGCTATCGACTCTCTTCCCCCGCTTCGTGAAGTGATCGCAACGCATCAGCTCTCGGCCCGTAAATCGCTGGGCCAGAATTTCCTGCTGGATCTGAACCTCACCGCTAAGATCGCGCGGCAAGCGGGAGACCTCAGCGGCTGCGACGTGCTGGAAATCGGCCCGGGACCCGGCGGCCTCACCCGCGGATTGCTGGCCGAAGGCGCCCGCCGGGTGCTGGCGGTGGAGAAGGACCATCGTTGCCTGCCCGCACTGCAGGAAATCGCCGCGGCCTACCCTGGCCGGTTTGATGTGATCAACGGCGACGCACTAGAGATCGACCCGCTCGAACACCTGACGCCGCCGATCCGCATCGCTGCCAACCTGCCTTACAACGTCGGTACCGAACTTCTGGTTCGCTGGCTCACGCCCAAAGACTGGCCGCCGTTCTGGCAGAGCCTCACCCTGATGTTCCAGCGCGAAGTGGCTGAGCGCATCGTGGCGCAACCCGGCTCCAAGGCCTATGGCCGCCTGGCGATCCTGGCCCAATGGCGGGCGGATGCAAAGATCGTGCTGTCGCTGCCACCCGGTGCCTTCACCCCGCCGCCCAAGGTGTCCAGTGCTGTGGTGCATCTGGACGCCCTGCCCGCGCCGCGGTTCGAGGCTGACGCCGCGATCCTGTCACGCGTCGTTGCCGCCGCCTTCAACCAGCGCCGCAAGATGCTGCGCGCCTCGCTCAAGGGGGTCTCTCCCGATATCGAGGCGCATCTGACCGCCGCAGGCATCCCGCCCACCGAACGCGCCGAGCAAGTGAGCCTTGAGGCCTTCTGCGCGCTGGCCCGCGAACTGGCCAAAGCCTGACCCATTCTCATCCGCCGCTGAACCGGAGCCCGCATTTTATGACCCAAGCCGTCACGCCCCGCCCCACCTTGTTGTCCGTCAACGTCAACGCGGTTGCCTACCTGCGTAACAGGCGCGAGGTGCCCTGGCCGAACCTGATCGACATCTCCCGCGCCATCCTTGAGGCCGGCGCCCATGGCATCACCGTGCATCCCCGCCCGGACGAGCGTCACATCCGCTTTTCCGACCTGCCTGCCCTGTCGCAGCTGATCGCCGAAGAATTTCCGCAGGCTGAGTTTAATATCGAGGGCTACCCGACCCGCCACTTCATCGACCTGGTGCTGGAAAACAAGCCGCATCAGGTAACGCTGGTGCCGGACACGCCGGAACAGTCCACATCTGACCATGGCTGGGATTTTGCCAAAGACGGCGCCATGCTCCTGCCCATCGCTGAGGAATTCAAGGCAGCGGGCATCCGGGTCTCCTATTTCGTGGACACCAATCCTGCCGACCCTGCCCTGGCGCAGCAAGCAGGCGCTGACCGGATTGAGTTTTACACCGGACCTTACGCGGACCAGACCGCACCGACCGCGGTTGCCAGCGAGCTTGCCAAGATCAAGGACACAGCGGATGCCGCCCGTACCCTTGGCGGGCTGATGATGAACGCCGGTCACGACCTGACAGTCGGGAATCTGCCCGGCCTGCGCCAAGCGGTTCCGGACCTGGCCGAGGTGTCGATCGGCCACGGCCTGACCGCGGATGCGCTGATGCTGGGCTTCCCCGAGGCGGTCCGCCGCTATCTGAAGGTGCTCGGCCACGCGATCTAAGACCCCCGGCGCCGTTTCAAAGAAAAACCCCCGGAGCCGCAGGGCCCGGGGGTTTACTTCATTCTCTGTTACGGAGCGGTTACTCAGCAGCTTCAGCCGGGCCTTCTTCGGCCTTCGGCTTGGGCTTGGCGCGCGTACGGGCGGGCTTTTTGGGCGCAGGCTCCCCGCCGCCTTCCGCAGCCGGAGCCGCCTCCTCAGCCTTAGCAGCCGGTTTGCGGCTGCGCGGTTTGCGGGCCGGAGCCTTCTTGGCAGGCGCCTCAGCCGGCGCGTCTGCTGCCGGACCTTCCGCCTGGCTTTCCGGCGTTTCGACCAAGCCGCTGTCCTGGCCATTGCCGTTTTCGCCGCGCGGATCAATAACCTCGGGCTGCGGCGATGCAGAAGGATCCGCGGCAGGCGCAGCATCGGCAGCCGCCGCTGCTTCGCGCTCCTGCCGCTCCAGCCGCTCGGCACGCTCACGGTCGCGCTCAGCCTGGCGCTCGCGGTTCTGGCGCTCTTGCTCTTCGCGGCGCGCCTCGATCTCGCGCTGCGCCTCATTCAGCATCCGCAGGTAATGCTCCGCGTGCTGTTGGAAGTTTTCGGTCGCAACCCGGTCATTGCTCAGCTGCGCATCGCGGGCCAGCTGATTGTACTTATCGATAATCTGCTGCGGGGTTCCGCGCACCTTGCCTTCGGGACCGGAGCTGTCAAACACCCGGTTGACAACATTGGCGCCATTGGGACGGTTCCGGTTCGACTTGGAACGTGAACGTGATTTGGACGATCTCATCTGCCTAACGTCAGCCTTGAGTTAATGCGCCGTAGACCCAATCATGCGCGCCTCAGCGCCGGATCATCAGCTTTTTTGGGCTTGGTGCCGCGGGAAGGCCTGCAAAGGGTACTTCTCAAGCGGCTCCCTTTGAGTAACCATGTTACGAAGCCCCACACAAGGGGCACAAGAGTGTTTTCCGGTATTTTTCTTTCGAATATGCGAATTTTCGCGCTAAGAACCGCGATTTGCGCCGGAATGCGCACACACAACCCGGTCGCGCCCGTCCAGATCCTGCAGCACCGCAATGCCGCTCAGCCCTGCCATTTCCAGCAGCGCACTGACCGCCTGCGCCTGCGACGGGCCGATCTCCAGCAGCAGCCGGCCGCCTGGCGCCATATGCTGTGCAACATGCGCCGCAATCCGGCGGTAGGCGCCCAGGCCGTCGCCGCCGTCCGTCAGCGCTATTCCCGGCTCATGGCCGCGCACCTCCGCCGACAGGCCATCCATCTCATCCAGTGCAATATAGGGCGGGTTTGACACGATCAGATCGAATTGGCCCTCAACCTTTTCAAACCAGTCGGATTGCTGAATATCCGCACGCGCCTCGACCCGGTGCAGCACCGCATTGGCGCTGGCCTGCAGGCAAGCGGCCTCGCTGATGTCGACCCCCAGGCCGGAGGCCTCTTGCCGCTCCGCCAGCAGCGTCACCAGGATACAGCCCGAACCGACCCCCAGGTCCAACACCCGCGCATAGGGTTCCGCTAGCGCCGCCTCGATCAGGATCTCGGTTTCCGGCCGCGGGTCCAGCACATCGCGCGAGACTTTGAAGCGGCGCCCGTAGAACTCCCGTTCGCCGATCAGATGCGACACCGGTACCCGCACCGCCCGCAGTGAAATCAGCTGCTCATAGCGTTCGGCCACTTCCGCCGCCAGTTCCTCCGGCGCGATCAGCGTCACCCGGCTGGCCTCGATCCGTGCTGCGTGGGCCAGCAGCACCCGCGCATCCCGTGCCGGGTCCTGCACCCCAGCCGCCCGAAGCTTGGCTGTTGCTGCTGCCATTGCCTGTGCCGCGGTCTCTGCCATGGTTACTGCCCCATCTCGGCCAGCAGCCGTGCCTGATTGTCCGCGGTCAGCGCGTCGATAATCTCCTCCAGGTCGCCGCCCATGACCTGATCCAGCTTATAAAGCGTCAGGTTGATACGGTGATCGGTCATCCTTCCTTGCGGGAAGTTATAGGTGCGGATCCGCTCCGACCGGTCGCCCGAACCCACCTGGCTGGCCCGGTCCGCCGAGCGCTCGCTGTCGATGCGCTGGCGCTCCAGATCATAAAGCCGCGTCTTCAGCACCTGCATGGCAATCTCGCGGTTGCGGTGCTGGGACTTCTCCGAGGAGGTCACGATCAGCCCGGTCGGCAGGTGGGTGATCCGCACGGCAGAGTCGGTGGTGTTCACGTGCTGCCCGCCCGCACCGGATGCGCGCATCGTGTCGATACGGATGTCATTCGGGTCGATGTGAATATCCACGTCCTCCGCCTCCGGCAGCACCGCCACCGTCGCCGCCGAGGTATGAATGCGCCCGCCGCTCTCAGTTGCAGGCACCCGCTGCACCCTGTGCACGCCGGATTCATACTTCAGCCGGGCAAAGACGTTCTCTCCCTTGATATGCGCCACCACTTCCTTGATGCCGCCCAGCTCGGTCGCCTGTTCCTCGATGATGTCGAACTTCCAGCCCTGCGCCTCGGCATAGCGCTGGTACATGCGCAGCAAGTCACCGGCAAACAGCGCCGCCTCATCGCCGCCGGTGCCGGGCCGGATTTCCAGCATCGCCGGACGCCCGTCAGCCGCATCCTTGGGCAGGAGCGCCAGCTGCAAAGCATGCTCCGCTTCCGGGATCGCCTCCTTCAGCGCCGGGATCTCTTCCTCCGCAAGATCCTTCATATCCGGGTCCGCCAGCATCAGCTCGGCCTCTTCCAGATCGTTCAGCAGCTTGCGGTAGGCGCCAATCTGTTCAGCCACCGGGCGCAGATCGGAATACTCCTTGGCCAGGGCGGCAATATCCCCGCCCCCGGCGCCATCCGCCATTGCGGCTTCAAGATACTGAAACCGCTGCAGGATCTGTTCCAGCCGTTCTTCGGGGACCATGGGCGCGCCTATGCTTGTTCATGTTTTGGCCAATTCTGCCCATTGTGATATGCTAGAGCCATGCGACATGCCAGAGCCCTTATTGCAACAATCCTCCTCGCCCTGCCCGGCGCGGGGCTGGCGGATGTGACCGGACCGGGCGGCAAGACCATTGATTGCTACTGCACCGACAAGTCCGGCAGCCGCGTCGAACTGGGAGAGCTGCGCTGCCTGCAAGTCGACGGCCGCATGTTCATGGCACAATGCCAGATGTCCCTGAACGTACCGATGTGGCGCGAGGTGCAAAGCAGCTGCCTGTCGGCATCTTTGGGGGATGTGCCCGGCATGTCGAGCGCGCCACCGCAGGTACCGTTGCTCTGAGGTTTCTAACCTGGCAGACCAGCACCCCCGGCTCGCCGGGCTGGTTTCAGACCTCAGAAATTCCCACTTCGTAAAACCTCATTCCCACGCAGCCGGCCACCTCGGCCAGTGCTTTGAACTCACTGGTGCACAGAACTTCTCTCGACTTAAGGTCACGCCAGAGCATCGCCCCCTTCAGCGAAGACCGGTGCACCCGGCTTTTGGGCATAAGTCCCGGAATGGTCGATCCATCGTGAAAAGAAATGGTCTGGGTTTCGCTATTTTCAACATCCAGCGAATCCTTTGTCTGCTTCACTGCAGCAAAGTAATACTTTTGCTTGTCGATCACCCTGCCATGACGCAAGTCATACAACTGAGATACAGCCACAAAACTGCACAACTCGGAATCCGCTGCAACAATAGCCTCCATCAATTCCCTCCGAAATGCGGGGAATACATCTTCGGCCCAACTAAATTCTCCCAAAACATCCGGCAACTCTCGGAAAACCGGATTGATAATTGTCCAATGTTTGGCAAGGTTGTGCTTCGTCTCGTCGCTAAACTCACCCTCTTTGAAATGCCGAATACGTTTTTTCCATTTTGCTTCAGGCCAAGGGCTGGGTGGCTCCCCCGCTGTTGGCGAAAATTTGAAGGTGACTGATCGCTCGTCGTCATGCGCCATTATTGGCCGGTAGCAAAGCATTTCTTTGTAATCAGTTGTCATATGTCGCGTCCTTAATCAGCAGCCCCTATTGCATAGGAGTTTCCTATTAGAGCTTTCAAGCACCGTCATTCTTTGCAAACCAACGCCGCCACACCGCCGGGTCAAGGGTGGCGCAGCCACCGCGCGCCAGCGCGGCTTGCCCTTGACGCGGTAGAAACAGGCACAATCGGACTAGCGCTTCAGGGGCAGCCCTGCCCCTGAAG
>NZ_JBSWYB010000026.1:0-61540 GCF_056160905.1 Leisingera sp. ABD4_442 | reverse complement strand
TCGCCGACGTGCAGGAGCAAAAGCGCCTGGAGACCGAGGAGCGCATCCAGGAGCTGCGCCGCCAGCGCGAGCTGCGCCGCCAGCAGCAGCAAGAGCAGGGCGAAGCCCCGGCCGCACCCGCACCCTCCACCGGCTCCGGCTCCGGCTCCGGCAGCGGCTCAGGCTTCGGCGGCGTCTTCAACCCCGGTAACCTGTCGGGGGAAGGGGATAACTAGGCCTTAAACTCAGCAAAACAAAAGGCGGCCCCCGGGGCCGCCTTTTTCAGGCTAGGGGGTCAAAACAGAACGCTGCCAGGCGTGTCTGGCAGATCCTCTTTGTCCGGTGTCTCAAGGTACTTGCGGATGGCCGGGTCGATCCGCGGGCTGCGCACAGGGTAGACACCGCAGGCGGCGATGGCTTCGCGGGCGGTGACCCGTTCATCCAGCCGTTTCCAGATCGCACGTGCCGCATAGGGGCGCGGAAAAGGCCGCCAAGCCACCCCCATGGTCATGCCGCGCAGGTATTTCAGCTGCTGCCGGTGGGCGGAAAACAGGATGGTCTGCGCCACGCTGCCCTCGCGGGCGCGTTCGTGCTCGGTGATGAACAGCCGGTTGCCGCGCAGGGTGACCATGCCGTGATAGCGCGAGATCTGCCGGATGCTCTGCTCCGGGTCTTGGGCGATTTCCATGTTGCGGGAGACGATATAGCCGTCTTCCTCGGAAAAGCGGGTGAGCGAGCAGAAGATGCCTTCGCCCCAGGAGGGCGTGCGGAAGTAGGCATGGTAGAAGCCAAGGTAGCGTTTCAGGTTGCGCTGCTGGCCGCGGAACGGCGCCATGAATTTCTCGCCCGCTCCGTGCTGCACCGCGCCGGCGGCATCTGCCAGCTTGGTTTCGAAATCGGTGTTTTCTGTGAACAGCTGCGACTCAGGAATGGCAAAATAGCGGGCGATGCGGCGCAAGTTGTGGGCCGCGGGCATGCTGCTGCCATTGAGGTAGCGGTTAAACTGCTGGCGGTTGATGCCGATCTCGCGGCAGATCTGGGCGATACTGCCGTGCTCGGCGCAAAGCGAGCGCAGATTTTCTGAAAAATTCCCGGACAAGGGCTGATTTCCTTCGCGAACTGACGCTAGTGTGTTGCGGGTCGCGTCACTTCGCGCATGTTTGCACAATTCCGTCAATGGCAAATCCGGGGTCTCTGGAGGGCATCACCCCGCCTGGAGACCCCAATGTCCGTCACCTGCATCGAAAACCAATGGCTTCCCCTGCCGGACGGGCGGCGGTTGGCGGTGCGGATGTGGATGCCGGAAGAGAGCGGGCCGTTTCCGGCCATACTCGAATACCTGCCCTACCGGAAACGCGACGGCACCGCAGCGCGGGATGAGACCACGCACCCGGTGTTTGCCGCCGAAGGCTATGCCTGCGTTCGGGTGGATATCGCTGGCACCGGCGACAGCGAGGGCGTCTTTGACGACGAATATTCCGAGCAGGAGCTGAGCGATGGCGAAGCGGTTTTGGAATGGATTGCCGCACAGCCCTGGTGCACCGGCCGGGTGGGGATGATCGGTATCAGCTGGGGCGGGTTCAACGGGCTGCAGCTAGCCTTCCGCCGGCCGGAGGCGCTGAAAGCGGTGGTCACAGTAGCCTCTGCTGTGGACCGTTACGAGGATGACATCCACTACATGGGCGGCTGCCTGGTTGGCGACAACGCCAACTGGGGCGCGCAGATGTTTGCCTATTTGACCCGCCCCGCCGACCCGGAACTGCGTGCCGATTGGCGCGAGGACTGGATTGCCCGGATGGAGAATGCCCCGTTCTGCGCCGTGGACTGGATGCGCCATCCGCTGCGGGACGGCTACTGGAAGCACGGTTCGGTCTGCGAGGACTGGCCGGCGATCCAGGTGCCGGTTCTGGCCTTGACCGGCTGGGCTGATCCTTACGTGAACACGCCTCCGGCGCTGGCGGCCAACTTGCAAGCACCTTCCAAGGCTCTGATCGGCCCGTGGGAGCATCGCTACCCCCATATCTCCAAGCTGGAGGCATCGGATTTCCATTCCGAGGTGCTGGGCTGGTTTGACCGCTGGCTGAAGCAAGAGCAGAATGGCGCGGAGGATCTGCCGGCCTACCGGGCCTATATGCAGGAGCATTTCAACCCCGTGGCGCAGAATTCCCCGCGCCGGGGACACTGGGTGGCTGAGGCAGAATGGCCCTCGTCCAATGTGTCCGAAGCTGTTTGGCACCTGGTTCCTGGTGGGTTCTCGGATACCGCAGTGCAGGGGGCACTGACGATTGCTTCGCCCGCAAACCTCGGCCAGGCCGGCGGCTATTTCTGCCCCGGCATGCGGATCGACAACGAACTTGCGGGCGATCAGGCAGAAGATGATGCGCTGTCGGTCTGTTTCGACAGCGAGGCGCTGGAAGCGCCGCTGGAACTGCTGGGCCGCGCCAGGCTTCGTCTGCGGTTTTCCGTGGACAAGCCGGTGGCCCAGGTTACCGCGCGGCTCTGCGATGTAGCGCCCGGAGGCGTTTCGCAGCGGGTCACCTTCCGGCCCTTGAATCTGACCCATCACAGCGGCCACGAGACACCGGAGGCGCTGGTTCCAGAGCAGGTTTATGAAGCAGAGATAGCGCTCAATGAATGTGCCCATCATCTGCGCGCAGGGCATCAGCTGCGGCTGGCGCTGTCTGCCGCCTACTGGCCGATGATCTGGCCCGCACCGGAGGCCGCGAAGGTAACCCTTCACTTGGAGGGCTGTTTCCTGCATTTGCCGGTCCGGGAGGCGGCTGTAGAAGCTGATCCGGCAAATCCCGGCCCGGCGCAGGATTTCCCAAACCTGCAGGCCGAGGAGCTGCGTGCTGCCTCGGGATCATCCGGACGCAAGGTGCTGGAGGACGGCACCGTGGTTCTGGAAACCTTTGACGATTTCGGTGAGGCGCGCGATCCTTACCACGGGCTAGCCTCCGGCAGCCACGTGGCAATGCGCTATGCCATTCACCCCGATGACCCGGCCTCGGCCCGGTTCTGGACGAAGTGGCATTTCACCTTCCAGCGCGACGGCTGGCAGGTGGCCATCAGCACCGAAAGCACCATGCATTGCGACGGGCAGAATTTCTACCTGACCCGGAAATTGCGCGCCACGGAAGGCGCGGATGAAACGGAAGTTCTGGCAAAGGAATGGGCCGAGACCCTTCCGCGCGGGCTTCTGTGAACTGATCTTAAGGGAGGACACCATGAAGATCGAATGGACCAAGGCGCCGGTGGGACGCCGCAAGTTTCTGAAAGGCGCAACCGCACTGGGCGCCGCTGCTGTGCTGCCCATGGGGCTGGGCAGCCGCGCTATGGCGGCAGACGGAGGCACCTTGCGGGTGCGTTCCTACGGCGACCTGCAGAGCATTGATCCGGCTTATTCCAAAGGCGTGATCGACGAGGAAATCCACGCCTCGATCTACAACAAGCTGATCCAGTACAAGCCGGGCCGCGAATGGGACTGGCAAATGGATGCTGCTGCGATGATCGAGCAGGGCGATGAGACCCACATCAAATTTGCGCTGCGTGATGACATCGGGTTCACCAATGGCTTTGGCGCGATGACCGCCGAAGACGTGAAGTTCAGCTTTGAGCGCATTGTGGCGGATGAAACGGAAAGCCCGAACAAGCCCGACATGGGTCCGCTGAGCCACGTGGAAGTGACTGGCGAGCGCGAAGGCACCATCGTGCTGAACGAACCCTTTGCGCCGCTGTGGTCCATCGCGCTGCCCTATATCACTGGCAACATCGTGTCGAAAAAGGCCTGGGAAGCGGCGGGCGGCAAGGCAACCACTGATCCGCTGGCGGAATCCGGCCCCTACTTGCGCGACAGCTGGTCGCCGAAGGAAAAGACCGTGCTGAAGCGTAACCCGGATTGGAAGGGCAAGGCGCCGGCTTGGGACACTATCGAGATCCTGCCGATTGATGACGAGAACACTGCAGAGATCGCGTTTGAAGCCGGAGAGCTGGACTTTACCCGGGTGTCGCTGGGGTCGGTTGAACGCTATCGCGCGGGGGTGCCGAATGGCGGCACGCTGCTGGAATACCCGTCGCTGTATTATGCCTGGCTGGGCATGAACCTGGATCACCCCAAGCTGCAGAACAAGAAGCTGCGTCAGGCAATTCAGCACGCAATCGACGTGCCCTCGGTTCTCGAAGCGGCGTATTTCGGCGCGGTCGAGCCTTCCACCGGCATCATTGCACCTGGCCTGCCTGGCAACCGGGCGCAGTCGCTGGTTCCGCCGCAGGCGGACTTTGAGAAGGCCGCTGCACTGCTGGCGGAATCCGGCGAAACCAACGTGACACTGAAACTCGACACGCTGAACAAGACCACCTTCACCACTGCCGCGCAGGTGATCCAGGCAACTCTGGCGCAAATCGGCATCACGGTAGAGGTCAACGTGCTGGAATCCGGGGCCTTCTGGGCCAGCGCCGACAACGAGGACCTGCAGCTGGTGTTGAACCGCTATTCGATGACACCGGATCCGTACTATGCGACTTCCTGGTTCACCACCGAACAGGTCGGCCATTGGAACTGGGAGCAGTTCAGCAATGAAGAGTTTGATCAGATCCACAACTCTGCCTATCAGCTGACCGATCAGGCCAAACGGGACGAGATGTACCAGCGTGCGCAGGACCTGATGGAAGAGAGCGGCGCCTACCGCTTCCTGACTCATGAGGCAACTCCGGTGATCCATTCGGCAGGCGTCGTGCCGGCATTGCGCCCCGACGGGCTGGCGTTGCTGCGCTACTTCGGCAAAGCCTGATACTTTTTCAGATCCGGTCCTCCCCCTGGGTCTGATCTGGCGCGGCTGCAATTTGCGGTGCAGCCGTGCCGTTTTCCTACCGCAGAGCGAAAATAAGGGAGCCATGCGGCCATGTTACTTTATGCAACCCGGCGGTTCGGGCTGGCATTGCTGATCCTGATCGTGGCGGTCACCGCCATGTTCCTGATGATCCGCGCCGTGCCCGGCGATCCGGTCCAGATCATGCTGGGCCCGCGCGCCACGCCCGAGCTGCAGGCGCGGCTGACGGCTGAGCTGGCACTGGACCAGCCGGTCTGGAAACAGCTTCTCATCTTCTATGGCAACCTGATGCAGGGAGACCTGGGGATCGACGTGTTCTCGGGCCGTTCGGTGACCGAGATCGTGTTTCAGCAGCTGCCGCATACCCTGTGGCTGATCCTAGGGTCGATCACCTGGTCCGCTACGCTGGGCATCGCTCTTGGCGCCTATGCCGCTGCGCATCCCAACACGTTGATCGACAGGATTACTGCGGCTATTTCAGTTAGTTTTGTCGCTGCGCCAGCCTTTGTGGTTGCGCTGCTTTCGCTGCTGATCTTTGCGGTGCATCTGCAGTGGTTCCCGGCCATTGGCGCCGGCGAGGGTTTTTGGGGGCGCCTCAACCACTTGGTGCTGCCGGCCTTTGCCATCGGCCTCAGCTGGGTCGGCTATATCGCCCGCCTGGTCCGCGCCTCGATGCTGGAAGTGATGGGCGAAAGCCACATCCGCACTGCCCGCGCCTTTGGCATCAACGAGCGCCGGGTAGTGATGGTCTATGCCTTGCGCATTGCCATCCTGCCGGTGGTGACGGTGATCGGCGTCGGCATGGGGTTCCTGCTGTCCTCCGCCGTCTTTGCCGAGATCGTCTTTGCCCGCCCCGGCCTGGGCAAGCTGGTGATCGACAGCATCACCACCCGCAATTACCCGATCGTGATGGGGTCGGTGCTGATCTCAACCGGCCTTTTTGTGGTTTCCACCGCATTGGCCGACCTGATCAACGCCTGGCTCGACCCCCGCGCCCGCACGGCGAATTAAGGAGGGCGTGAGATATGGCTAAATCCCGTTCCGAACTGGGCCAGATCCTCACTGGCGTCGCCCGCGACCCGCTGGGGCTGATGGGGCTGATCATCGTCGGCACCATCGTGTTCTGCGCCATCTTTGCCTACTGGATCGTGCCCTACGATCCCGTGGCGATGAACATCAAGGACCGGCTGCAAGGCCCGTCCGCCGCGCATCTGCTGGGCACCGACCAGCTGGGCCGCGATACGTTTTCCCGCGTTGTCATGGGTGGTCAGGTCGCGTTGAAAGTCGCACTGCCGGCCGTCTTTGGCGCCATGGCTATCGGTCTGACGCTGGGCATGATTGCAGGCTACGGGCCAAAGTGGCTCGACAACCTTTTGATGTTGTTCTTTGACACCATCCGCTCCTTCCCGACGGTGATGTTTGCACTGGCTGTGGTGGCGCTGGTGGGGCCGAGCCTGCAAACGGTGGTGTTTGTGGTCATGGCGACCTCAATCCCGACCTATGGCCGGGTGGCGCGGACCCAGACGCTGACCCTGCGCAACTCCGAATTCATCCTGGCCGAACGCTCTATGGGCGCCAGCATGACCCGCATCCTGGGCGTGCATATGCTGCCCAACATCGTTGGCGTGCTGGCGGTGCTGGCGGCAATGGACATCCCCACCGTGATCGCGCTGGAGGCGGGGCTGTCCTTCCTTGGCCTTGGTGTGAAACCGCCGACGCCCAGCTGGGGCGCGCTCTTGAAAGACGGCTATTCGCTGATCCGCCAGACCCCGTGGCTGGTGGTGGGCGGCGGCTTGCCGATCATCCTGGCGACACTTGGCTTCACCTTCCTGGGCGAGTCCTTGCGTGACGTGGTTGACCCAAAACTGAGGAAACAGCGATGACCGATACACTTCTGGAAATCGACCGCCTCAGCGTCGACTATGAGACCGCCCGCGGCGACCTGAAGGCCTTGCGCGATATCAGCTTTGATGTGCGCAAAGGCGAGATTGTCGGCATCGTCGGCGAGTCGGGATGCGGTAAATCCACCCTGATCTCGTCCATTCTGCGGCTGACCGCGCCGAACACGCGGTTCCGCCAGGGCGAGGTGCGGTTCAAGGGCGACGATCTGCTGAAACTGCCGGAACGCAAGATGCGGGATCTGCGCGGCGCCGATATCTCCATCGTGTTCCAGGACCCGATGCAGACGCACAACCCGGTGCTGTCCATCGGCCAGCAGATGCTGGATATTCAGCACCGCTCCAAGACGTCCAAACCCGAGAAGCGCGCACGCGCCGCGCAAATGCTGGGCGCCGTCGGTATTCCCGATCCGGAGGCCCGGCTGGATCAGTTCCCGCATGAGTTCTCCGGTGGCATGCGCCAGCGTATTGCCATTGCCATGGCGCTGATGTCGGAACCGGATCTGCTGATCGCGGATGAGCCGACCACGGCGCTGGATGCGACGCTGGAGGTGCAGATCATCGAACGCCTGCAGGAACTGCAGCAGCAGTTCAATTGCGCCATCCTGTTCATCTCGCACCATCTTGGCGTGATTGCCGAGCTCTGCGACCGGGTGGTGGTGATGTATGCCGGCGCGGTGGTCGAAAGCGGCGAGGTGCGCGAGATCTTCCATGATCCCAAGCACCCCTACACCCGCCGCCTGATCGACTGCGACCCGGGCCACATCAAGGAACGCGCCCGGGTGCTGCCGACCATCCCCGGCGAAGTACCAGACCTGGCCAACCTGCCCGGCGGCTGCATCTTCCGCGACCGCTGCGATTTGGCCATGCCGCGCTGCGCATCGCAGGTGCCACCGCTTGCGAAGTTGAAAGAGGGCCACCACGCCGCCTGCTGGCTGAATCATGAGGAGGCCGCCGGATGACCTTGCTGGATGTGAAGAACCTCAAGACCAGCTATGGGCCGGTCAATGTGCTGGCCGGTGTCAGCTTTGCCGTGGAGCCGGGCGAAACTTATGCTTTGGTCGGCGAAAGCGGCTCTGGCAAGACCACGGTGATCCGTGCCATTGCCGGGCTGGCGCCGGCGCAGGAGGGCTCGGTCAAGTTCGACGGGCAGGAGATCCGCGGCGCCTCTGAGCGCACCCTGCGGCCGCTTCGCAAGGACATTGCGATGATGTTCCAGGACCCGGTCGGCAGCCTGTCGCCGCGCCTGACGATCCGCAGCCTGATCACCGAACCCTACCGTATCCAGGGCATGAAGGACCGTGATCTGGATGCCGAGGCCAAACGCCTCTTGGAGATGGTGAACCTGCCCGCGCATTTCGCCGACCGCTACCCGTATCAGCTGTCCGGCGGCCAGGCGCGGCGGGTGGGTGTGGCCCGTGCCCTGGCGCTGGAGCCCAAGCTGATCCTGGCGGATGAACCCACTGCGGGCCTCGACGTGTCGGTGCAGGGGGAACTGCTGAACCTGCTCAACGACCTGCGCGAGCGGCTGGGGCTGGCGATGGTGATCATCACCCACAACCTCAACGTCGTGCGCCATGTGGCCGACCGGATGGGCATCATGTACCTGGGCCGGCTGGTCGAGGAAGGCAGCACCGAGGCGGTCTTTCACGACCCCCGACACCCCTACACCCGCTGCCTGCTGTCAGCCAACCCGGAACCCGATCCGGATGCGCGCCTTGAGCGTATCGCCCTGAAAGGCGAGCCGCCCAGCCTGCTCAAACGCCCCTCCGGCTGCGAGTTCCGCGAGCGCTGCCCCTTTGCCCAGGAGATCTGCACCCAGACTCCGCAATGGGAAGTGGATAACGGCCATGGTCTCCGCTGCCTGGCGCCGCTGCACCAGGGCCGGGCTGCATGACCCGATTTGCAGGCAAAACCGTCCTGATCACGGGCGGCCACACCGGTATCGGCTTTGGCATCGCCGAGCGCTTTGCCCGAGAAGGCGCCGATCTGATCCTGGCCGGGCGAAACCAGGCAAAGGGCGATACCGCGGCGGAGAAGCTTGCGGCGCAAGGTGCAAACGCCCGGTTCCTGTCCGCGGACCTGTCGCGCGAGGAGAACGTGCGCGAAATGGCCGCCGGGCTGGAGCGGCTCGACGTGCTGGTCAACAATGCGGGCCTCGGCAGCCGCCGTATTGAACACGCCCCCGGGGAAAGCCCCGGCACCCGCTGGGACCGCATCCGAGGTGCCAATCAGGACAGCACTTACCTGTTGACCGCACATTGCCTGCCCCTTCTCAAAGCCTCCGGCGGATCGGTGGTCAACATCTCTTCGACCGCCACGTGGCATGGCAATTGGGGACTTTATGGCGTTGCCAAGGCCGGGGTTGAGGCCCTGACCCGCGCCTTTGCCGCCGAGGCCGCACCGGTGCGGGTCAATGCCGTCAGTCCGGGCTGGATTGCCAATGATATCAACGCCTCCGCCTCGGGTAATGCGGATGGCAACTGGGACTTGCCGCCCTCGCTGCTGGACCGCATTGGCACGCCGTCTGAAATCGCGGGCGCGGTGGTCTTTCTGGCCTCCGAAGACGCGTCCTTTGTTACCGGCCAGACACTGATCGTGGACGGCCGGCTGACCCTGATCGACTACCCCTCCCGCCCTCTGCTGGCGCAGCGCGGGCAGGTTCTGAAATCCCAAGACTGAACACCGGAAAGCCAAGCCATGACATCCGTGCTGTATTTCAACGGCCCGATCCTGACGATGGATGCGGCCAATTCGACGCCTGAGGCAGTGCTGACCGAAGGCCAAACCATTCGCGCCGCCGGCAGTGAAGCAGAGCTGCGCGCGCAGATGCCCGCGGGCACACAGGAAGCGGACCTGCAAGGCCAGACCCTGATCCCCGCTTTCATTGATCCGCACGGGCATTTTCCAGACCCGGGCTTTATCCGGCTGTTCCGGGTCGACCTGGCCTCACCGCCGCGCGGCGACTGCCCGGACATTCCCGCAGCACTGGAACGGCTGCGGGCCAAGGCCGCGGAAACCCCTGCCGGTGAATGGGTGATGGGGGTTCTGTTCGACAACACCGCCATTGCCGAGGGCCGGATGCCGACGCGCAGCGAGCTGGACAGTGTCTCGACCGAACATCCGGTCTGGGTGATCCACGCCTCGGGCCACAATGGGTCTGCGAACTCAATGGCGCTGGAGAAGCACGGGGTGAACCGGGACACGCCCGACCCTCTGGGCGGCCGATTCGGGCGCGATCCGGAGACCGGCGCGCTCACCGGGCTGATCGAGGGGCTTTCGGCGATGCGCGAGATGGGGGATACCGATTTCCTGATCGACCGCGAACGGTTCTGGGCCGGGTTCAACAGCTGCCGGGACGAATACCTGGCGCATGGCGTCACCTACGCGCAAAACGCCTGGGCCACCCGCGAGATGCTGGAGCACTTCGCCTCGCTGCCTGCGGATCAGGACCCGGGCTATGACCTGATGCTGCTGCCCATCGGCGAGCTGGAACCGGCGCTGACGGACGGCCCTGATCCACTCGATTGGCCCGGCAACCCGCATTTTACCCTGGGTCCGCGCAAACTGTTCACCGACGGGGCGTTCCAGTTGCAAACAGCCTTCCTCAGCGCACCTTACCACAAGCCAGTGGACCCGGAGCATCCTTGCGGCATGTCTTATGAATGCGCGGAGGAACACCGGCTTCAGGTCAAGAAACTGCACGACTTGGGTTATCAGATACACTGCCATTGCAACGGCGACGCCGGGGCGCAGATGTTTATCGATGCGGTGGCCGCCGCACTGGAAGCCAACCCGCGCGCCGATCACCGGCACACCATCATCCACGGGCAGGCCTTGCGCGACGACCAGCTGCAGCAGATGGCGAGGCTCGGCATCACCGTCAGCTTCTTCCCGGCGCATGTGCATTTCTGGGGCGACCGCCACTACGATACCTTCCTGGGGCCGGAACGGGCCGAGCGGATCTCACCCTGTGCCTCGGCCGAGCAGTATGGCGTGCGCTTCACCATCCACAACGACGCCTCGGTAACGCCAACGCGGCCCATCCATCTGGCTCATTGCGCAGTGAACCGGATCACCGCCGGCGGCCGCCGTCTGGGCGAGGCGCAGCGGATCAGTGCGCTGTCGGCCTTGCGGGCGCAGACCATCGACGCCGCCTGGCAGGTGTTCCAGGAGGACACCCGCGGCTCCATCGAGCCGGGCAAGCTGGCGGATCTAGCGGTGCTAAACAGCAACCCGCTGGAGGACCCTGACAACATCGAGACCACCAAGGTCACCCAAACCATCCGCCGCGGGCGGGTTGTCTGGGCACAGGAGCAGTGAGCACCATGCAGTCCAAACCGCGGATCGCCGTTGCCGGTTTTCAGCATGAAACCAATTGCTTCGGCACCACCAAGGCCGGGCTGGCGGAATTCGAGATGGCAGATTCCTGGCCCGCAATGCTGCACGGGAACGAGGTGATCGCCGAGACCCGCGGCATGAACCTGCCCATCGCGGGCTTTGCCAAGGCGGCAGAGGATGCTGGGATGGAACTGCTGCCGATCCTGTGGTGCTCCGCGGAGCCCTCGGCACAGGTGACCGATGATGCGTTTGAAACCATTTGCGCCAAGATCCTGGACGGCGTCCGTGCAGCCGGTGCGCTAGACGGGATCTACTTGGACCTGCACGGGGCAATGGTGACAGAGAGCCATCCCGATGGCGAAGGCGAGATTCTGCGCAGGATTCGGACGCTTGTGGGACCGGAGCTTCCAATCGTGGTTAGCCTGGACCTGCACGCCAATGTCTCGGCCGCCACGGTGGAGCTGGCGTCATACTTGGCAATTTTCCGCACCTACCCGCATCTGGACATGGGCGGCACCGGCGCGCGCTGCCTGCCTGTGCTGCAACGGCTGCTGACGGGCGAGACACTGCACAAGGCGTTCCGGCAGATGGATTACCTGATCCCACTGCACGCGCAGTACACCGGCGCCACGCCGGGTGAGGAGCTCTATGCCGCACTTCCGCCGCTGGAGGCGGACGGCGTTCTGGCCGATATCGCGCTGGGGTTCACCGCCGCGGACTTCCCGGATACACGGCCATCCTGCGTTGCCTATGGCGCCACGGCTGAGGCCGTGGAAGATGCCGCGGACAGTATTTCTGCACTGTTCACCGCGCTGGAAGCAGACTCGGCCCACCCCATGCTATCGCCTCAGGAGGCCGCAGTCATTGCCTGCGAGCCAAGGACGGGCAAGCCCGTAGTGCTGGCCGATGTACAGGACAACCCAGGCGCGGGCGGCACCTCGGATACTACCGGGATGCTGGCTGCACTGGCGGCAGCTGGCGCGCAAGGCGTGCTGTCGGGCCTGTTTCATGATCCCGAAGCCGCGGCCATGGCCCATGCACTGGGGCGCGGAGGGGTGTTCCGGGCAGCGCTTGGCGGACGGTCGGGCGTTGCGGGTGATGCACCGTTTGAAGCGGAGTTCGAAGTGGTGGCTCTCAGCGACGGCACCTGCCGCTACACTGGTGAAATGTACGGCGGCGGTGTGGCAACGCTGGGCCTGACAGCAGCTTTGCGGCTGGCAAACTCAGATGCAGATATCACCCTGGTCGTTACCAGCATCCGCAATCAGTGCCTGGACCTGGCGCATTTCACCCATCTGGGGCTGGAGCCGCAGGCCTTCCGCACAGTTTGTGTCAAAAGCACCGCCCACTTCCGCGCCGATTTCGAACCAGTCGCAAGTGCCGTCTACCCGGTGGCCGCACCAGGTGTTTTCCCCTGCGACCTGCAGAGCGTCTCCTATAGCAACCTGCACCCGGACGTTAGAACCGCCCCTGCACAGGGCTGACACCTGTCGGCAAGGGCGGTCTTCGCAAGCAGCCTGAGATTGGCTGCTTGCGGGGAGGATCAGTCCTCGTCGTCGCCGTTGTTGTAAGGCACCACCAGAGTCGGGATCTGTGAGCGGCGCAGAACCCGCTTAGCGACGGTCCCCAGGAAAGTGTGCGAGAACCCATGGTCATGGGCCCCCAGCACAATCAGATCACAGCCCAGCTCGACCGAGCGGCGCAGGATCACCTCCGCCGGGTGGCCGTCGGTCACCTCAATTGAGCTTACTTGATCGCGGATCCTGGCGTCATCGCCTTCGAGGGCAGCCCAGAAACGGGCCTGGCGTTCGGCCAGAACCTTTTTGACCATTTCATGCCGCCGCTTGGCCGCGGACTTGCGCGTTTCATCGTTCAGCACGAACATCTCGAAGGTGATCTTGGCATCCTCCGAGATCGGTTCATTCACGTGCAGCACGTGAATTTCCGCCTTAGTGGCCTGCGCCAGGCTGGCTGCATGGCGCAAAGCATGGGTGGAATTATGCGACAGATCCGTTGCAAACAGGATGTTTGTGATCATCGGTTTCATATCAGTCCCCTTTCAGATCAATAGCCAAACAGCCGCGGAAGCCATAGCGAGATTTCCGGGAAGAAAGCGATGATGAAGATCGCAATCGTATTCACTGCAGCAAAGGGCAGGGCCCGGAGCGAGATCTGTTCGATCGAGATGTTCGAGATACCCGAGGCAATGAACAGGTTTTCACCCAGAGGCGGTGTCTGGAAACCGATACCCAAGGTACAGACCATCACCACGCCAAAGTGGATCGGGTCGATGCCCACCGAATAGGCAACAGGCAGCATCACCGGTACCAGGATCAGGATTGTTGCCAAGGTCTCCATGAACATGCCGACGAACAGCAGGAAGAAGATAATCAACGCCCAGATCACATAGAGGTTCTGGGTGAAGCTCAGCATGCTGTCGGCGATGATCGCCGGGATCTGATTTTCCACCAAAAGACGGCCGAACACGGTCGCGGTGAACAGGATCAGCAGAACGCGGCCTGTCAGCCAGGTCGTGGCTTCCAGCGACTGGAACAGCGACGACCATGTCAGCTCGCGGTAGATGAAAACACCCACCACAAGGGTGTAGAAGATTGCAACGATGGCAGCCTCGGTCGGAGTGAAGAAGCCGGTGTAGATGCCGCCCAGGATCACCAGCGGTGCCATCAGCGACCAGAATCCGCGGTACATTTCGCAACCGACATTGCGGATCGACCAGCCGTCGGACATGCCCTTGTAGCCGCGCTGTTTCGACATGAAGTAGTTCAGGATCAGCAAGCTGGTGGCGATCAGGAAGGCCGGCACAAAGCCTGCAATAAATAGTTTCGAGATCGAGACTGACTGGAAAGTGCCGTATTTTTCCACCGCTTCCGGCGGCGGTGCCATACCTAGGGCTGCAATGCCGAAGATCACCATCGGGATCGACGGCGGGATGATGATGCCGAGACCGCCAGAGGACGCGGTGACGGCAGAGGCATAACCCTTCTCATAGCCGCGGTTTATCATGGCCGGGATCATCAGCATGCCGACAGCAGCAGTGGTTGCCGGGCCGGAGCCGGAAATGGCGCCAAAGAACAGGCAAGCCATTACTGTGGCAGCGGAAATGCCCCCGGTGAAGGGCCCGGCCAGGCTTTCAGCGACGTTGATCAACCGTTTGGATATCCCCGCGGCCTCCATCAGGGCACCAGCCAGGATAAAGGCCGGCAGCGCCATCAGCGGGAAAGAGCCAACGGAGGTAAAGGCGATCTGCACGAATTTGATCGGGTTTTCGTCCAGATACAGGAAAGAGATGAGCGATGAGACCCCCAGCGCCACCGTGATTGGTGCGCCCAGGAGCAGAAGCAGCAGAAATGATCCAAACAGGATCGTGACGATTTCAGATTCCATTTTCTATCCCTCCCGTGATTACTTGCGGTCGTCTGCGCCAGTAGCGGCCTTGATTTCGTCAAGGTCGATCTGGTCGGGATCGTGGATCTCTTCGCCACGGATCAGTTTGCGGTAGTTCACCTGCAGGATGCGGATCGTCATCAGGGTGAAGGCGATGGGCAGAACCATGTAGATGTATTTCATCTCGATGCCCAAGGTCTGCGACTTCCAGAATTTGTTCATCTTGTTGAAGACAAAATCGGTGGCCAGCCACAGGAAATAACAGTTGAAGAACAGCCAGAAGAGATCGGCGAACGCCTCAACGTACTTGATCCAGCCGGCGGGCAGGAATTTGAACTGGAAGGTCACACGGTTATGCGCGCCCTTCAGTGCTGCATAGCTGGCGCCGAAGTAGACAAACCAGACGAACATGTAGACCGAGAGCTCTTCGATCCACGAAAAGGAATGCCCGAACACCTCGCGCGAGACGATTTGAACAAATAGCAGAATAACAAAGCCGGACAGCAATAGGCGGCAGATATAGCTTTCTATATTGTCCAGGAATTTCCAGAACATGTTGTACTCCTCCCCTGTGCAAAGCAGCGCACAAGGCGCTGCTTTGTTATTTTTATAGATTTGCCAGAGGCTTACTGAACCGGATCACGGCCGATGGTGGTCAGCACGGTGTTCAGTTTCTCGACACCGCCGATGGAGTCGTAGAACTGCGGCCACACGGCTTCGGTTGCCAGTTTGATGAATTCGGCTTCATCGTTTGCCGGATCGTCGATCTGCATGCCTTTGGCCAGCAGCTCTTCTTTGATCTGAGCCTCAATGTCGCGCAGGAACTGAGCCGACTTCACGGTTGCTTCCTTGCCTGCCTCGATCAGGATCTGCTGATCCTCTTCGGACAGGTCCTGAAACACCGCCTCAGACACGATCAGCGGCTCAATCGAGAAGATGTAACGCAGGTTGGTCACATATTCCTGCACTTCGTAGAACTTCATCGCGTTGATGGTCGTGTAGGGGTTGTCCTGACCGTCAACAACCTTGGTCTGCAGCCCGGTAAAGGTCTCAGACCAGGCCATCGGGGTCGGGTTGATGCCCCAGGACTTGTAGGTTTCGATCATGATCTCGTTTTTCGGAACGCGGATGACCAGATCCTGCAAGTCGGCCACGGTGGTGACCGGTTTTTTGGAGTTGGTCAGGCGGCGGAAGCCGGTGTAGGTCCAAGCCAGAATGCGCACGCCGGCATCGCGGATGGTGTTTTCGGTCAACTCCTGGCCGATCGGGCCCTGGGTCAGCTTTTCCGCATCTTCCAGCGACAGGATCACGTAGGGCAGGGTGAACACGCCAACGGTCGGCGAGAACGGAGTGACGTTGTTGATCGCCAGCAGCGACATGTCCAGGGTGCCAATGGCCGCCTCGTTCACAGTGTCCTGCTCAGAGCCCAGCTGGCCATTGAGGAACATGGTGCCGGTGTGCTTGCCGCCGGACTTTTCTTCCAGCGCCTCAATGAAGAATTTGCCGGTGCCTTCCTGCGAGCTGCCGGCGCCGTCGCCTACGGCGATTTTGAAGTTCTTGGCGGAAACAGCGCCGGTGGTCAGCATAGCGGCGGCGGAAACGGCCGCAGTCAGCGTGCAGACCTTCTTGAGAAATGACATAACTTCCTCCCGTATTGTCATCTTTGGGATCCAAGGTGCGCGCTGGCCCGCCCTCCACAGCGTTGCAGCCAGTCCGATCCATCCTTGGTCTGCGGGAAGCTACATTGCAGTTTATGTTTCGAGAATGTAAACTTATGAACGCAAGGTTTCACATATATCGAACTTGGAAATGAATCGAAAAACTCAGCTCAAACATGTTGCCGACGCAGATCTGAAATTGCTGCGGGTGTTCAAGGCGGTGGCAGAAAGCGGCGGACTGGCAGCCGCAGAAACCGAGTTGAACATCGGCAAATCGACGATCTCGAAATATATCGCCGATCTTGAGTTGCGCTTGGACCTTAAGCTGTGCAACCGCGGACCCGCCGGGTTTTCCCTGACCGACGACGGCACCAAGGTGCTGAAATCTGCCGAAGGTCTGCTGACGTCTGTTTCGGATTTCCGGGCCGAAGTGAATGAGATCAAGCAGCAGCTGGCCGGCACAATCCGGATTGCCCTGTTCGACCAATGCGCCTCCAATCCAGAGGCCTTTGTTCCCGGCGGTATCCGGGTCTTCAACAAGGCGGCGCCGTCGGTGGAGATCGAATTGTCGCTGGAACCGCCGAATGTGATTGAGACCAAGGTCATCAGCGGCCAGCTGGATATCGGCATTCTGGCTTTGCACCGGCCTTCTCCCAGTCTCGACTACATGCCGCTTTATGGTGAGAACATGTTTCTTTACTGCGGCAAGGGGCATCCGTTTTTCGACTGCGACCACGCTATCCTGGGGCTGCCTGATGTGCGGGCGATGAATTATGCGGGTATCCGGGTAAACTCGCCGAACCTGCATGTTGGTCAAAAACTCGGTTTCAGACGTGCCGCCAAGGTGCAGAATGAGCAGGCGCTTGCCATTCTGATCATGTCAGGCAGCTATCTGGGTTTTCTGCCGGATCATCTGGCGGCCGGGTTTGTTGGCAGCGGCCTGATGCGCAAGGTTCTGCCGCGGGAAATTTTCTACCGCACCCAATTTGCCGCAGTCACTCGCAAGCGTCCGGCCGTTAACCGCATAACCAAGCTGTTTCTTGATACACTGGTTGCCGCCCACTCCGGCCCGGCAGCTGAGGTTTGATGCGGATCAGACCCCGTGCAGTTCAACCCAATAGGGCTGATGGTCGGACCCATCGGCTGAGGTATCGACCCAAGCGCGGGACACAGCCCCTGCCAGCCCGGCGCTGAGCAGGCAGTAGTCGAGCCGCAAAGGTTCCGACGGCGCCCTGCCCGGCGGATCCGGCCACCAGGTATAGCCAGCATCATCCGCGCCGTTGTGCGCCGCATGCCAGCTGTCTGCAAAACTGTCCCAATGCAGGTTATGGCCGGTGGCCAGATCCGACTCGCCCATCAAGGCAGAATATTCCGGACTGTCCGGCACCATGTTGAAGTCGCCCATTAGGATCGTGTGGCGGGGCAGAGCGGGCTGGGTTTCGCCCTGGGCCCAGTCCATGGCATGGAAATTGGCCAGTTCGGCGGGATCATGCTCCGGTGCGGCGCCAGTCCAGGAGCCGCCGCGCGCCTGGGCACCCTGATGCAGGGAAATGAGATGCTGAATCTGTGCCAGTTTCTCCCGCCGGGAGGCGGACGAAAGGTGCAGCGAATAGACTCTGAGCGGACCTGCAGGCGCTGCCAGAACACATTCCAATGCTCCGGTTTCCATTCCCAGGCTGCGGGCAGTAGCGATCTTGGGCAGCAGGTGGCGGCGCACCTCTAAGATCCGGTATTTGGACAGCAGCATCACTCCAAACTGACGGCGCAGGTTTAAAACCTGGCCATCAGCACCGGTGCTGCCTGCATCCATGTCGAAGGCCGGGAAATAGCTCCAGTGGCAGTCCGGCAGCAGATCAGCCAGTAGCGCAGGCTGATCTGCCATGGCACTGCGGCGCCAGTTCCGTTCCACCTCTTGCAGCGCGATGACATCGGCATCGCGCACCGAGTCGGCAATCCGGCCATAATCATAGACCCCATCAGGGCCTAGCGCGTAACGAATGTTATAAGTAACCAACTTCATAAGATCGCCCTGAAAAAACGGCGGACGTCCGGGGGAAGGCCGCCCGCCGCAGTCTTCGGGATGTCAAGTTACAGCAGCCAGGTTTTCACCAGCGCGCCATCGTACATCATGCCGCCACCGGAATCATTCTCCCAGCCGCCGACCTGTTCGCTGACCGCGTCAATGAAGTCGTTGAACATCGGAATGATCGCGCCGCCCTCGTTGCCGACCATGACACTCATCTCACGGTACAGCGCAGTGCGCTTGGCGGTGTCCAGCTCACCCTTGGCCTGCAGCAGCAGCGCGTCGAAGTCTTCGCGCTTGAAACGGGTGTCATTCCAATCAGCGTCCGATTTATACGCGGTTGAGAACATCTGATCCTGCACCGGGCGGCCGCCCCAATAGGAGGCGCAGAAGGGCTCTTTGTTCCAGACCTCGGACCAGTAGCCGTCGCTGGGGACGCGCTCGATCTGCAGCGGAATGCCCGCCTTGGAGGCGCTTTGCTGGAACAGCTGCGCTGCATCCACCGCGCCCGGGAAGGCGGTGTCGGAGACCTTCATCACAATCGGGCCGTCATGGCCTGACTTCTGGTAGTAGTGGCGGGCCTGATCCGGATCATAGGCGCGCTGTTCGATATCATCCGAGAACAGCGGATAGGCGGCATTGATCGGAGAGTCATTTCCGACGCTGCCAAAGCCACGCAACACCTTGTCGACCATCTCCTGCCGATCGACCGCCAGTTTCAGCGCCATCCGCAGGTCGTTGCTGGCAAACGGCGGAGTGTCGCAATGCATCAGGAAGCAGTAATGGCCGCGCCCGGCAATGCTCTCGATTCGCAGGCCCGGCGCCCGGCCGAGCAGCTTGGCGATCTTCGGCGCCACCCGGTTGATGAAATGCACCTGGCCGCTCTGCAGCGCTGCAGTACGTGCAGTGTCATCGTTCAGCACCAGGATTTCGATCTCTTCGGCGTGGCCGCGGCCTTCGTCCCAGTAGTTGGCGAATTTCTTGAAGGCATGCCGAGCGCCGGGCTCGTTGACTTCCAGCGTGTAGGGGCCGCAACCGATGCCGGACGCCGGGGCATCCATGCCGCCACCGGGCTGCACCACCAGGTGGTAGTCGGCCATCAGATACGGCAGGTCGGCGTTCGGCGTGTCCAGGGTCACTCTGAAGTAATCGCCGTCGACCTTCATCGACTCGATGCCGCGCATGATGCCAAGCGCGCCGGACTGGCTGTCCTCGTTGGAGTGGCGCTGCATGGTTTTCAGCACGTCCTCCGGCGTCATGGTCTTGCCGTTGTGGAACTCAACGCCTTTGCGGATCTTGAAGGTCCAGGTCTTGGCGTCGGCGCTGGCTTCAACCGACTCTGCCAGACGCGGCACGATTTCCCCGTGCGTGTCAACTTCGACCAGCAGGTCGCCATAGGCGGTAAGCACGTTGTTGGCAACGGAACTGGCCGCCAGCGCCGGATCCAGGCTGTCAGTGCTGGCGCCGCCCTGCAGACCTGCGCGGAGCAGGCCGCCCTTCTTCGGACCTTCGGCACGCGCAGCCGAGGCTAGCAGGCTGTTGGCGCTGGCCGCGGCAACCCCCAAGGCCCCGGCACGGCCAATGAATTCCCGGCGGTTCATGAGGCCTTTGACCGCCTGTTCCACATAGTGGTTGATGATGTCAGACATGTTCTTCCCCTGCTGGCCGCACCGCGGCCGCTCTGGCCAGTGCAACCTTCTTACTGTTCGCAGGCCCGAGTCCGGGCTGATGAAGATGTGTTGACAGAAAATGGTTTTGCCTTCTACGGCCATTTTGATTAAATGATGCAAACCATTTTGAAGGTATCCCGTGCCGGAGCAAACGAAGCATTTTGCCCCGCTGCCGTTTCTGCAGCTGGACCGTGACTCAGCCACACCGCTTTATCTGCAGCTGGTCCAGCAGCTTCGCGGGATGATTCAGAACGGAGATATCAAGCCGGGACAGAAACTGCCCTCCACGCGCTGGCTGAAGGATCACCATGGCATCGCCCGCAGCACCCTGGTCGCCGCGTTTGAACAGTTGGTGAGCGAAGGGTACCTGCAAAGCCGGACCGGTTCCGGCACCTTTGTGAACCCGGAGTTCCCGGGCCTCACTCCCAATACCGGAAGCGCGGCAGAACCGCCCCGTCCGCCCAGGCTGTCACAGCGCGGAATGACAGCGGCCAAAGGGCTGGACCCGTCCTACTTTGACCCGGTCCGGGTGCGCCCGTTCCTGGCCAATATCCCAGCCATAGATTTGTTCCCGCACAAGATCTGGGGCCGTATTGAAAACCGGATCCGCAACCGTCTGGACAGCACGATGATGGCTTATGGCCAGCCCGGCGGCTACGCGCCGTTGCGTGAAGCGATTTGCGATTACGTACTGAACCGGCGCGGGCTGAAATGCAGCCCGGATCAGGTGATTGTTACCAACGGCTCCCAGCAGTCGCTCAATCTGATTGCGGCGCTGCTGCTTGATCCTGGCAGTAAAGTGCTGATGGAGGACCCCTCCAGCCCGGTTGTGCGGCTGAGTTTTCAGGCGCAAGGCGGGACCATTATGCCGGTTCCAGTGTCGGAAACCGGCGCCGCTGTGCCGGCGGACTGCCCGCAATCCAGGGGGGCACGGCTGGCCTACCTGACGCCCTCCTGCCAGTATCCGCTGGGCGCGGTGATGCCGATCGCACAGCGGCTGGAGTGGATGGATTGGGCCCGCCGCAACAGTGCCTGGCTAATCGAGGATGATCTGGACAATGAGTTCATGTTTGGCGGCCGCCCGGATCCGGCAATCTATTGCGACGATCATCAGGCGCGCACGATCTATGTTTCCAGCTTCAACAACGCGCTGTTCCCATCGCTGCGGCTGGGGTTCATCATCGCACCCGTGGCGCTGTCACGGCCGTTGATGGCGTTGAGTGCAATCACCGACCGCGGTCCCAACACTTGGCTGCAGGCGGTTCTGGCGGAGTTCATTGGCCAGGGCCATCTGAGCACCCATATGCGCCGTATGCACAGCGCCTATATTCGCCGCCGCAAGGCAATGTTCAGCAGTTTTGAACGCATTGCCAACCCGCAAGTTTTCCTGCGTCAGAACACCAGCGGCTTGCGGGTGATTGCTGATCTTCCTGCGGGAATTCAAGACATGGATGTTCTGGAACGGCTGGAAGCACGCGGGCTGTCAGCCTATGCGCTTTCTTATTATTGTGTGCAAAGGCAGGACCTTAACGGGCTGCTGCTGGGCTTTGGCTGCACTCACGAAGACGATATTCCCAACGCAGTGGAAACCCTGTGTGCCTGTTTGTCCGGCGCCTAAAGAATATCCAAAGAGACCTTGACCCGGTCCATCACCACTGAGGATGTAAATCGGCTGACATTGGATTCATCAAAGAAATACTCTTGGGTGAAGGTTTCGTATTCTTTTATGTCCTTGACGATGACAACCAGGATAAAATCCGCCTCACCCGTGGTGTAATAGCACTGCTGGACCTGCGGCGCCTTGCGCATCTTTCGTTTGAACGCATCCAAATGCATCCGGCTTTCACGCTCCAGCACGACCTGAACGATCACTGTCATTTCCCGTCCCAGTTTTGACGGGGACAAAAGCGCGATTTCCTTCTCGATCACGCCAGTGTCGCGCAGCTTCTTCAGCCGTTTCTGCACAGCCGGCGCCGACAGGCCGATTTCGTGGCTGATTGCTTCTGCAGTCAGTTGGGCATTCGATTGGATCAGCCGGAGTATATCGTGGTCTTTGTCGTCCATGACGAATTTTTCCTCTGGTTCGGCCTGGAAGACAACTTGAATCGGCAGAAACCTGGCAATTCAGGTGCGAGAAACCCCATGCGCCGCAAGCCAGCAAAAGGCGTCTTCGCGGTCCTTGCGCCAGGACAGGAAGCTCCGCTGCTCAAAGGCTGGCGCGCCTTGGACCTCAAACAGAAGCTCTTTTGAGATCAAATCAGCGGTCATCCGCCGCGGCAGATAGGCAGATCCGCCCTTGGACAGCAAATGCGCCAAGGCCCAGTCCGGATTGCTGAACGCAACAGAAGCGGTTTCACCGCTGGGCCAGGTTTCCGCATGTTGTGAGCGCACAGCGGGGCCATAGTCGACATAGATATACGCAGGGTCCCAGTCCACAGCCCGGCGCGGGCTGGTCGCGACCTGAACCAGCAGGCATGCGGAAAATTCCCTGCTGGCAAATTGTGCACCGGACAGCGGTTCGGTAAGCAGCGCGGCATCGCTCATCCCGCTCTGCAGCCAGGAGTGGGCGTCCGCAGCTAAGCCTGCCCAGACTTCACAAGCTGTTTCAGGATAGCTTTCCCGGATACCGGCCATCCAGGCTTCGCCCAGCCCGGTCCACAGGCCCGGATCGCAGACAAAGCTGAACAACCGTGTCACGCCCTGCGGCAGGCTGATCCGTGCCCGGGCATTTTCCCAACTGCGCACAATCACCTCTGCCTGCTCAAGGAAGGCGAACCCTTCCTTGGTCAGTGTGGCGCCTTTTCGGGACCGCACCAGAAGTTTTGCCCCCAGCGCCTGCTCCAGCGTGTCCAGCCGGGCCGTGACAGCGGATTGCGTGATGTTCAGCTCCTCTGCGGCCCGGTTCAGGTTTCTGGTACGGACCACGCTGAGAAATGTTTTGATGGCGGCAATGTTCATGCATCAGATAATGCAATAATACTGCATTTAAGAATAGAATAAATCCGTTTTCTTGATTTACTGATTTCTGCCACGCTGCGCCTGTCACTTAGGGGAGGCCAAAAATGGAATTCTGTATCCAGCTGTCAGCGGATTATCCGGATAAATCCTACGGCGGCGACCGCGTTTACGCTGATATGCTGGATCAGGCGAAGCTTGCGGATAGCTTGGGCTTTGATGCCGTGTCAGTGACGGAACATCATCTCATCAATTGCCTGATGATGCCGGCACCGTTGCAATTCGCTGTCAAAATTGCCGCGCACACGCAGCGTATCAAGATCATGACCTCAATTGTGGTGCTGCCGCTGCATGACATGCGCATCTATGCTGGCGAGGTTGTGGCCGCTGACATCTTCACTGACGGACGCCTGCTTTTGGGAGTTGGCCGCGGTGCCTTCAAATACGAGATGGAGCGGCTGGGTGTGCCGATGGAAGAAACCCAGTCCCGGTTCAACGAGTCACTGGCCGTTCTTCAGGCGCTGCTGTCGGAAGAAGAGGTGAGCTGGGACGGGACATACTATAAATTCGATCCGATCACGATCATGCCGCGCCCGCTGCAGCCCGGCGGGCCGCAGATGATGATGGCGGTGCTTAACCCCGAAGGCATCTATCACTGCACCAAACGCGGGTTCCACATTCAGACCACGCCGCTGTCGGGAAACCACCAACTGCTGCTGGACCAGGTTGCAGCGTTCAACCGCGCCAAGCACGAAATGGAGGAGGCCGGGCGCGGCTTGACGCTGTCGCTTTCACGGGTCGGATTCGTGACCCCTAACGCTGCGGAACGGCAGAAGAAAATTAGAGCTGCTCACAGCTACTACAGCCGCTTTGACAACGTGTTCACAGGCCCCGGGATCGTGGACAAAGGCATGATCCGCGAAATACCGCGTCAGCAAAGCGCAGAAGACCTGGCGGAAAGCCTGCTGATCGGCTCCCCGCAGGAAATGATAGACAAACTGGCGCCTTATGCGGAGCTTGGTATCGACCGTGTGATCCTGAACCCAAATTTCGGCTGCGACGCCCAAGAGACGCTGGACAGCATTCAGTGCTTTGCAGAAGAGGTGATGCCGGAATTCACCGGGCGCGCTGCTGCGGAAGCTGCAGAATGACGGCAGTGGATGCCAAGGCATTTACCAATGCGATGCGGCAGGTGGCCAGTTCAGTCACCGTGGTCACAACCGGCGGCCCTGCCGGGCAGGCCGGGGCCACTGTCAGCGCATTTGCATCCGTGTCCGCAGATCCTCCATCCGTGTTGGTCTGCCTTTACAGCGGCAGCCGGATTGCCCGCGCAGTGACAGGAAACGAGGTATTTTGCGTCAATATCCTGCCAGAGGACGCCGCCCGGACCGCCCGTATCTTCGCCGGGCTGACTGGCGCAGCTTCCGGCAGCAGATTTGAGACCGTTGCAAACCAGCAGTCCCCCTCTGGCCCGCTCCTGGCTGGGGCCACGGCCCTTAACTGCTGTCTGGAAAAGACCCTTGTGCACGCAACGCACACCGTAGCGATCGGACGTGTAACCAGCATTCGCAATGCGGCTGTGCGCCCGCTTACATATTTGGATGGCGCCTTTCAATGTGTCCGTCCCCCTCAAATTGAGACAGGAGACCAAGGATGCCAATAATCCGTGTTGAAATGTTCGCCGGTCGCAGCGAGGCGCAAAAGCGCGCCATTGTCCGCGAGCTGACCGATGCATTTGTCAGAACTGCGGGCGGGACCCCAGCCAGCGTGCATGTGGTTCTGACCGATGTGGACAAGAGCAACTGGGGCTCCGGCGGGGAATTGTGTTCAGATAAATTTCCGGATTGAGGAGGGCTGTGATGACCAAGGCGATTGATTGTGAATTCACTGTTCAGGGCGATGGCCCGCCGCTGTTTCTGATCCACGGTATCGGAGCGGCCCGCAACACCTGGGCAAGGGCCCTGCCGGAGCTTGCGCAGCGTTTTACGGTTGTCACTTACGACCTGCGCGGACATGGGGGGTCGCCCTTGCCGGCAGTTCCGTTCGGCCTTGATGAACTGGTGGCAGATCTGGAACGGGTGCGGGAACGAACCGGTTTTGCCAGCGGGCATTTCGCCGGGCATTCACTGGGCGGTATGATTGGTCCAGCCTACGCGCTGAAGTACCCGCAGCGGGTCCTCTCTCTGGGCTTGCTCTCGACGGCAGCCTTCCGGACAGAGGATGACAGCGCCAAAGTATGGGCTGTGGTACAGGCCATGGAGGAAAGAGGCATTCCTCAGGTGCTGGAAACACTGACTGCCCGCTGGTTCACAGACAGTTTTATCGCTGACAACCCCGGCGTGGTGCAGAACCGGCTGAAGCAGGTGATTGAAACCGCCCCAGACGTGTTTCTGAACGTCTTCCGGATTTATGCGGGCACAGAAATGTCACCCTGGCTGCATCAGGTCCGGGTACCGGCGCTGGTGCTGACCGGAGAACACGATGGCGGCTGCAACCCGCGCCTGAACCGGCAGATTGCTCAAGCCTTGCCCAGTTCAGAACTGGTCATCCTTCCGGGCCTGAAACACTCCCTGCTGCTAGAGGCTGGAGAGCAGGTTGCCAAGGAAATCATCCGCTTCACAGACGCCTTGGCAGGGTTGTAAGTGAAAACCGGAATCGGGTGGCAGCAGAAATTGCTGTATAACAAGGGACTTTCTGCGCTCTGTTTCAGGGCGCTGAAATCTTACCAGGAACTTGCCGGAACTTAGTTCAGGAGCAAGTTGAAGGCGTTGCCCTTTCTGTCAAATCATCAAATGTGAATGAGATCCTGGGTGACGGTTTGCGGCATGAGTTTTCGCGCCGCGCTCACAATCGATCACGCCTGCACTAGTTTTCAAAGGATTTTCAGGCTGAATTGGCCGGAACAGGCGTAACTTCAAATTTGCGGCATTTCGACAGAATGAATTCCGGAAAACTTCATTTGCGATAACTTAATGATACACACTTTTTCAGGACTTTCCTGATTAACACTCCTGTATGTCCAGGTCTGTGCCTGGGCGCCGCCGTTTGCAGGAGAAACTCGCCAATGCCCCGGACCACGAAGCTGCCGCTGAAACTGAAACTGCCGCTGATCATGGTGGCGCTGACGGGGGCATTCCTCGTTACAGTTTCCTTACTCGTTTATTCAATGGCAGAGCGCAGCATCCGGGAAAATGCGTTTGCCGCTCAGAGGATTGAGGCAAAATCCGGTGCCCAAGCCCTGGAATTCCTGCTCAAGGCTGCGCGTTCTGATGTGTCCAGCCTTGCCGCCCAGCCCGCGGTTTTCAGGGCGATCGGCAATTTTGAAAGGGTGATCGGCATGGTGGAGGAAGACGACCCCGTCACCTACTTGAAACAGACCTATGCGAGCGGCAATCCGAACCCTGTTCATCTGCGCGAGGAGCTGACGGATGCCGGTGACGGATCCTATTACAACCAGTCGCATGTGACCTATCATCCGACTTTCCTGCAAAGCCTGCGCCTGAACGGCTACCAGGACCTTTACTTGATCACGCCCAATGGGCAGATCGTCTACACGGTTAAAAAACAGGGGGATTTCCTGACCGGTCTTCAGCCGGGCACCGAGGGTGGGCTTGCACAGGTGTTCCGGGCGGCACTGGACGCCGAGGCGGGCAGTGTGGCAGTGGCCGATTTTGCGGCCTATAGCCACAGCGAAGGGGCGGCTGCCTTTATGGCCGCTCCGGTCTTCACTAAACGGGGCGATGTTGCCGGGGTGATTGCGGTGCGGCTGGGAACAGCAGGAGTTGTCAATGCCTTGACCAGCAACCTGTCAGGGGGCACCCATCAGAACATCTTTGCGGTCAGCAGCGACGGAATGGCCCGCAGCCCTTCTTCGGTTGAGGGATTGTTCCCGGTGCTGCAGCAAATGCCGGAGACGCCGCAAATCCAGGCAGCCAAGGCGCGGCAAGGCGGTCAATTTGAGGGGGTCAGCTCCTCTCTGGGTGAACGCGCCATTGCCCTGGTGATGCCGCTGGATCTTCCCGGCTTGGACTGGTCGCTGGTGCTGGAAACTGACGAGCATACCGCCTTTGCTGTTGTCGAACGTATCCGCCTGATTGCTGCCGCGCTGATCGGTGCGGCGTTACTGGCGGCCATTGGCGTATCCTGGCTGGCGGCGCGCAGCGTCACCCGCCCGATCCATGCCCTGCGGGAGGCCACCAATGCGCTGGCCGGCAGCAACTATGATGCCGAAATCCACGGCCGGGACCGTGGTGACGAATTGGGTGACCTCGCGCGCAGCCTGGACAGTTTCCGCGGCAAGCTGAAGGAAGCCGATGAAGCTTCAGCCCGCGAAGTGGAGGCCGCCCGCCATACCGCTGCCGTAGTCGACAGCATGAGCGCGGCCCTCTCCGAATTGCAGCGCGGCAACCTGGCCTGCGACATCCAGGCGCCGTTCGACGGCCACTACGAAACGCTGCGGGAAAACTTCAACCGCAGTCTGGAACGGCTGCGCGGCTCAATGGCTGAGGTCGTCGGCGCGGCGGAGAACGTTGGCCGCTTCTCCGAGGAGCAACGCGGCGCCGCAACGGAAATGGCGCATCGCACCGAAAGTCAGGCAGCCACCCTGGAAGAAACCGCAGGTGCCATCCGGGAGCTGACTGGCGGCATCCGCGACACTGCAGAGCGGGCGGGACGGATGGACGAAACCATGCGCGGCGCCCGATGCGAAGCTGAGCAAAGCACCGATGTGGTGACATCTGCCGTGGCCGCAATGGACCAGATCCAGGAGGCCTCGGCGGAGATTTCCAAAATCATCAACATGATTGACGACATCGCCTTCCAGACCAATCTGCTGGCACTGAACGCAGGCGTCGAAGCCGCCCGCGCAGGCCCTGCAGGCGCCGGTTTCGCTGTGGTTGCCTCAGAGGTGCGTGCCTTGGCGCAGAGGGCCTCCAATGCGGCGGGACAGATCAAGGGGCTGACCTCGGCCAGCGAGGAGCACGTGGCCAATGGCGTTGCTATGGTCGGCCGCGCCGGCGACGCGCTGACCAGTATCATCGAGCAAGTGTCCGCCGTGTCAGGCCTTGTGACCGAAATCGCAGACGGAGTGCGTACCCAGTCCAGGGGGCTGGAAAAGATCGACGGCGCGATGCACCAGCTGGACAACATGACCCAGCAGAATGCGGCGATGTCCGAAGAGGCTGCCGCAGCCAGCCAATTGCTACAGAATGAAGCGCATAGTTTGACGGGCATCGTCGGGCGCTTCGATCTGGGCAAGGAGCATCTAGACCACAGGGCCGGCACCGTGCCGCAGCGCCTGAGTGCTTGAACACGAGGTCTTTGACCGGGGGCGCTGATACCGCGTGCGCCCCCGGTTTGCTAGCAAAGCCTAGTTAGGCGGATGCCGTTTCCTGTTTCTCCGCCCGGCGGAAAAAGATCAGGTAAAACACTGGCGCTGCCACCAGGGTCAGGACGGTTGCAAAGGCCAGGCCGCCCATAATGGTGATTGCCATCGACACAAAAAAGGCATCTGTCAGCAAGGGCGCCATGCCGAGGATGGTGGTCACCGCTGCCAGCATCACCGGGCGCAGGCGCGAGACTGAGGCCTCGACAATCGCTTCACGCAGCGGCTTGCCGGTTTCCCGCACGAGGTCAATTTCCTCCACCAGCACGATGCCGTTCTTGATCAGCATCCCAGAGAGGCTGAGCAGGCCCAACAGCGCGGTGAAGGTGAAGGGGAAGCCGGTACCCAGGAGCCCGATCACAACGCCGTTCACTGACATGGGGACCAGTAGCCAGATGATCACCGGCTGGCGGATCGCGTTGAACAGCAGAACCGAGATCAGCACCATGATCAGCAGCGTCACCGGCAGCTGCTTGCCAAGGCTTTCGTTGGCATCGCCCGAGCTTTCATGCTCGCCGCCCCATTCCATCAAATAACCGGGTGGTATCTCCATCGCCTCGATGGTCTCCTGCACCTCGGCAAAGACAGTGGCGGCAGTCAGATCCGCAGGGATGTCGGCGCCGACGGTCAGCGTAGGTACCCGGTCGCGCCGGTGCACCAGGGTGTTTTCAATCGCCACATCAATGCCGTCGATCATCTGCTCCAGCGGCACGAAACTGCCACCCGAGGAAGAGAATACCACCTGGTCATAGATGTTATAGCTCCCCTCGGGTGCGCGGCGCACCACGATGGGGATCAGCCGGTCGCGCTCGCGGAAGACACCCATCTGCAGGCCGTCGGTGGAAAACTGCAGCGCATCTGCGATGTTTTCACGGGTAACGCCTGCGGTTTGCGCACGGTCGGTGGCGTAAACCGGCTTCAGCACAGCCTCTTGTTCGCGCCAGTCATGGCGGGCGCTGAGGATGTCGGGGGAGGCGCCCTCCAGCCGCCGGATGGCTTCCTCGCCCAGTTGGCGCAGCACTTGCGGGTCAGGACCGGAGAAGCGCACCTGGATCGGGTCGCCGCCACCGGGACCGAAAACCAGCCGCTTGGTGCGGAATTCCCCCTCGGGGAATTGCGCCTGTCCGAATGTCTCGAGGTCTGCTTGCAAGGGCGGGATGGCTTCCAGGTTTTCGGTGCGGATTATCAGATGTCCATAGCTGGGATTTGGCTTTTCCGCCGAGTACGTCAGCATGAAACGGGTGGCGCCCTGGCCGGTGAAGGAGGCCACTGAGACCACGTCGTCACGCTTGGCCAGCCAGTCCTCGAACACCTGCATGTGGTCGGAAGTGGTGTGGATCGAGGTGCCCTGCGGCAGCTTGTAGTGGACGAAGAACAAGGGCGTGTTGGAGTTCGGAAAGAACTGCTGCTTCACCAGCCCGAAGCCGGCAAAGCAGGCCACGGTGACGCCAATCAGCGCGGCGACAACCAGCCAGCGCAGTTTCAGCGAAGCGCGCAGGATGACGCCATAGGTGCGGAACAGGATACCGCTATAGGCGTCTTTGTCCCCGCCCTTGCCCTGCTTGAAGAAGTAATGGCCCAGAAGCGGCGTTGCGGTCAGCGCCAAGAGCCAGCTGAGCAGCAGCGAGATGGCAATGACAGCAAACAGCGAGAAAAGGAATTCGCCCGAGGCATCGGGGCTTAGGCCGATGCCGGCAAAGGCCATGATGCCGATGACGGTAGCGCCCAGAAGCGGGATCTGGGTTTTCGAGGCGGCCTCATGCGCGGCCTTGCGCGAGGATTTTCCGCGCAGCATGGAAATCTGCATCCCCTCGGCGACCACGATGGCGTTGTCCACCAGCATGCCCATGGCGATGATCAGCGCCCCCAGCGAGATCCGTTCCATCTCGATTGAGAACATGTTCATGAAGAACAGGGTGCCGACCACGGTGAGCAGCAGGGTGGTGCCCACCACCACGGCGGCGCGCCAGCCCATGAAGAGGGCCAGAACGACGACCACGATGGAGACCGACATGGCGAGGTTCACCAGGAAGTCGTTGGAGGCCTGCTCCACCACTACATGCTGCTGGTAGATCGGTTTCAGCTCGACGCCGTAGGGGATTTGGCTGTCGAGCTCTGCCAGCTTGGAATCGACGTTGCGGCCCACCTCGACGATGTTTTCGGTGGCAAGCCCCGCTATGCCCAGTGTGAAGGCTTCAACGCCGTCAAACCGGATGATCAGGTCTGGTTTGCTGACACGCCCGCGATGCACATCAGCCATATCGATCACGTTGACCACTTCGCCTTGAGAGCCGATTGCAAGGCCGGCGATCTCGGTCACCGAGTCTGAACCTTCCGGCGCGCTCAGCCGGGTTTCAGCAGCTCCCGCCTCCAGACTGCCGGCGGAGCGGACAGAATTTGCGTTCGCCAGCGCGCTGTTAATTGCTTCAATCGGGATGTTCTGATTGACCGCAACCGCCATTTTGGGTTCGACAAAAACAGCCTCTTGCGGCAGCCCTGCGATTTCAACATCGGCGACCCCGTCCACCGTCAGCAGTTCACGCCGCAAGAAGGTGGCCAGCTCATGCTTTTCCGCATCTGTGAACCCTTCGGCGCTCACCGCATAAAACAGGCCGAACACGTCACCAAAGCCATCATTGACATAGGGCTGGCTGACACCTTCTGGAAGCGCGCGGGCCGCATCACGGATTTCTGCCCGCAGCTTGGTCCAGATTGCCGGCAGCTCAGTACCATCATAGATGTCCTGCATCTCCACTTCGATCAGTGAATGGCCCGGACGGTTGACCGAAGTAATCAGCTTTACTTCGCCCATCTTCTGGATTGCTGATTCCAGCGGCTCGGAGACTTCCAGAGCCACCTGCTCGCTACTAGCCCCATGATACTGCGTTGAAATTACTGCAGATTTGATGGTGAACGCTGGATCTTCCAGCCGGCCGAGGCTCAGAAAGCCCCAAATGCCGCCCAGCAAAGCGGCCAGCATGATGATCCAGGTGTAAAGCGGCCGGTTGATCGACCCGCGTGCGATGTCCATCTGCCTGCCCTCAGTTACCAAAACCGGAGAAACGGCGGACCCGTTGCCCGTCCTTCAGCGCGGCACCGCCTGTCACGACAATCTCCTCACCGCCGGCGAGCCCCTCCGCAATACGGAAATCCCCGTTTTGGGTGGCATCAACTTTGACAGCAGTCCAGTTGACCGCCCCTTCATCAGCACCTGCGGGTTCAAAGACCATCACCCCGGTGGCACCATCGGCTGCGGCGACCAGTGCAGTTCCTGGAACTCGGATCGCGGCATCACCGGTATCAACGCTGACCGCCACCGTGGCAGAGGCGCCAGGCAGAATCTGGCGGCCTTCGGGCGGGGGCAGGCGGAACGTAACCCGGTAGCTTTGGCCGACACTGCTCGCCTCGGCGTCAAATTCCAGAATTTCCAACGGGTATTGCGTGTCTTGCCCAGGGAAGTTGGCAACAATTGTCAGCGCGTCGCTTTCATCGGCCTGCTGAAACAGCACTTCCGGAACATCAACCTCAATGTGAAGCTCCGACATATCGTGCAGACGCACAATCGGCGTGCCGGCACTGACGGTGGTGAACTGCTCCACCTCGCGGCTGGAAACCAGCGCGTCAAACGGCGCATTCAGCGTGGCATGGTCAAGCTCATACTGCGCATCACGCAAAGCCACCCGAGCCAGCCCGGCCTCGGTCTCTGCGTCGTCAATGGACACCTGGCTGACCGTCCCGGTCAGTTTTTCCAGCCTGGCAACTGTCCGGTCGGCCTGCGCCTTTTGCAGACGCGCTTGTTCCAGCTTCAGCTCAAACGGCTCCAGGTCCAGCTCTGCGATCAGTGCGCCCCGCGCAACTGTGCCGCCTTCGGTAACCGGAAAATCCAGGATCTGGCCGCTCACTTGAAAGGCAAGATCAACTGTCTGCTTTGCCGCCACCTGGCCAAAAAACTGCCGCTCAAGCAGCAGTGCCTTAGAGGACGTCTGCAACAGTTTAACTGGCCTCGGCGGCTCCTCGGCCCCGACAGCCGCCGCCCAAACAATGAGCCCGCAGACCAGGGCAGGGGTTTGGTTCCAACGCATGACTGTCTCTCCTTCCAGGCCGCTTGCCGCCAACCCGCATGATAGCTGTTTTCGCCTCCGCTGCCAGTTGCCTTCAATTTGGAACTGGGCCTCAAGCTCACTAGCAAACAGCAGCCTATGCGGTGCTGTGAACAACCTTTGCTGCCCGACTCACTGGCCTGGGAATTTGCGGTGTCTAGCCGGCAATCGGAAACGTTCCTGTGAACCAGGTCACAAAACTGCGGGTTTCACCGAATAATCTGCTGCAACACAAAGGGCAGAATAACGGCTGCCCCGGACAGTCCAGCGCTCCCAAGACTCCGGGGCCAGCGCCTTGGGCATTAGCGTGTCAGCTGCCGCCGCTTGGCGGCGCGGATTTCGCGGGCCTGCTGCTCCCGGCCGGTTCGGAACGAGGCTTCGACAAAATCCATATGCCGACGCGCAGCGGCCTCGGCGCGGTCCGGGTCGCCGTCGATGATCGCCTGGGCAATCTCCTTGTGCTGCTTCAGCAGCTCGGCGCCGGTGCCGTCCATGGTGCGCAGGAATTCGCGGTTGTAAAACACCCCCTGCCGGGTCAGGTCGTAGACCGAGGCCATCATGTGGATCAGCGTGGTGTTCTGGCTGGCGTCGACCACTGCGGTGTGCAGGCGGAAGTCGGCCTCCTGGCTGGCGTCCTGATCGTCCTGCTCCCATGCGGTCTGCATATCGGCGACGATCTCGGCCAACCGCGCCTTGTCGGAGTCTGTGGCGCGGGTGGCGGCCAGGCGGCTGGCAAAGGCCTCCTGCTCGCGGCGGTATTCCAGGTAGTCGTAGAAGGCGCCGCCGTGGCGGGTGTAGAGCGACAGGAGGGCAGGGGACATGGCCCGGCCGGTGAGCGGCGCGATGAAGGTGCCTTCGCCATGGCGGACATTGACCAGACCGCGGCTTTCCAGCGTTTGCAGCGCCTCGCGCAGCTTGGGGCGCGAGACCCCCATGGCCTCTGCCAGCTCCCGCTCGGAGGGCAGTTTGCGGCCTTCTTTGAGGATGCCGTCGACGATCATCGTCTCAATCTGCTCGACCACGGCATCGGCAATTGATTCGTGTCCAACGGGGTCAAACGGGCGGATGTCGGTCATGGCGTCCACTTAGATGCTGGGAACCTCGGAACAGAGGTCATTCTGAAACTTTACCACTGCCCCGCAAAACTGCAAGCCGATGTACCCAGAAATACGGATGCCCGACTTCGAGGCAATGATATGAAAGAAAACAATATTTCATGAACCCGTCTTCAAAGTGCCGAAAAAACATGCGGTTTCGCCTGTCTCACAATCCCGCTGCCAACCCAATCAGTGGTAAATAAAGTTGTTGACTGGATTGCTTGGTCAACAATATTTACCAGCCATGCCGCATCAGCGGTAGGATCTGCGGCCGGAGGAGCGGCCGGACTGAACCCGGAGGAGACCCCATGAAAAAGACCCTGACCTCGCTGGCCGTGGCCGCTTCGCTGCTGGCAGCCCCTGCCGCACAGGCTGCCGACAAGCTGCTGCTGAAAACCCCGATTGCGTTTTCGACTGCGCTGCCGGGACTTGGCTCACCGATCCCGCGGGTGGCGGAGCAGCTGGACCTGATGTCGGGCGGCAGCCTGAAGATGAAGGTCTACGAGCCCGGCAAGCTGGTGCCGCCGTTCGAGATCCTGGACGCGGTGTCCTCGGGCAAGATCAACTCCGGCTACACGACCGCGGGTTACTGGGCGGGCAAGATTCCGGCCGCGCCGCTGTTCTCTGCCGTACCGTTCGGCCCGGAAGCGGGCGAATACATGGCCTGGCTCTACTATGGCAACGGCATGACCCTGTATCAGGAGATGTACGACCAGGCGGGCTATAACGTGAAGGTTCTGCCCTGCGCGGTGATTGCGCCGGAGACCTCTGGCTGGTTCGCCAAGGAGATCAACAGCGCCGAGGACCTGAAAGGCCTGAAGATTCGGTTCTTTGGCCTGGGCGGCAAGGTGATGCAGAAGCTGGGCGTTGCCACATCGCTGCTGCCCGGTGGTGAGATCTTCCCGGCGCTGGAGAAGGGGGCGATTGACGCCACCGAATTTTCCATGCCTGCAATCGACGCCCGTCTCGGTTTCCACAAGCTGGTGAAATACAACTACTTCCCCGGCTGGCACCAGCAGGCCACCGTGTTTGAGCTGCTGGTGAACAAGGACGTCTGGAACGAAGCCAGCGACCAGCACAAGGCCATCATCGAAAATGCCTGCAAGGCATCCATGGCCGACAGCTTTGCCGAAGGCGAGGCGATCCAGCACGCGGCGCTGATCGACAACGTCGAAAACAACGGCGTGCAGATCAAGCAGTGGGACGCTGAGATGCTGGATCTGTTCCGCACCACCTGGAACAAGGTTGCCGAGGAAGAAGCTGCCAACAACGAATTCTTCAGCAAGGTTCTGGGCGACATGCAGGGCTTCCGCGAGGGCTATGCGGTCTGGAAGGAAAACGCATTCCTCCCGCGCAAGTAACCCGCTTGCGCGACCTTGGGGCGGCAGTATTTCCGCCGCCCCGCCTTTCCCGATTTTCGTCATTTCCCTTACTGATACGGGCGCATTCACGTCCGCGCACGCCACGTTCCGGAGGAGGAAACCATGGCTGAGAATCTGCACCTGCAGGACGACCCGATCGAACGCTACGAAGAGATCCTGGAACACGGCGACGAAGACCGGCAACGGCTGGCAGTGTGGATCGACAACGCGGTCAAGGGGACCGGCAATCTGGTGATGTGGGCCAACCTGCTGCTGGTGCTGGCCATCGTTTCGCAGGTCGCCATGCGCTATCTCCTGAACCAGAACTATCCCAAGCTGGACGAGATCCAGTGGCATTTCTACGGGCTGGTGACGATGATTGGCATTTCCTATGCGCTGGTCACAGACAGCCATGTGCGGGTGGATGTGCTGCATATGCAGCTGAGCCGCCGCGCCCGGCGGATCATCGAGGTGATCGGCATCCTGACCCTGCTGGTGCCGTTCATCTATCTGATGATCGATCAGGGCTATGACTATTTCTATGAAAGCTGGCGGGTCAATGAACGCTCTGACAGCCCCACCGGCCTGCCGGCCCGCTGGGCGCTGAAGGCGGTGATCCCGCTTAGCTTTGTCATGCTGGCAGCGGCGGCGCTGGCACGGCTGATCCATGACGGCCACGCGCTGCTGGCAGGTCCGGCAGAGGAGCGTGCGGGCAAAAGCCTGCGGCTGGTGATCTGGGCACTGGTTGGCTTTGCGGTCGTGGCAACGGCGCTGACATTCCTGGTGGAGAGCACCGAGGAAAAACTGGTCATCGCCATGTTCCTGACTTTCATTGCGCTCTTGTTCACCGGGTTTCCGGTGGCCTGGACGCTGGCCGGGGTAGGGGTGGCCTATTGCGGGCTGGCCTATCTGTTCGACAATGGCCTGATGAACTGGACCGGGCTGGAGGAAACCCTGACTGGGCTGGATTACCTGACGCTGGGCGCGGTGGTGAACCGGGTCTATGCCACCATGTCGAACGCGGTTCTGGTGGCGCTGCCGATGTTCATCTTTATGGGTCTGATGCTGGACGAAAGCGGTGTTGCCGAGCGGCTGATGGGGGCGATGCAGCGGCTGTTCGGCACCGTGCGCGGCGGGCTGGCGATCACCGTCACCATGATTGGTATCATCCTGGCGGCCTCAACCGGCATCATTGGCGCCTCTGTGGTGCTGCTGGGCGTTCTGTCGCTGCCGTCGATGATGGAGCAGAAATACGCGCCGTCGCTGGCGGCGGGCGTTGTGTCGGCCTCTGGCACGCTGGGCATTCTGATCCCGCCGTCGATCATGCTGGTGATCATGGCTGACCAGATGGCGCTGAGCGTCGGTGATCTGTTCATGGCCGCGGTGTTCCCGGGCGTGATCATCGGCGCGCTGTACCTCACCTATATCTTTGTGATTGCGCTGATCAAACGCGACGTGGCCCCGGTGCCGGCAGGCGCCAAGCGCCCGGACTGGGCCGCGGTCAAGGACGTGCTGATTGCGGTGCTGCCGACGCTGGGGCTGATTCTGGCCGTGTTAGGCTCTATTTTTGCGGGTCTCACCACGCCGACCGAGGCGTCGGGCGTGGGCGCGCTGGGGGCCACCCTGCTGGCGCTTGGCTACCGCAAGCTGACGCTGGCGAAGCTGGTCAATGTGCTTAAGGCGACCTTCAACACCACCGCCTATATCTTTGCGATCTTCCTTGGCGCGACGGTGTTTTCCTATGTGCTGCGGGAGCTGGGCGGCGACGCGCTGATCGAGGAGATGATCCAGGGCACCGGTTTCGGCCCCGAGGGCACCGTCTTCATGATCCTGTTCATCGTGTTCCTCTTGGGGTTCGTGCTGGACTGGATCGAGATCACCCTGATCGTGCTGCCGCTGATGCGCCCGATCGTGAACGGGCTGGGACTGGATATCCCCGGGTTCGGCGCCATTGATGAGCCGGCACTGGTGTGGTTCGTGATCCTGGTGGCGGTGACGCTGCAGACCTCCTTCCTGACGCCGCCGGTTGGCTTTGCGCTGTTCTATCTCAAGGGCGTGTGCCCGCCGGAAATCCGCCTGGGCCATATCTACAAGGGCATCATTCCTTTCGTGCTGCTGCAGTTGACCGGGCTGATGTTTGTCTACCTGTGGCCGGCGCTGGCGACCTGGCTGCCGTCAGTGGCGTATTGAGCAGGGGAGGGCGGCTGTCATGAGCGATGCAGAGCTGATCGGGACGCTGAAATCCATCTGCGGGCGCCGCCATGTGCTGACCGCCGCCCGCGCCACTCGGCGGTTCCGCAAGGGGTTCCGCTCGGGCGAGGGGGAGGCGCTTGCGGTGGTCCGGCCGGCAACCCTGCTGGAGCAGTGGAAGGTGCTGCAGGCCTGTGTCGCGGCGGACAAGATCGTCATCATGCAGGCGGCCAACACCGGGCTGACCGAGGGCTCCACCCCCAAGGGCAGCTATGACCGCGATGTGGTGCTGATCAACACCCGGCGGATGGATCAGCTGCAGCTGCTGGACGGCGGCAAGCAGGTCGTCAGCTTCCCGGGCAGCACCCTGTTTGCGCTGGAAAAACTGCTGGCGCCCCTGGGCCGCCAGCCGCATTCGGTGATCGGCTCCTCCTGCATCGGCGCGTCGATTGTGGGCGGGGTCTGCAACAACTCCGGCGGGTCGCTGGTGGAGCGGGGGCCGTCCTATACCGAGCTGTCGCTGTTTGCCCGCATCACCGGGGATGGCGAGCTGGAGCTGGTCAACCATCTGGGCATCAATCTGGGCGCCAGCCCGGAGGAGATCCTGACCCGGCTGCAGAGTGGCGATTACCGCCCTGAAGATATCGAAACCGGCAACCGGAAGGCCTCGGACACGTCTTATGCCCGGCGGGTCCGCGACATCGACGCGCCGACCCCGGCGCGGTTCAACGCCGACAAGTCGCGGCTTTATGAGGCGGCGGGCTGTGCGGGCAAGCTGGCGGTGTTTGCGGTGCGGCTGGACACCTACCCGAAAAACGCCGAGGAGCTGACCTTTTACGTGGGCAGCCAGACCACCGCGGCGCTGACCGCATTGCGCCGCCGCATCCTGGCGGAGTTTGCCACCCTGCCGGTCAGCGCCGAATACATGCACAAGGACGTCTTTGACCTGTCGGACCGCTATGGCAAGGACACCATGGTGATGATCGACAAGCTCGGCACCGACCGGCTGCCGATGTTCTTTGCATTGAAGGGCGCGGTGGATGCGCGGCTGGCCGGCATTCCGGGGCTTGGCAATCTGACCGACCACGTGATGCAGATGCTGTCGCGCCTTTGGCCGGACATTCTGCCGCGGCGGATGCGGGCATTCCGCCGGTCCCACCCGCATCACCTGATCCTCAAGATGCGCGATGGCGGCATTGCCGAGGCCCGCGCGCTGCTGGAGGAAATGGCTGGAAACGGCGACCTCATCTATTTCGAATGCACCCCGCGCGAGGCCAAGATGGCCGGGCTGCACCGATTTGCAGCCGCCGGCGCCGCAGTGCGTTACATGGCGGTGCACCGTGCAGAAGTGGAAGACATCATTGCGCTGGATATCGCCTTGCGCCGCAACGATCAGGACTGGTTCGAGGAACTGCCGCCGGAGATCGCGGACCAGTTGGTCAGCAGGCTCTACTACGGGCATTTCATGTGCCATGTGCTGCATCAGGATTACATCGTGAAGAAGGGCGCAGACCCGAAAGCGCTGAAGGACGCGATGTTGGCGCTGCTGGACAAGCGCGGGGCCGAATACCCGGCAGAGCACAACGTCGGCCACCTGTATCCGGCCAAGCCGGACCTGGCTGCGTTCTACAAATCGGTCGACCCCACCAACAGCATGAACCCCGGCATCGGCAAGATGTCCCGCAGGAAAAACTACGCCTGATGCGGCATCGCAACCGGCGGGGCTTTACATAAACCTGTTCGGCCCAAAACCTGCCAGCCCGGGCTCCAGCGGCCGTCCTGAAACCACATCCGCGATCAGCCGCCCGGTGGTGGCGCCCAGGGTCAGGCCCAGCTGGCCGTGGCCGGTGGCAAAGCTCACATTTGCCAGCTTGCTGGTGCGCCCGATAATCGGGCGGGTGTCGGGGGTGAAAGGGCGGCGGCCCATGCGGCGCTCGCGTTTATCTGCTTGCAAGCCCGGCAGAACCCGGTGCGCGCGTTTGACCAGCACATCGGCCCGGCGCCATTTCGGGGCGGCTGACAGGCTGGCGAACTCGACTGTGCCCGCAACTGCCAGCGCATCGCTGTAGGGTGTAAGGCCAAACCCGCCCGCGGGATAGAAAACCGTGTGTTTCAGATCAACTCCGGGATCCCGCAAGGCGGTGGAATAGCCAATCAGCCCTTCCATGTGCAGCGGGATGCCAAGCTGTCCGGCAAGGCCCTTGGAATGGGTGCCTGCTGCGATCACGACTTCATCTGCCGCCACCAGCTGCCCGTCCGCAGCGCGCACATTGATGATGCGGCTGCCGTCGCGTTCAAACCCTGAACATGCCTGCGCCAGCACCGTGCCGCCACGCCGGACAAAGGTCCGCGTCAGCCTTTCAACCAGTTGTTTCGGATCAGTGACAAAGCTCCAGTCCCGCAAAACTGACGCGTATTTGAAATCGGCGGCGATGGCCGGGTCCATCTCATGAGCTTCCTGGCCGGAGATGTCGTCGATGGTGCAGCCCAGCTCGCGCGCCAGATCAAAGGCGGCGCCCATGGTGGCCTTGTCGCGCTCATCATCGAACAGCTTGATCACCGGGCGTTCCACCAGCAGTTCCGGCGCGCCGATATCCGCCAGCTGCGCCTTAAAGTCCGCGGTGGCGGCAAAGGTCAGCCGCGCCAGATCGGCGGCAATGGCGCGCATGCGGGAGGGCAGGGAATTGGCGGTGAAGCGGGCAAACCAGGGCAGCAAGGGCAGCGCGCTGGCCGGGCGCAGCGACAGCGGTGCCTCCGGGTCCAGCAGCCAGCCCGGCACTTTCATCAGCATGCCCGGCTGCGACAGCGGCACGATCTCCCCCACCGCGATGCAGCCGCAGGAGGCCCAGCTTGCGCCCTCGCCAACTGGTCCGGGCTCCAGCACGGTGACGCTGTGGCCCTCGGCCTGCAGCGCCAGCGCGCAGGAGATGCCAACAACGCCGCCGCCCGCAATCACCACCCGTTTCATGCGGGGTTTGCCAGCTGGTGCAGCTGCGCCAGCAGGTCTGTGCTGACCTCGACACCCTCCGCCTCGGCAGCAGTGCGTTTCTTCAGCCGCCCGTCGCCGGGAACCCGCGCGGCGCCATTGCCCTCGATCTCGGCGCAGATGCGGGTGATGTAATCCCCGAATGCGGCATTGCCGAAACGGGACGGGTCGATGGCGATCAGGGTGGCGCCGCCCTTGATGTTCAGTGCGCCGAAGGATTCACGCTCATTATTGTCAGCTGACAATTTTCCGCCCGCCAAGGCGGCGCCCAGCACTTCGATCATAAAGGCAATCGCGGCCCCCTTGTGCTCGCCAAAGGGCAAGAGGCTACGGGTTTCGAGGATCGCATTAGGGTCCGTGCTGGGGTTGCCATCCGGATCCAGCCCCGCAGGACGGGGCAGATCGTGGCCTTCGGCCGCAGCCATGCGGATGTCCATCAGCGCCACCATTGAGGCCGCCTGGTCCCAGACCACCGGCTCTGCGCCGTCGCGCGGGCAGGCAAAGGACATCGGGTTGGTGCCGAACACCGGGCGCACACCGCCCTGCGGCACCACCATCGACAGCGAGTTGATGACGGCCAGCGCCACCAGCCCGGCCTCGGCCAGCGGTTCGGTGTCAAAGCGCAAGCCGCCCAGGTGGTGGCAATTGGAACAGGTGAAGGCGGCTATGCCGTTCTCACGCGCCAGGGCAATCAGCTCCTGCCGCGCGGCGGCCGCGGCGATCTGGTAATAGCCGTTGTCCGCGTCGCCCCGCAGCACGCCCGGCGCGATCTTTTCGATCTTGGGGGCCGCGGCGCCATTGGCATAGCCGGAAGTGAAGCTTTGCGCATAGACCGGCAGCATCCGCAGGCCGTGGCTGCGCGGACCGTCGCGTTCGGAGCAGGTGACGATATCGGCAATCACATCGCTGCCCGCCGCGTCCATCCCTGCGGCCACAAGGACAGATTTGGCCAAATCCCGCACCTCGGCGAGTGAGAGCGTTTTTGTCGAAGCTGTGGTCATGGGCTCAAATCCTGTCCTTGTGTCGGGTCAAACCGGGCGCTTTGGCGCCCGCCTTGTCAGGCTTGGTACAGTGCGCGCTTTTTGGCAACATATTCGTCGAGTGCGCCGCGCTGACCGTCCGGCATCGGCGGCTGCACGTAGCTGTCCAGCATCCGCCGGGCCTCCTCGCGGCCCACCAGTTCCGCGGTTTTGGCGCCCTCCGCCTCCCATTGCTCGAAACTGTCGTTGTTCTGCAGCGGGTTCATATGCATCGGGTTTTCGCGGGTGTGATCGGTGCCCAGGAAATGACCGCCGGGGCCAATCGCCGCGATGTCACCCAGCAGCGCATCCAGGCTTTCCTCCTGCAAGCCGCTGAAAAAGCGGTGGAAGTTCTCCAGCTGCAACGTGTCCTGCACCCACTTCGCATAGCTGACCCCCAGCGCACCCTCCAGGAAGCCAGCCGAATGCACGATGTAATTCGCACCGCCTAAAAGCACCGGCCACATGGTGTTGGCGGTGTCGAAACCCGCCTGCATGTCTGGCGATTTGGAGCCGGTCCACATGGTGCAGGTGCGCCAGGGCACGCCGTAGAACCGCGCCATCTGGCCGACCAGAAGGTTCATCAGGCCGGGTTCCGGCGAGCCCATCATCGGGGCACCGGTCTTCATCGACACGCCCATGATTGCCACCCCCAGAACCATCGGCGCGCCGCGGCGGATGATCTGGCTGTAGGCCATGCCCGCCAGGCTTTCGGCGATCAGCAGCGCCACACCGCCCTGCGGGCTGGCGGGTGCCGAGGCGCCGGCCAGCACAAAGGGCGACAACAGGCAGGGCTGGTTGGCAGACGCATAGACCCGCAAGGACTGCAGCATGGTCTCATCCCAGACCAGCGGCGTGTTGCAGTTCAGCAGCGCGGCCAGAACCACGTTATTGTCGACGAATTCTTCACCAAAGACGATGCGCACCATATCGACCGTGTCGCGCGCCGCCTGTTCCGACAGCACCGAGCCCTTGATCGGCTTGTCGGTGAGCGTCAGCGCCGCGTGCACCAGCTCCAGATGGCGCTGCGGCACCGGCACGTCCTGCGGCTCCACCGGCAGGATGCCCGGAACCATCATCGACTGGCTCATCTGGCTCAGCTTGAAGAAGTTATGCGCATCCTCCAGCACCGAGGGGCGGCGGTTGCCGTCCAGGTCGTAGACAAAAGGCGCGCCATAGGCGTTGGCAAAGACCGAATGCCGGTTGCCCACCCGCAGCGAGCGGTCGGGGTTGCGGGCGGCATAGCCCCATTCCGACGGTACCGAGGAGATCAGCTCCATCAGCATGTCCCGCCCGATGCGCACCCGTTCGCCCTGCACATCGGCGCCCGCGCGCTTCCAGTCAGCCAGCGCCACCGGATCGCGGAATTCGATGCCGGTGGTCTCCAGGATCGTCATCGCCGCGTTGTGGATCTTCTCCACCCCTTCAGGACCCAAGAGATCAATGGGGCCGACCCGGCGGTTCAGCGCAGGCAGGTAGACCGGGGCCGGGTTGGTGCGGGCTTTGACGCGCGCAGCCCGTCCGCCCCGGGCGCCGCGCGGCGCCCGTGTTGTTTGTTCCGTCATGTCATGCTCCTGTGGCTAGGCCGGGATCAAGCCCGCGCGCGGGCGCTGGTTGGGTCGACGGCGCAGACGCCGATCACCTCGGCCTCGCGCATCTCGTTGTGGACCATCACCTGCAGGCGCGTGCCCTCGGCGGTGAGCTCCTGCGGCACCAGTGCCATCGCGATGTCGTGGTTGCAGTAATAGGAGAACCCGCCCGAGGTGACGCGGCCGACAAGCGTGCCGTCCTTGTACACGCTCTCATCCGCCATCACCGAGGTGTCGCAGAACGGCAGCTTCAGGGTGACCAGCGTGCTGTAGCCGCCTGCGGCCTTCTGTTGCAGCAGTGCCTCACGGCCGATGAACTCGCGGCCCTCCAGCGCCACGAAACGGTCCAGCCCGGCCTCGAACGGGGTCATGTCCTTGCAGATCTCCCGGTTGATCGCGCGGTAGGATTTCTCCAGCCGCATCGATTCCAGCGCCTCCAGCCCAAAGGGTTTGACCCCGGCCTTCAGCAGCTGATCAACCAGATGGCGGTTGTAGCCGACCGGATGATGCAGCTCCCAGCCCAGCTCGCCGGTGTAGGAGACACGCAGCAAATGGACGCCCTTGGCATAGCCGACCTCGCCCATCTGCGCCGTCAGCCAGGGGAAGGCCGCGTTCGACAGGTCATTGTCGGTCAGCTGCTGCAGGATCTCGCGGGACTTCGGCCCCGCCAGGGCAATCACACCCAGCTGTTCCGAGATGTCCTCCATGATCACCGAGCCATCATCCGGCAGCAGGCGCGACAGGTAATCCCAGTTGTAGACCTGCCCGTTCGGGGTGGAGACCAGGTAGAAGTCGTTCTCGCCGTAGCGGACAATGGTGTATTCGCCCTCCATGCCACCCTGCGGATTCAGCGCCACCGCCAGGGTCATGCGGCCAACCTTGGGCAGCTTGTTGGCCATGATCCCGTCCAGCCATTTGGCAGCACCTGGGCCGCGCACGGTGAACTTGGTCATCGGCGACATCTCGATGAAACCGGCCTCCTCGCGGGTGACGCGCACCTCTTCCTGCACCAGCTCCATGTGATCCGTGCGGCGGAAGCTGTGTTCGGGGATGGCCTCAGCGGGCGATTTGGCAAACCAGCGCGGGAATTCATAGCCGTTGAACGTGGTCCAGACCGCGCCATGCGCCGTCAGCAGATCGTAGGACGGCATCGTCTTCATCGGCCGGGCGGAAGGGAAGTCCTCACCCGGGACATGGGCGTCCATATGGGTACCCCAGGTCTCGCGCACCTTGTCCATGGTCCAGCGCTTGGAGGCATAGTCGCCAAAGCGGCGCGGGTCGATTTCGGACATGTCGATGCCGGGGTGGCCATCAACGATCCAGCGCGCCAGGCGTTCGCCCATGGTGCCGCCCCACAGGATGCCGCCGGGCACGCCCTCGGCAAGCCACAGGTTGTCGTGCCCCGGTGCCGGACCGCACAGCGGCAGCTCGTCCGGGGTCATCTGGAAGGGGCCGCGGGTGTTGGCTTTGATGCCCACTTCGCCCAAGGCAGGCACCCGCTCCAGCGCGCGTTCCCACTGGGTTTCCACCGCCTCGAAGTCCTCCGGCAGCAGGTCGGCGCCGAAATCGGCCGGAACCCGGTCCTCGGCAAACAGCTTGAGGTCTTTTTCGAACTCATAGGGGCCGAACTGGAAGCCGCCGACATCCTCGCGCAGGTAGGCGCCGTAATCCTCATCCCGCAGGATCGGGAATTCGGGCAGACCTTCGGCGCGGCGCTCTTTCAACAGCGGCACGGTCTCAGTTGTCCAGTACTGATGCACGATCGGGATGCAGGGCAGGTCCAGCCCCACCCGGCGGGCGTTCTCGCGGGCATAGTTGCCGGTGGCAAAGATCAGATGCTCGCAGGTGATCTCCCCCTTGCTGGTGGTCACCTTCCAATGGCCGTTGTCCAGCTTCTCATAGCCCTGCGCCTCGGTGTTCTGATAGACGGTGGCCCCCTGGTCACGGGCCAGCTTGGCCAGGCCCATGGTGATGTCGGCCGGGTTCACGTAACCGTCCTGGTCATGCAGGATGCCGCCGCGGATGTTCTCGCTCTGCGCCAGCAACGGGTGGATCTCCTTGATCTCCTCCGGCGTCACCAGGCGGCAGGGCACGCCGGCGGCCTCGGCAATGGAGATATAGGACTGGAACTCATCCCAGCGCTTTTCGGTATTGGCCACCCGCAGCTGGCCGACCTGGCGCAGGCCGACGGAGGACCCCAGTTTCTCCTCCACCTCGCCATAGATGCGGATGGTTTCCATCGTCATCTTGGAGATGTTGTGCGAGCGCACGAAGGTCACCAGCAGCCCCGCCGCATGCCAGGTCGACCCGGAGGTCAGCGTGGTCCGCTCCAGCATCACCGCATCGCTGCAGCCGTGCTGCGTCAGCCCGTAAAGGATCGAGGCTCCGACACAGCCGCCGCCGACGACCACCACTTTTGCATGCGACTTCATAGACCAACTCCTGTTTGCGGGTTTCCGGCAGCTTGGGCTGCAGCGGCAGAATTCCTGACGGTATCGCCCGGCAGGTGCTGATCCTGTGCCGGGGAATGATGCTGCATTCTGGCGTCATTCCCGCATCCGGCAATTGCAAAAATTTTCATCTTGGCTTAGCTGAATTTGCCCAAGACCAAGAAAAGAGACATGCAGCAATCAGCATTTCCTGCAAAAGGATAAAGCCGCCTTGCCCAAGCGCCCCTATGACCTGCCCCGGATGAGCTCCCTGGTCAGCTTCGAAGCCGCTGCCCGGAACACCAGTTTCAAACTGGCCGCAAGCGAGCTGAACGTCACCCCCGCCGCGGTCAGCCACCAGATCAAAACGCTGGAGCGGGAGCTGCAGTGCAGCCTGTTCAACCGCTTTCACCGCGGTGTCGAGCTGACCGAAAGCGGCGCCTATCTGCTGGTCGCCCTGCAACGGGGGTTTGAGGGGATCAGCGATGCCTTCGAGCAGCTGCGGGCCCAGCACGGGCGCAGCTCGGTGACGGTCCGCTCCAGCACCGCTGTCAGTTCGCTGTGGCTGACGCCGCGGCTGGCCCATTTCTGGAAAAGCTACGAGCATATCTCTGTGGCACAAATCGTCAGCGATATTGAAAACGCCGCCGGCGATTGCGATCTCAGCCTGCACTACGGCGACATGTCCCGTGACAGCGGCCATTGCCGGGCGCTGTTCCGGGACCGGATCATGGCGCTGTGCAGCCCGCGGTTTGCCGCCCAGCACCGGATTGCCAGCGTCGCGGACATCGCGGATGTGCCGCTGATCCATCTCGACTCGCTGGAAACCGGCGGCACCGACTGGCAGGGCTGGGCGCAGGCCCTGGGTTATTGCGGGCCGCTGAAATCCACCCACCGCGTCAACAATTATGTCATCGCCCTGCAGGCCGCGCAGGACGACATGGGGGCGGTGCTGGGCTGGGAGGGCCTGACTGCGGATCTGGTCGCCTCCGGCAAGCTGGTTAAGCTGCTGCCCGACACCATTTCGGCGCCGCTGGAGTTTTATGTCAAGCTGCACAACCAGGCATCCGACCGCGCCAGACTGGTATTTGACTGGCTGACCGGGTTCTCCAAGAAAACACTTTGATTTCACAGGCTGCCAGCCAGCGGCAAAACTGTTGGATTGCGGTCTCCTCAGCATCGCGCAACGCCGGACACAACCCGCTTGGACCACTTTGTCAGGTCTGTCACAGCCATCGGCCGCTGCCCTGCAGCGAAGCTGAAGCTTGACCGTTGCGCTCTTTTGAGCAGAATAGTCATGAGATTGTCACATAATATGCTCATATGAGCACTATGAGGTGGGATATGAACAGGCAAACAGCGATTCTCGAAACAGCTCAATCCCAAGGCAAGGTCCTTGTGGATGAGCTGGCAGAGCAAATGCAGGTGTCCGCGCATACGATCCGCCGCGATATCAATGCCCTGTGCGAACAAGGCAAACTGCGGCGGCTGCATGGCGGCGCCGAGTTTATTGAAGGCAGTTCAAACCTGCCCTATGCCACACGTTCGACGCTGAATGTCGCGGCCAAGAAACAGATTGCCGGGCAGGTGGCTCAGCTTATTCCTGATGGCGCCACCTTGTTCTTCTCAATCGGCACTACCCCGGCATTGGTGGCCGCCGCCTTGGCAGGGCGTGAAGGCCTGACCATCATCACCAACAATCTCAACGCTGCCATGGCCCTGTCAGAGGCCCCCGGCGCACGGATCATTCTGCCCGGCGGTGCGATGCGGCTGCCAGACCGGGACATTCTGGGCGCCCAGGTGCTGGATCTGTTCCGCGGCTACCGCGCCGACTTCGCGGTCTATGGGGTAGGCGGCATCGACAGCGACGGCAGCCTGCTGGATTTCCACGAGGAAGAAGTACAGATCCGCCAATGCCTGCGCCGTAACGCACGCTCCTCAGTTCTGGTGGCGGATGCTTCAAAATTCGGTCGCCGGGCTGCGGCCGTCGGCGGACGTCTGGAAGAGGCGGATCATATCGTGATCGACCAGCGGCCTGGGCCGCCGTTTAACGCGTTGCTGGAGCCTCTGGACAGCCAACTAATTGTCGCAGGAGAGCAGCCATGACCTTTCTCGCTCTGGAAAAGATCAGCCGTCAGTGGGATGGGCAGGGAGGAGTGCAAGACATCAGCCTGAACCTGGCCCAAGGGGCATTCATGTCCATCCTGGGGCCGTCGGGCTGCGGCAAGTCGACTTTGCTGCGGCTGATTGCCGGGCTGGAACAGCCGCAATCGGGGCGCATTCTGATTGACGGCAAAGACGTAACGGCCTTGCCCGCGTCACAGCGCAACCTGTCGATGGTGTTCCAGTCCTATGCGCTGTTTCCGCATTTGAACGTTGCTGAAAACGTGCTGTTCGGGCTCAAGGTGCGCCGGATCAGCCGCAGCGAACAGGCCAAACGCCTGGCCAAAGCACTGGAGATGACCGGCCTGCAGGGGCTGGAACGGCGCAAGCCTGCCCAGCTGTCCGGCGGCCAGCGGCAACGGGTGGCGCTGGCCCGTGCAGCGGTGGCGGAAAAACCCCTGTGCCTTATGGATGAGCCGCTATCGAACCTGGACGCCAAACTGCGCCATTCGGTGCGCCGGGATATCCGGGCGCTGGCGCGCACGCTGGGGCTGACGGTGGTTTACGTGACGCACGACCAGGGCGAGGCGATGAGCCTGTCTGACACCGTGGTGCTGATGAACGCTGGCCGTATCGAACAGGCCGGCAGCCCAGCAGAACTTTACAGCAGCCCTGCCTCAACCTTTGCTGCGCAATTCATCGGTGAACCACCCGCGGCGCTGATTGAGGGCCCGGCGCTGGGTCTGGACAGCAGCGTTCTGGCGGGCATCCGCCCCGAAGCCATTCAAATCCTGCCGCGGGCGGCAGGAGATCTCACTGCAACTATTGAAGATATCGAGTTTCTCGGTTCGGAAACCCGCCTGGCGCTCAACAATGCTGCAGCCCGCGGGCTGGCCGCCATTCTTCCGGCTGATGCGGAGTTCTCGCTTGGCCAGGAAGTCGGAGTGTCCATTCCAGAGGAAAGCCGGCTCCTTTTCAACGCCCGCACGGGGAAGTTGGAAAAGGAGCCTCAGCAGAATTCCGTGACGCGCATTCGCCAAAACACAGCGTCCGGAACAGGGCCCAAGGCCCCCCGTCACCTGAACTTGTCACCTGAACTTGCCCAGAAGGAAACTTGATATGACCCGTATGCCTGCCTTGGCGGCCATTCTTGCCGCATCGACTGCTATCGTCAATCCGGCGGCAGCAGAGACTGAATTGACGATGTATTATCCGATTGCCGTTGGCGGCAAGCTCACCGAAGTGGTTGACGGTATCATTGGCAAATTCGAGGATCAGAACCCGGATATCAAAGTCAATGCGATCTATGCGGGCAACTACGACGACACCCGCATCAAGTCCCTGGCCGCTTTGGAAGCAGGGGAGCCCGCCCAGCTGGCGGTTATGTTCTCAATCGACGCCTATGACCTGATCGAACAGGACCTGGTGGTGCCATTTGATGATCTGGTCGAGGGGGCTGAGGAAGAAGCCTGGCTGAACAGTTTTTACCCGGCTCTGATGGCAAACGGCAAAATCGAGGGCAAGACCTGGGGTGTCCCCTTCCAGCGCTCGACCATCGTGGCCTATTACAACAAGGACATGTTCCGCGCGGCCGGCCTGGATCCAGAGAAGGCCCCGGCCTCCTGGGATGAGCTGGTGGATATGGGCAAAGCCCTGACAAGCGATGCTCATCACGGCCTGATGATCCCCTCAACCGGCTACCCCTATTGGATGTTCCAGGCGCTGGCGATCCAGAACGGCAAGGAGGTTATGTCCAACGACGGCGTCACCACCTATTTCGATGACGAAGCCGTGGTCGATACGCTGGAATTTTGGCAATCTCTGAGCCAGGAACATGGCATCATGCCCGAAGGCACCGTCGAATGGGGCACCCTGCGCCAGGCCTTCCTGGAAGGCAAAACCGCGATGATGTGGCATTCGACCGGCAACCTGACCGCGGTCAAAAACAATGCCGAATTCGACTTTGGCGTGGCAAAGCTTCCTGGCAATGTGCGGCTGGGCTCGCCCACCGGCGGCGGCAACTTCTATGTCTTCAAGGACAGCACCGCTGAGGAGAGGGAAGCCGCGCTGCAGTTGATCAAGTTCATGACCGCGCCGGAGCAGGCCGCCGAATGGTCGATCGCCACCGGCTATATGGGCGTGTCGCCTGCCGCCTACGAGACCGAAGCGTTGAAAGCCTACACCGCGGAATTCCCGCCCGCTCTGGTGGCCCGCGACCAGCTGGAGCATGCGGTGGCCGAGTTTTCGACCTTCGAAACCGCACGGGTGCGCGATGGGCTGAACGCAGCAATCCAATCGGCATTGACCGGCGAGAAATCCGCCGCAGACGCTTTGGGAGAAGCGCAGGCCGCCGCTGAACGCCTGCTGCGCGCCTACAAGTAAGGCGCAAACTCTGTCCGGGGACCGGGTCATCTGCCCGGCCCCCGCTTTCAGCCAGGAGACAACATGACGGACATCTTTGCACTGGAACGCCGCCGCCGGGCGATCAATGGCTGGCTGCTGCTCAGCCCGGCCCTGGTCATGCTGTCGGTGTTTGCCTTCTACCCCTCGATTGCCACTGTCGTGACCTCGCTCTGGTCGCGCGGCACCCGCCGCCGGCCTGCGGAGTTCGTGGGGCTGGAGAATTACCAGTATCTGTTTGAGGATCCCACCTTCTGGCTGGTGGCGTGGAACAACCTTCTTTATGCCGCCGTCACCATCCCGGTCTCCATTGCTCTGGCGCTGGCCATGGCGCTATGGGCGAACTCGAAAATCCCGGCACGCAGCTTTGTCCGCACGGCCTATTTCACGCCGACTGTGCTGCCAATGATTGCAGCTGCGAACCTGTGGCTGTTCTTTTATACGCCGAGTTTTGGCATCCTGAACCAGATCGGCGCGCTGTTCGGGGCAGAACCGGTGAACTGGCTGGGCCAACCCGGCACAGCATTATGGGCTGTCTGTGCGGTGACGATCTGGAAAGAAGCCGGTTTCTTTATGATCTTTTACCTGGCGGCCCTGCAGACCATACCGCCGGACCTGAAGGAGGCCGCCGATATCGAGGGCGCCAGCCGCTGGACCTATTTGCGCCGGATCGTGCTGCCGCTGCTGATGCCGACCACGCTGTTCATCCTGGTCAATGCGATGATCAATTCGGTCAAGCTGATCGACCACCTGTTCATCCTGACCAAGGGCGGGCCCTCCGACAGCTCCAAGCTGATCCTCTACTACATCTGGGAAAATGCCTTTGCCTATTTCGACCGCCCCGCCGCGGCAGCCATGACTGCGCTGGTGCTGGGCGTGTTGGGCCTGCTGGCAGCCTTCCAATTCCTGGTGCTGGACAAAAGGACCCATTACAGATGAGCCGCTATATCGAACCGGTCCTGGCAATCGTGCTGGCGGTGTTGTGGATCTCACCGCTGATATTTGCCTTTTGGGCCGCGTTCCATGACGTAAGCGATGCCGTGAATTTCCGGTTGAGCGCCCCGCTGACGCTGGACAACTTCCGCACGACTTGGGACGGCGCACCCTGGCTGCGCTATTTCCTGAACACCTTTCTGCTGGTGACACTGATCCTGGCGGGCCAGTTCTTCCTGTGCACCCTGGCCGGTTTTGCCTTTGCCCAGACCGAATTCCGCGGCCGGGACACCCTGTTCATCCTGGTTCTGCTGCAGCTTTTCATCCTGCCTGAGGTTCTGATCGTCGAAAACTACCGGGTTGCCGCCACCCTGGGAATTCTGGACAGCCTGACCGGGATTGGCGCACCCTATATGGCGTCGGCCTTTGGCATCTTTCTGATGCGGCAGGCCTTCAAATCTGTGCCAAAGGAGCTGGAAGAGGCCGCCCGGGTCGAAGGCTGCTCAACCCTGGGCGTGCTGTGGCGGGTCTATGTGCCGGCGGCACGGCCCACTTATCTGGCCTATGCGCTGGTGTCAGTTTCGACCCATTGGAACAACTTCCTGTGGCCATTGATCGTGACCAACTCCGAAAGCACGCGGCCGCTGACCGTTGGCCTGTCGCTGTTCGGGGCGCCGGAAAACGGGGTGGATATCTCGGTGATCTCTGCTGCCACCGTGATGGTGATCGCGCCGCTCCTGATCCTGTTCCTGGTGTTCCAGCGGCAGTTTGTCCAGGCCTTCCTGACCGCTGGTGTCAAATGACGCCGGCCCCGAAACGGACACGTTAACCATGATCAGAATCCTGCAGATCTCAGACACGCACATTCTGCCGGAAGGCCAGCTGTTTCAGGGCCGGATAGACACTGCCGCCGCCCTGACCCGGCTGCTGCACGGATTGAAGCAGCTGCTGCCCCGCATCGGCCCGGTCGCGCGGATTGTAGTATCCGGAGATCTGACCGAAACCGGCTGTGCTGCCGCCTATGGCCATTTCCTGCGGCTGATGCAGGATAGCCCGCTGCCCTGGCTGGCTACTCCCGGCAATCACGACGCCCGGGCGCCGATGCGCGCGGCACTGCAGGGCAGGGACTGGATGCCGGCAACCGGCCCGGTTAACTGGCAGCAGGATCTGGACGAAGTGATCCTGATCGGGCTGGACACGCTTGTGGAAGGGGCTGCACATGGCGAACTGAGCCTGGAAACCTGCAACTGGCTGGATGCGCAGCTTGCCGGTGCAGGCGGGCGCCCGGTTCTGCTGTTCCTGCATCATCCGCCGGTCGGGACCGGGATTGCCGCCATGAATGAAATCGGGCTGAAGATGCCTGAACGCCTGTCAGAAATACTGGCCCGTTACCGCGGCCCCTTGCAGATCGGCTGCGGCCATATACACCGCATGAGCATGGGCATCTTCGCCTCCTTCCCGCTGGCCACTGCACCGGGCGCCTCACACAGCATTGCGCTGGATCCGGAGGGCAAGGGCCCGCTGGCTTGGGTAGAGGGCGGCAGCGGCGCCATTTTGCACAGCTTTGATGGCCGGTTCCGCACAGATCTGATTACACTGCACGACTTCGGCACCGCCGTGGCCTTTTCCTGATCGGCAGGGCAAAGGCAGCAGAAAGCGCCTTGCCCGGATCGCCTGGCTTCAAATGGGTGCAGCCGCCTTTTTTGCTCCGCGCTGATCTGCCTTTGCAGGCGGCGGCTGAACAGCAGCGGGCCGGCCTCAATCGCCGAGTCTGCATTGCGTGTTGTTTTCCCGTCCATGACCTTTTGCACCTCAACCAGAATGTCGAGACCCAGGTCGAAGGCGAATTTGACAGAGTCGCTTATTTCCTGCGAGATTTCTGCATCATCCGGATGCACATTCCGGATCTGGAACCAGTAGTAGCGCGTGGTTTTCTCATCCACCGGGGTCATGAAGTTGTAGCTGTCCATCCGGCAGATTGCCCGCGTCACCGCCGTTACCGGCAGGTGTAAAGATCGCCTTGATATAGGACAGCGACGGATAGCGGACCTCGTAATGCTGCTCGCGGTCGCAGTTGCCCCCACACGGCACCAGTTTCTTGTGAAAGGGCGCGGCCTCCACAAAATACATCCAGCGCGGCACGATTACCCCGTCATCGGTGCCGGCGACGGTCAGCGGCTCCCCTTCGCAAGCAGCATTGCTGAAGGAGTTTTGATGCACCCAAGAAACATGAGACGGTCGAGCAGGTTGTCGGTGATGCAAAGATAACTGCAAGGAAACGGCATTGCAGCGCCCATGTTGATACCCCAGGCGGGATTGTCGAAACGCTCCACCTTGAACATTTTGTCCGCACCCGCCAGCGCCGGACCGCCCAATCAGATCCAGACCAGGACACAACAGCTTTCGGCCGGATAGGAGCGAATGTTGGTGGCCGCCGGGATCTTGTCCTGACCGGGGACAAGCACGCAGCCGCCAGCGCAGTCAAAGGTCGTCCCGTGGAAGCCGCATTCGATTTGGTCACCCTTTGTACAGCCCTTGCGCAGTGGCAGCTTGCGGTGCGGGCTGGCGTCGATCCTGACGACCGGTGCGGCGGCTTCGGTGCGATAGATCACGATCTTTTCGCCCAGCACTTTGATCTGGCGCGGTTCGCGGGTGACTTCGCTGTCCCAGACAGTGACACACCAGGTGTTGCGGAGATACATGTTCAGCCTCTTCTGTCTGAGGCGCCGGGAATAGCGGATCAGATTGCCTGCTGCCGCCGCGGCAGCCCGCCGCTGGCACAGGCATTGATCAGCCAGCGGCGGATCCGGGCGATTTCCGGCTCGGCCTGAACGGCGCGGCGGCAGGTCAGGAAGTACCCGTTTTCTGTGCGCAAGCCGGTGCCGGGCAGCTCGGCCAGTTCGCCGCTTTCCAGCGCACCGTCATCCAGGCCGCGCCAGATAATAGCGATGCCGCGGCCTTCGATCGCAGCATGAACCACATGCGGATAACTGTTGAAAAACAAGGTTGCCGGATCCGGTTCGTATTCGATGCCGAAACGCTCGAAGAAGGATCCGAACCACAAGATGCCGTATTCGCCGCGGTCCAGGTGCAGCAGCGGCAGACCGGTCAGCTCCTGCAGCTCTGGCCTGCGGCCAGCTAGTCCAAGCCGGTCCAATAGAGCGGGCGCGGCGGCCAGGCAGATATCTTCGGGGATCAGCCTTTCCGAATGCCATTCCGGATCCGGGTGCGGGCCAAGCCGTACATCCAGATCCGGCAGGCTGCCCTCCGCATGGAGCCCCAGCGGTCCCACGGACAGGTTGATCTGCAGATCCGGATAGACCCGCTGCAGACGCGGGTAAAGCTGCATCATCCGGAAGTAGGCAAAGCCGTGGCCGCAGCGGATGCGGATTTCTCCCGGCCCCTGCTGGCGGTGCAGCTCCTGCGCCTTTTGCGAAATGGCGCCAAGCCCTGCATCAACCGCCGCAAAAAACTGCTGCCCGGCGGCGGTCAGCACCATCCGCTGGTTCTGACGCAAAAACAGCGGGCAGCGCAGGTGCTCCTCCAGGTTTTGAACATGGCGCGACAGGCTGGACTGCGACGTGCCAAGCGCTTGCGCCGCGGCGCTGACCGAGCCAAGCGACGCAACCGCGCGAAAGGCCGCCAGCGCGTTCATTACAGGGAGCAGAAAGGAATCGGTTTCTGGCGGCATCTCAAAGGTTCCCGTGTGAACGTCATCGGGAAACTACACGGAAATTCATGCGAAAAAAGCATGGATTGGCGCTCCCAAGAAGCCGTTTAAGTTTACGAAACGACTGCTAAAGAAAAAATATGATTTTTTTCAATATATTACCTCACCCTCAAGAATTGAACAAATGCCTCCACGCGCTGTTTACCGCATCATTTTGGCAAGAAACCAATTGGAGGGCGCCATGCCTGAGCAGCGCAATATTGTCATCATCGGCGGCGGGGTTATCGGCCTCAGCCTGGCTTACCACCTGGCAAAGAAGGGGGCAGAGGACATCCTGCTTTTGGAACGCAACCAGCTGACCTCCGGCACCACCTGGCACGCGGCAGGCATTGTTGGCCCGCTTCGCTCCACCTTCAACATGACCAAACTGGCGTCAAGGGCGCTGCAGACCTTCCCGGAGCTGGAGCAGAAAACCGGGCTTGCGACCGGCTATCAGCAGACAACCGGCTATTGGATCGCCCGGCGGCCGGAACGGATGGATGAGCTGCACCGGATCCACGCGATGGCCGGCTATACCGGCATGACGCCGGAAATCCTCACGGGCGAAGAAGTGGCTGCCCGGGTGCCAGGGATCAGCGCCGAAGGTATCTACGGCGCGCTGACGCTCAAGGAAGACGGGCAGGTCAACCCGGTCGATCTGTCCATGGCCTATGCCAGGGGCGCCCGCAGCCGCGGAGTGGAGATCCGCGAAGGGGCCGCGGTGGCGCGGCTGCTGCAGAAGGGGGGCCGGGTGGCAGGTGTTGAACTGTCCGATGGTACCCGGATCGAGGCTAACCAGGTGGCCCTATGCGCTGGCGCGTGGTCCAAGAAGCTGGCCGATGACGCCGGCGTGGTGCTGCCGCAGCACGCGGTCAAGCACATGTATGTGGTAACGGAGCCGATCGAGGGCTTTCCCAAAACCTTCCCGGTGTTCCGCGACATGGAAACCCATGTCTACATGAAGGGCGACGCCGGCAAGCTGCTGGTCGGCTGGTTCGAGATGGATGCCAAACCCTGGGATCCCCATAGCCCCGAGGGCGACCGGCCATTCCTGGAGATGGAAGACGACTGGGAGCAGGCCGAACCCTTTATCGAAGCCGCTTTGACCATGTTTCCGGGGCTGGAGAGCGCCGGCATCCAGCATTTTCTGAACGGACCGGAAAGCTTTACTGCGGACAGCCGTCCGCTGGTGGGAGAAACGCCCGAAATGCAAAATCTGTTTGTGGCGACCGGATTGAACTCGGTGGGCATTATGTCCTCGGCCGGCGTTGGCGACGCATTGGCAAGCTGGATGATTGACGGCGAAGCCCCCAGCGACCTTTGGGATATCGACATTCTGCGCTGCGATCCTTTGCAGTCCGGCCATGCCTACATGGAGGACAAGATGAAGGAGTCCGTCGGCAACAATTTTGCCATGCACTGGCCGTTCAAACAGCCCATATCCGGACGGAACCTGCGGCTGTCGCCGCTGCACGGGCAGCTGGATCAGGCCGGTGCAGTCTGGGGGGTTGGCGGCGCCTGGGAACGCACCCGCTGGTTTGCACAGGATGAGGCCGAGAAGAACCTGCCCTACGCCGCAGGCCCGCAGACATGGCAGTATGCAGCCAACCGCGAGGCACAGGCCATGGCAGCGGGTGTTTCATTGATTGACCTGTCGATGTTCACCAAAATCGACGTCTCGGGGCCGGATGCGCTGGCGCTGATGCAATGGGTCAGCACCGCTGACGTGGACGTGGCGGCGGGCCGTGCCGTTTATACCGCCTGGCTGAACCAGCGCGGTGGCACCGAGGCGGACCTGACCGTGACCCGGACAGGCAAGGATTGCTTCCGGGTGACGTCCGGCGCTGCGACCCGGCGCAAGGATCTGCACTGGCTGCAGAAACAGGCCCGGCTGAAGGGTTTTGACGTGACCCTGGCCGATGTGACAGAAACAGAAGCGGTGATTGGCGTAATGGGGCCAGGCTCCCGCGCGCTGCTGAAAAAGTTGTCAGCTGACAACTGGGACGTCTTTGCCTTTTCCACAGCCCGAAGAGTCACAGTGGCAGGCGTTGCCGGCTGCGCTACCAGGATCAGTTTCGTGGGCGAGCTGGGCTGGGAAATCTCCGTTCCGGCAGGGCAGGGGCCTGTGTTGTTCGAAGCGCTGCGGGCTGAGGGCACGGGACTGCTTGGCATTCACGCCTTTGACGGCTGCCGGATTGAGAAAGGTTTCAAGCATTGGGGCCACGATCTGGGGCCGGACATCTCGCCGCTGGAGGCAGGCATCGGATTTGCGGTGAACTGGACCAAGGGAGAGTTTCTTGGGCGAGACGCCTTGCTGGCCCAAAAGGAGGGCGGCCTGACCCGCCGCCAGATCCTGCTGGAAGTGCAGGGCGATGCGCTGCTCCTGCACGACGAACCGGTCTGGGAAAACGGCGCCCGTGCCGGGCTGACCAGCTCCGGCGCTTGGGGGCCAAGGACGGGAAAGAATCTGTGCTTTGCCAACATTGCCATCGCACCAGGGGAAACTTTGGCCGCAACCCGGGCACGCAGGTTCGAGATCGAAGTAGCAGGGCGCAAATACAGCGCCGTGCCGCTGTCACAACCGCCCTATGATCCGGCTGGCCTGCGGATGAAAGGCTGAACCACCTTGGACCGGCCCGATTTACGGGTTCCTTGCCGGCCGGAGCCTGGCCGGCAAGGGAATGACGGAAGCCGGTCCCGCCGGAAAAGGGCTGTATCAGCCGGGCCCGTACGGGTTCTGCAGCTCTGCGATGAGCCGGCGCAGGCCTGGAATGTCCTGCGAAGCCGCCAGCGTAACACAGCGCAGCGGCCAGCTCAGCTCTGCGGCCAGCGGTACGGCGGCGACGTTGCTTTCCTTCGCTGCCGCCAGCACCTCGGCATCTGCGATAGCCCGGCCCGCTCCCTGCGCGGCCATGCTGATCAATGCCATTTGGGTCCGTGCCTCGGCACGGATATGAAAGGAAATATCATCGCGTCCGAACATCAGCTCCACGGCGCGGCGGAAGGGGCTGCTGGCAGGCAGCATAACCTGCGGCTGTTGCGCAAGCTCTGCCGCTGAGATGGCAGCGGCACCGGCCATTGGATCCTGCAGCGGCAGGACCGCCACGGGCTGGAGGCCGGCCAGACGCGTGCAGATGAGGTTCGGGTCGCCCGGATCGGACGAGATGACGGCGCAATCGGCATTGCCTTCCCTGAGTGCTGCAAGGCAGGCGCCTTCACTCAGAACATCCAAGTCAATTCTGAGCGCAGCGTGTTCTGCCATCAGCCTGCCTGCCGCAGCAGCGACCCGGGTATCGGCGGCCGCAGGAACTGCGGCCACCCTCAGGTGGCCGCCCGTGCCGGAGGCGATTTGCAAGGCAGTTTCCCGGATCCGTTCCAGCCCCTGGTAGTGCTTCTGAACCGCTTGCTGCAGGCTGTGCGCCGCCGCGGTGGGCGCAAATCCCCGGCCGGCGCGGTCAAACAGGGCAACACTCATCTCCGCCTCCAGGTCCGCAACAGCCCGGCTGATGGCCGGTTGCGAAACATGCAAAGCGTCTGCGGCCTTACGGGTGGAACGATGGCGGTACGCCATCTGGAAAATCTCGATCTGGCGGGCAGTGATGCGCATCCCATCCGATAACATGTGAGCATCGGAAAATTCAATAAGATGATTTTTCATGCATGAGCTGCGCCGGTATCTTGCGGACCATCCAAGACCGCAGGGAGATTGCAGTGACCTCCGAGACTGCCTTGATGCTGTTTGCCGTAACTGCCGGGGCAGGGGTGCAGGCCGGGACCGGGATCGGCTTCAGCATCATTGCCGCCCCGGTGATGATGGTATTGCTGGGCACCGCCACAGCGGTTCCGGTGCTGCTGTTGCTGAACACGCTGGTTTCCGCCGTGGCGATTGATTTGCAAGCCTGGCGGGGCAGCAGGCCTTTGATCCGCAGTGCGGTGTCCGGCTGCCTGATGGGAATTCTGCTGGGTCTGCTGATCTATCCGTATTTGCCGGAGCCTGTTGTCCTGGCCCTGACAGCGGTCCTGCTGCTGGCGGGTGTTGCCGCATCGCTGCTGCCGCGGGTCAGGGTGGCCGGGGCACGCGGCTTCAGGGCAATTTCCGGCCTCTCAGGCCTGGCCACCGTCTGGGCCGCAACCCCCGGGCCGCTGATGATGCTGGGCCTTCTTGCGGCCGGCCATACGGCGCTGGACTGCCGCAAGCTGGTGCAACCGGTGGCACTGGCGGCATATGGGACTGCGTTCGCGCTGCACTGCCTGTCCGATTGGGCCGCCTTGGCCCGTGCCCCCTGGCTTTGGCAGCTGACAGTGGCGGCGGCGGCCGGCAGCCTGCTGGGCCGCTTGGCCGGGCCGTATCTGCCGCAGGCGGTTGTGGTACATATGACCCGCGGGATTTCAATTTTCGCCTGTGCCGCCCTGTTCCGGCGCGCATACCTGGCTGTATGACAAAGGATGAAAGAACAGATGGACATCGGCAAGAAGCTGGCAGAGTTCCCCCGCGCCAGATTGATGAACACTGCAACACCGGTTGAGCGGCTGGACCGCCTGTCGGACCAGCTGGGCATCGACCTGTGGATCAAACGCGACGATCTGACCAGCCTCAGTTTTGGCGGCAATAAGACCCGCCAGCTGGAATTCTATATGGGCGAGGCGCAGCAGCGGGGGGCGGACACCATTTTGATCACCGGCGCGGTGCAGTCCAATTTCGTCCGCACTGCTGCCGCCGCAGCAGTGAAACTGGGAATGCAGCCCGTGCTGCAGCTGGAGGAACGGGTGGCCGATATGGGTGACCTGTATTACCGCTCCGGCAATGTGCTGCTGGCGCAGATTCTGGGGGCGGAGCATATGAGCTACCCTTTGGGCGAGGATGAAGCGGGTGCCGACAACGCGCTTCACGAACGCGCGGACCAGCTTCGGGCGGCAGGGCGCAATCCCTATGTCATTCATTTGGGTCTCGGCCATCCGCCGCTTGGCGCGCTTGGCTATGTGGCCGGCGCGGCTGAACTAGCCGCCCAGACCGGAGGATTCGATGCGGCTGTGGTACCATCCGGCAGCGGCGCGACCCACGGCGGTTTCCTGACCGGCTTGCGGCTGGCGGGCAAAACCGCACCGGTCTATGGCATTTGCGTGCGCCGCAGCCAGGCGCAGCAGCATTCCCGGATGCAGACTGTGCTGAGCGATCTGGCTGCGCTGATGCAGTTTGATCCGGCGCTGGTGACAGGCTGTATCCGTACCTGGGACGGCGCATTGGCCCCCGGCTACGGGCAGGTTGGGGCCGGCACCCGCGCTGCACTGCAGCTCATGGCCCGCAGCGAGGGGATCTTTCTGGATCCGGTCTATACCGCCAAGACATTTGCGGGGCTTCTGGGACTGCTGAATGAAGGGGTAATCCGCAAAGGGCAGAAAGTTGTTCTGCTGCACACCGGCGGGCAGGCCGCCCTGTTTGCCTATCAGGAGGAGCTGCAGGCACGTGGCCTCGCGAAATATGGCAATGCCGGCAAAAGCCCTCCGGAGTGAAACACCCCGGAGGGGACCCAGCTGCCAAGCCGCCTGCAAGAGGAGAGCGGCGCGGCGGACCGCACCGATGGGAGAGAAGGCGGCTTAGGCAGCTTTGGATGCGCGGAAACTGACTGGCGTGGCACCAAAGCTGTTGCGGAACAGCTTGATGAAAGATGACAGCGACTTGAAGCCGCAAGCCAGTGCGATCTCGGTAACCGGCATGCTGGTGTCCTCGACCAGGCTGCGGCCCAGTTCCAGCCGCTGCGCGCGGTAGAATTTCACCGGCGAGGTCCCGAGATGGCGCAGAAACATCCGTTCCACCTGGCGCACCGACAGGCCGATCCCGGCCGCAATCTCATTGACGGGCAGGGGCTCTTCCATATTGGCCAGCATCAGATCAATGGCTTTTTGCAGCTTGGGCGGCACCCCTCTGTAGCGGTCTGCCGCAGAGCAGGTCTGCGCCCGGCCGCCGCTGCGGGCAGATTGCAGCAGCAGGTAGTTCCGGATCTTGCCCGCGGTTCCGGCACAAATTTTGTTCTCCACCCAATTCAGGGCAAAATCCATTGCCCCCAGCTCACCGGAGCAGCTGAACAGATTGCCATCCCGGACAAAAATTGAGTCCTCGAACTCCACATGGGGCAATGTCTCACGGTTGGCCGGCAGCCGGGACCAGTGGTCTGTGCCGCGTCTGATATGGCCCGATCGCGCAATCACCCGGACGGCAGCCCCCATTGCGCAGACTGGGGTCGCCGCGGTGCGGCAGCGGCGCACCAGGTCCAAAACCGCCACTTCTTCGTCTGCGGTCAAATGCTGGCCGGAGCAGATCACATAAACATCAGGCCGGGGCTGTGCCTCCGTGCTGCGCAGACTGTCCGCCAGTACCCCGTCCGGCGCCACCAGCACCTTGGAGCGCGACCTGATCGGTGCCCCATCCAGTGTCAGCAAAGAGACCTCAGCACAATCGCCGCTGGACACCGTCTGCACTGCATCAAGCACATCGGTCAGCGAAGTCAGGCTGAGCAGCGAAAACCCCCCAGTCAAAAGTATTGCCACATTGTGATATCGCCGCGGCCGTTGGTGCAATTGGGCCGCGGCGGCCGGAAAGGCATGAAGCTGTGTCATCTGTCTGCTTCCTGTCTTGCTAAGGTGTTGCGCCAGATGCCGGACGGCAGAGCCCGGGCCCGGCGTGCGCAGGCTGGCCTCTGCGCCTGCGGCGGCGGCGTGCAATCGGGTGCTGGCGGCCAGTCATTCTTTGCTCCTGTTGATCTCTGTACCGGTTGGCGCTGCGGCGATTGCCGCCGATAGGGCAAGCCAGCCCGGCCCAGAGGTGACGACACTATTTTGCCACCAGATAATGGGTCCTTCTCAAGACCCATTAATTGAGAAATGATATACCCACTTTAAAATGACACATGCCGCTAGTCGGGGGTGCGCGCCCCTGGCACGTCCTTGTAAGCCCCATTCAGAAATGCCATCGGCAGTGCAAAGCAGGAAAGTCACCGCATAGCACTACAGTAACAAGGCTTTTCAGCCCGCGGATATCAAATATCGAAGGACTGGAAAGCCTTGTGGGTAAAGGGGATGCCTAAAGCGATTGTGACCTTGCGAGCTTAATGATCAACGCTAGGAAAACCGCCGCCACTGACGGTATCGCAATAAATGTGATCGGGATGCAGAAAAACACTGCGCCATGTCTTGCGATCAACTCGTCGCATTCCAAAAGTTCGAAAGGCAGGTATCCCATCAGTGCGATTAACACGGCACCAGTTAGGAATATCGCTCCCTTGAGCATTACAGATTGCTCGCCTCTTTTTTAATGAACTATGAGCCGCCTTTGTTGGTATATTTACCACCGCAAACCTGTCAATCACCGATAGCCTGCACCTCTGTGAGCGATACTTGAACCGCGACTCTTGTCTGGGTCCAGGGTAGGTGGCTCACCTCATTTCCTCTAGCATCTTTTCCCGGAAGACCTCTGCTGGGGTCTTCC
>NZ_JBSWYB010000025.1:0-63169 GCF_056160905.1 Leisingera sp. ABD4_442 | reverse complement strand
GGGGTGCGGGCGCGGGGAGGGGTTTCGTCTTGCTTGTGTGTCGGTTTTGGTGTAGGGTCGAAGCTTCCAGAGGAAGATAGGAGAACCCCCACCTGTCTCCTTTTTCTCCCCCCCCCCCCCCCCCGCCTCTGTTGCCCCCCGCTCCCACACCGGCGGCAAAAGTCAACTCAGCAGCAGCACCACAATCATCAGCAGGTTCATCGAGGCAAACTGCATCAGCCGCGGGGCCTGCGAGCCGCGCGCAGCAGCAGCCCCCGCAGCCGCCAGCGACAGCGCCAGCCCGGCCAGCGACAGGCTGCCGCCGATGGCGCCGGCCAGGCCGGTGCCCGGCCCCCAGGGCGCCTCCGCCAGCATCATGCCCTTCAACCCGACACCAATCAGAATGCCGCTAACGGCACCGGCCAGGCTCAACACTGCACTGCGCGGCGCGCGAGCGCCCATAATGCTGTCGATCATCTGACGCGTTGGAATTTCGCTTGGCCGCCAGTCGAGCCGCTCAATGCGCTCGTCGAAACTGTTGATATACAAGGCTTTCCCTCCAGAACCTGAGGGCAGATTCACGAAAAATTAAGGCAAATGCGTGACAGCTTGGCGGAGTTAACGGGGCATTAAGGGATCTTACCCGCAGGTTAAAGCCAGGACCCATTCCTGCAGCCGCATCAGCTGCCCCAGATCTTCTTCACGTAATTCTGGGTTTCCTTGTAGGGCGGCACCCCGCCATACTTCTGAACGGCTTCGGGACCGGCATTATAGGCCGCAAGAGCCAGCCGCCAGGAACCGAACTTGCGGAACTGCCGCGCCAGATAGCGCGCGCCGCCTTCCAGGTTCTGCTGCGGCACTGCCGGGTTCACCCCCAGCGACCGGGCGGTGGCAGGCATCAGCTGCGCCAGCCCCAGCGCCCCTTTGTGCGATTTGGCATTGGGGTTCCAGTTGCTCTCCTGCTGGACCAGGCGCAAGAACAGATCTTCCGGCACCCCGTGCTGGCGCGCGGCCTGCCGCGCCATCTGCAAATACTCCCCCCGGTACTTGCCCCTGTAAGGCAATGTACCCGATGCCTCAGGAATACTGTATGTCTTGGGCTGCAGCCGGGCAGAGTTCTTGTACTGGGTCGCAGCCCGGCCATCCAGCACCCTGGTATGGGCCGCAAACAGATCGCGCCGGCTCTTGGTGCCCAGCACATCGGCAGCGGCAGGCTGCCCTGCCCCGATCATCGCAATCACCAGCCCCGCAACGGTTCTGCGCATCTCTGCTGTCCCACCACTGTCCCAACTCGCGCAAATATAACTAATGCAGAACAAATTTAAAGCAACACGGACGTGAGTTCCCGTTCGGCGAGCGCAAAAACCTCCGAAACCATCCACAGATGCCTGCTTTTCACACTACTCCCGGAACGATACTGTGCCTGAAACGCGGCGTGCCGGATTCGGTTTTCCCGCCGCAGGACAGAAAATCAGGACAGAAGGACGAAACTTCATGGCCGGCTCACTGAACAAAGTCATGCTCATCGGCAACCTGGGCCGCGACCCTGAGGTACGCAGCTTCCAAAACGGCGGCAAGGTCTGCAACCTGCGCATCGCCACCTCGGAAACCTGGAAGGACCGCAACACCGGCGAGCGCCGCGAGAAGACCGAGTGGCACTCTGTTGCGATCTTCAACGAAGGCCTGGTCCGCGTGGCCGAGCAGTATCTGCGCAAGGGCTCCAAGGTTTACGTCGAAGGCCAGCTGCAGACCCGCAAATGGCAGGACCAAAGCGGCCAGGACCGTTATTCGACCGAGGTCGTGCTGCAGGGCTTCGGCTCCACCCTGACGATGCTGGACGGCCGTGGCGAAGGCGGCGGCGGCGGCGGTTACGGCGGTGGCCAGAGCGGCGGCGGCTATGGCGGCGGCAACCAGGGCGGCGGCTACGGCGGCGGCGGCGGCTATGACAGCGGCTCGCAAGGCGGCGGCGGCGGCTTTGGCGGCGGATCCTCACATAACATCGACGACGACGAAATCCCGTTCTGAACCGCTCGCTGGCGGCATCCTCAGCCGCTGGTTTCAAACACGTACTCCTGCAGCCCCCGGCGCCTTTGGCTCCGGGGGTTTCATTTTTGGAACATTCCCATCTGCTGATAGCCCAGCCAGGCGCTGTTCCCTGGCTTGCGGAAAACTTTACGCATTTTCAAGAGTTCAAAGTACGCCCGCCCCACCGCTCATAAACTTAATCTTTTCGTTTACTTTCAACACCCTAGGCAAAAACCAACATACTGCGGGCCCCATCTGGCCAAACTGTATGCCGCCTGCAGAAACACTCAGAGGCACCGGCGCTCTGCCGGGTAGGCGAAAATTAAGACACATTACATATGCTGAATTCAACTCACGGAAATTTTGTGCAGCAAGGAATAGAAAATGGGTATGCGATTTCTGCAGCATCTGCCGGTCAAGGCCAAGTTTGCCATGCTTCTGGCTGCGCCGCTGCTTCTCAGCATCTGGTTCATGGGGAACAAGCTGCTGGAGCTCTATGAAAAGGCCCAGGTCAATACCGCGCTGGCAGGTGAACTGCTGGACAGCATGAGCGGGCTTGTCCACAGCCTCCAGGTCGAACGCGGGATGAGCGCGGCCTTCCTGGGCGGCGATGCCGGGACGGTGCCCGATGCGCTGGTCAAGATCCGCCAGTCCAATGACACGGCGATGGCTGCCTACCTGGCCAAGCTGGAACAGGTTGACCGCCGCGGCCTCAGCGACACCGCTCTGGATTCCTTCCGCACGGCCCAATCGGAACTTGCCCGGAAAAAGGCGATCCGCCAGCAGATTTCCAGCCGCAGCATCCCGGTGCGCAATGCAGTTGAATACTACACCAAGCTGAATACGGCTCTTATCCAATCCGGCCTGTCGGTGGCACAGAAGATCGACAACCCGCTGATCAGCCAGGAGGCGGTGGCCCTCTCACTGTTCCTGCGCGCCAAGGACGCCGCAGGCCTGGAACGCGCCGCGGGCGCCGTTGGTTTCACGAACGGCTGGCAGCCGGCGGACTTTCAGGTCTTCGTGGCAACGCACGAACGTTTCCAAGAGCGCCTGGACAGGTTCCTTGACTTTGCCACCCTCGAAGACCGCAACGCCGTGGCGGCCCTGGCAAAGACACAGGAAATGAAGAAATTCAACGATCTGCGCCATGGTATCCTGACGGGCGGCGATCTGTCCGGTGTCGATGCTGCCGCCTGGTTTGCGACGGCTACAGACATGCTCAAGGTGCTGCGCGGCAAGGAGCAAATCCTGATCGAGCACCTGGAGCGCGACATGGCTGCCCATGACGCCCGGAACAAGCTGCTGCTGACCGAAATGGCCATCTTTGCTGCCGTGCTTCTGGCTGGTGTGCTGGCGCTCAGCCTGGCGATTTCCCGCGACATGACCAAGGGGCTTTCGGTGCTGAATGTGGCTCTGAAGAAACTGGGCAGCGGCGAAACCGAAGTGGAGGTGCCCGGCGCCAACCGCCGCGACGAAATCGGCGCTGTTGCGCGCAACGTTGTCGACCTGCGCACGGTGACCCAGCGAAAGCAGGAAGAGCGTGTTCATGAGGAGAAAGAGCGCCGCGAGGAAATCATGACCGTTGCACGCCGCATTGGCGAAGCGCTGATGGATCTGCAGCACAAGCGCCTGGACAGACCGATTGAGGAGTTTTTCCCGCAGGAGTTCAAGTCGATCCGCATGGACTTCAACGACTCGCTCCACGCCCTGAGCAGCGCCATCTCCTCGATTGGCGAACTGGCCAGCAGCGTGGATGAAAGCACCAAATCCATTGCCGAGGCGTCGATGGATCTGGCCCACCGCACTGAGGCGGAATCGGCGACGCTGGAGAAGACTACCCATTCGGTGAACGAGCTGACGACCAATGTGCAGCAGTCGGCCGCAAATGCCGGCCGTGCCGAACAGCTGGCGGAAAGCGCCCAGTACGGTGTGCAATCCTGCGACGAGGTAATGAACAATACCACCCAGGCGATGGGCAAGCTGCAGGAATCCTCGCAGGAAATCTCGCAGATCACCAAGGTGATCCAGGACATTGCCTTCCAGACCAACCTGCTGGCGCTGAATGCCGGCGTCGAGGCCGCCCGCGCCGGCGAGGCGGGCCGCGGCTTTGCGGTGGTTGCCAGCGAAGTGCGGATGCTGGCACAGCGCTGCGCGGATGCGGTTCAGCAGATCGACGAGCTGACCGCGCGCAGCTCCGAGCAGGTCAAAAACGGCGCCACCCTGGTGGATGAGGCCGGCCGCGCCATGGCCCAGGTCAGCGAGCAGGTGACTGAAATCTCCGGCCTGGTGGTTGAAATTGCCGGCAGCATGAAGGCGCAATCTTCTCAAATGAATGACGTCAACAATGCCGTAGGCGAGCTCGAAGTGATGGCGCAGCAGAACGCCGCGATGGCCGAACAGACCACTGCCGCAACCACTTCGCTGTCGGATCAGGCGCAGGAGCTGCGAGAGCTGGTCGGGCTGTTTGCCGTCGGACAAGTTACTGGCACGCCGGCTGCGCTGGGGCTTCCGGACAAACCGGCAGAGGCGCCGCTGTCCATCGACTTTGACACAGAGGACGACGGCTTCGGCAGCGCCGCCGCCTGACCCGGCGCACCAGTACCTGCAAAAAACAAAGGGCAGCCACCCCGGCTGCCCTTAAGGTCAGGACCCGTTCATCCTGCACCTCCGGTTTGACTGGTTTTGCCCCTGGCCCTGGCTGTTTTGGCCCGCAAGGCAGATCCCGTCAGGCGCCCGCGCTGCGCAGCACCTCCAGCACCGCGTCCGGCGGCACATCCCCGGTCACAAAGGCCTCACCGATACCGCGTGCCAGGATGAACCGCAGCTGGCCCGCAACCACTTTCTTGTCCTGTCCCATCAAATCCAGCAGCGCCTCCGCGCCCGGCAGCTCGCCCGGAATGTCGGCCAAATCGGTCTTCATGCCCATCGCTTTCAGATGCGCCCGCACCCGGCTCGGGTCCTCCTGCGAGCACAGGCCCAGCTTCGACGACAGCTCAAACGCCAGCGCGCAGCCAATCGCCACGCCCTCGCCATGCAGCAGCCGGCCGGAATAGCCGGTGGCCGCCTCCAGCGCGTGGCAGAAGGTGTGCCCCAGATTGAGCAGCGCACGGTCGCCCTGCTCTGTCTCGTCGCGCACCACGATGTCCGCCTTCATCTGCACCGAAAGCGCCACCGCTTCGACTCTCGCTGCGACATCGCCTGCGGCCAGTGCAGGGCCGTTCTGTTCAAGCCAGGCAAAGAACTCTGCATCGCCCAGCAGGCCGTATTTCACAACTTCACCGTAGCCGGAAAGGAAGTCGCGCGCAGTTAGGGTCTCCAGCACCGAGGTATCGGCCAGCACCAGCGAGGGCTGGTGGAAGGCGCCGACCAGGTTCTTGCCCTGCGGCGCGTTGATGCCGGTCTTGCCGCCCACGGAACTGTCGACCTGCGCCAGCAGCGACGTCGGGATCTGCACAAACCGCACGCCCCGGCGCAGCACCGCCGCGGCAAACCCCGCCAGGTCGCCGATCACACCGCCGCCAAAGGCGACAACCACATCACCGCGTTCCACTTTCTGCTCCAGCAGCCACTCCACCGAGCGGGTGAATTGCGGCCAGCCCTTGGTCGCCTCTCCCGGCGGCAGCGCCAGCGCCTCCATGCCGATCCCCGCCGCCGCCAGCCCGGCGCGCAAGGTTTCCAGGTGCCGTGCCGCCACGGTTTCATCCGTCAGCACCGCCACCTGCGGCCGTTTCAGCAGCGGCTTGATCCGTTCCCCCGCCTGCGCCAGCAGCCCGGGGCCGATCACCACATCATAGGCGCGCTCGCCCAAGGGCACGTGAACCCTGCGTTCCATCATTCCCACTCCAAAACATCGGGGCGTGCCTTCAAGGCGTCCAGCACGCGGTCAACCATGGTTTCAATCGCAGCCTGCCCGTCAGACACGACGGTCAGGTCCGCCTTGGCATAAAGCGGCACCCTGTCGCGGTACAGGGCACTGAGCGTCGCATGAGGATCCGCCGTGCGCAGCAGCGGCCGCGTGTCGCGGTGGCGCACCCGGTTCCACAGCACCTCCAGATCCGCCTGCAGCCAGACAGACACCCCCTTGGCGGTGATCACCTCGCGGTTTTCCCCGGCCAGAAAGGCACCGCCACCGGTCGACAGCACGCCGCGCTCCTCCTCCAGCAGGCGCGCAATCACCTGGCGCTCCTTCTGGCGGAAGAAAGGCTCGCCGTCGCGGGCGAAAATCTCAGGAATTGTCATATTGGCAGCGGCCTCGATCTCGTGGTCGCTGTCCAGAAACGGCACACCCAGCCGCGCCGCCAAGGCACGGCCCACGGCGGTTTTGCCCGCCCCCATCATACCCACCATCACGATGGTCTTCTTCAGTTTCCCCGGCACCGGGGCTGCAGCCTCCTGGCCGCTGCTTTGCTCTTTTTCGCTCATTCTTCAGTGAATGACGTGATCTTGCGGAAAAGGGAATATATAACTTGGGCAAAAGAGCAGGAAACAGGCAGTGGATGAACCATGGGAAGATTGATTAAGTATTTGGTCTATTTGACGGTTCTGGCTGGTATCGGGCTGGTGGGCTATGCCTATGTCGGGCCCTGGTTCGGCGCCGATTTCCGCGCCCCCAGCGCCGAGGTGCGCAAGCCGGTGGTGCTGAATGCGGATTAAGGCCGCTGCCGCTGCCGCCGGTCTGACCCTGGCCGGCAGCGCCTTAGCCAATGAACCGCTGGCCGCCATCGAGTGGCTAAACCAGCCCCCCGCCCGCAGCGGGCTGCCGGGCACCGTGTTGCTGGAACCGCCGGTGGCCGGTACCGCCGCGCAGCCCCAAGTCTCCGTCACCCCGCTAGAGGCGCTGCTGCCGCCGGTCGGGCTGGTGCCTGCCTCTGCGACCGGTCTTCCTGCCGACCTGTGGCGCGGCAGCAGTGCCGCGGATATCGCCCATCTCATCGAAACCGTTCCAGTGCGCGGCAGCCCCGCCATGCAGGCGCTGCTGTTTACGCTTCTGCTTTCTGAAAGCCGCCCGCCCTCGGCCTCTAAGGACCAGATCCTGCTCGCACGGCTTGACCGGCTGTTTGCGCTGGGGGCGACCGATGCCGCCCAGGCGCTGGCTGAACAGGCCGGACCAACCGCCAGCCAGGCGCGTTTTGCCCGCTGGTTCGACGCAACCCTGCTGACCGGCAGCGAGGATGCCTCCTGCGCATCGCTGACTGCCTCACCGCATCTGTCGGACAGCTACGCGGCCCGGATCTTTTGCGCGGCGCGGCGCAGCGATTGGCCAACGGCCGCGCTGATGCTGGAAACCGCCCACGCGCTGGAACTGCTGCCGCAGGCGGAAATGGATCTGCTGGACCGTTTCCTGAACCCGGACCTGTTTGAGCTGGCGCCGCCGCTGCGCCGCCCGTCTGCGCCAGACCCGCTGACGTTCCGCCTGTTTGAAACTATTGGCGAGCCGATGCCAACCGCCGCACTGCCGCCTGCCTTTGCGGCGGCAGACCTGCGCGACATTTCCGGCTGGAAGGCACAGCTGGAGGCGGCGGAACGGCTGGCCCGCGGCGGCGCGCTCAATCCGAACCAGTATCTTGGCCTGTTCAGCGCCCGTAAACCAGCGGCTTCCGGCGGCATCTGGGACCGGGTCGCAGCCGTGCAGCAGCTGGAGAGCGATCTGAATTCCGGCAGTGCCGAAGCTATCGCTAAATCCCTGCCCCGCGCCTGGGATGCCATGCAGCAGGCCGGAACCGAAACCGTCTTTGCCGACCTCTTTGCCGAGCTGCTGGCCCGGGCGGAGCTGAGCGGTGAAACCGCAGACCTGGCCTGGCGCATCCGGCTGTTGTCACCGGCCTATGAGCTGGCTGCGCATGACAACCAGCCCGCAGGCGAAGACGCCGCCTTCCTGGCTGCCCTGGCCCAGGGCCGGCCCGGCAGTGCAGCGGCACCCGCGCCGGCGGCCGGGGCCATCGCCTTGGGTTTTGCTCCGGGCACCCCGCTGCCACCGGAGATCCGCCGCCTGCTGGACAACGGCCAGCTTGGCGAAGCAATCCTGCGCAGCATGGTGCTGTTTGCCCGGGGCGCCGATGGCAACCTGGGCGATCTGACCTCTGCGCTGGCGGCCTTCCGCGCCGTCGGGCTGGAGGACACCGCCCGCCGCGCCGCCTTGCAGCTGATGCTGCTGGAGCCGCAGTAATATGCCGCCGCCCCGCGACAATCTTCAGTGGATTTCCACCTTTCTGGATGCCCAGGCGGCTGAGACCGGCGCCTCGCAGAACACCCTGCTGGCCTATGGCCGCGACCTCAAGGACCTGACCGCCTGGCTGGAGCACCGCGCGCTGGATTTCCTCAGCGCCCGGCAGGACGACATTGAGGCGTATCTGATCAACTGCGACGCCCAGGGCCTGGCCCGCGCCACCCGCGCGCGGCGCCTGTCAGCGGTCAAGCAGATCTACCGTTTTGCCTTTGAGGAAGGCTGGCGCGAGGATAACCCCGCAATCCAGATCCGCGGCCCGGGCCGCGAAAAACGCCTGCCCAAGACCCTGGAGGTGATCGAGGTCGACCGCCTGCTGGAGGCCGCCCGCCAAACCGGGCGCACCACCGCCGACCGGCTGCGCAATACCTGCCTGATGGAACTGCTCTACGCCACCGGGATGCGGGTCACCGAACTGGTGTCGCTGCCCGTCTCTGCCGCCCGCGGCGATCCCAGGATGCTGCTGATCATGGGCAAAGGCGGCAAGGAACGCATGGTGCCGCTGTCGCCGCCCGCCCGCGACGCGCTGGCCGTCTGGCTGCAGGCCCGTGACGAGGCCGAGGCAGCCCGCGAAGCCAAGGGCCATCCGCTCTCACGCTTTCTGTTCCCGTCGCGCGGCAAGTCCGGCCACCTGACCCGGCACCGGTTCTACCTTTTGATCAAGGAACTGGCCGTCACCGGCGGCGTGTCCCCGGACAAGGTGACGCCGCACACGCTGCGCCATGCCTTTGCCACGCATCTGCTGGCCAATGGCGCCGATCTGCGGGCGATTCAGGCGCTGCTGGGCCATGCGGATATCGCCACCACAGAGATCTACACCCACGTTCTGGACGCCCGCCTGCAGGAACTGGTGCTGGAGCATCACCCCCTGGCCAAGGATCGCTGAGCAACGCTTGAAGCAAACGCGCCAAGACCCCATAAATACAGCGAACATTCAACAGACCGGATCTCTGGACCCTCATGGACACTGCCTCCACCGTACTCGACAGCGCCTTCTGGACCACTGCCGGGGCCATCGTTCTGCTTCTGGTCCTTTCGGGCTTCTTCTCCGGCTCTGAAACCGCACTGACCGCAGCATCGCGCGGCAAGCTCAGGACCCAGGCCGACAAGGGCTCGCGCGGGGCTCAAAAGGCGCTGACCGTTACTGAGGACAACGAAAAACTGATCGGTTCGGTCCTGCTGGGCAACAACCTGGTCAACATCCTGGCGACCTCGCTGGCCACTGCGCTGTTCACCCGCGCCTTTGGCGAGGGCGGCGTGGCGCTGGCCACCCTGGTGATGACCCTTCTGGTGCTGATCTTTGCCGAAGTTCTGCCCAAGACCTACGCCATTTCCAACGCGGAGAAAGCAGCCTCAGCCGTTGCGCCAGTAATTGCGGCCTTGGTCACCCTGCTGGCCCCGGTTGTGGGCACCGTGCGGCTGCTGGTGCGCGGCGTGCTGCGCGTCTTCGGCGTCCGCATCGACCCCGACAGCCACATCATGGCGGTGCGCGAGGAAATTGCCGGCGCCCTGCAGCTGGGCCACTCCGAAGGCGTGGTCGAAAAGGAAGACCGCGACCGTATCCTCGGCGCGCTGGATCTGTCCGACCGCTTTGTCGAAGAGATCATGCTGCACCGCTCCCACATTGAGATGATCGACGCCGAGGCTGAGCCGGAAACCATTCTGGAGCAATGCCTGCAAAGCCCGCACACCCGCCTGCCCGTCTTCCGCGGAGAGCAGGAGAACATCATCGGCGTTGTCCATGCCAAGGATCTGTTCCGGGCCATGTATGAACAGGCAGGCGGCGCCGGCGGCGATACCGGGCGGCTGGAATCCTTTGATATCTCCTCCGTCGCCAAGGCCCCCTACTTCGTGCCTGAAACTACCACCCTCGACGAGCAAATGCGCCAGTTTCTGCGGATGCGTTCGCATTTTGCACTTGTGGTCGACGAATACGGTGCCCTGCAGGGCCTGATCACGCTGGAGGACATCCTGGAAGAGATCGTCGGCGAGATCACCGATGAATTCGACCCGGCAGAGGAAAACGCCGCCAGGAAAACCGCTGACGGCGCCTATCTGGTCGAAGGTGCCACCACCATCCGCGACCTGAACCGCGCGACCGAATGGAACCTGCCGGATGAAGAGGCCAACACCGTCGCGGGCCTGGTCATCCACGAGGCCCAGATGATCCCGGTCAAGGGCCAGGTGTTCTCCTTCCACGGCTTCCGGTTCGAGGTCACCGCCCGCGAGGGCAACCGCGTGACCGAACTGAAGATCCGGCCGCTCTCATGACCCGCGCGGCGGTGCTGGCCTGGGGCTGGTTTGACAGCATCGTGCTGGAGCTGTTCCGTCAGCTCCGCTGGTCCTTCCTGCCGCCGCTCTTGATCTATTTCGCTTATGGCGCGCAGGGGATCACCACCGTTGCCGCCTCCTTTTTTGTCAAGGAATACCTCGACTTATCCGCCGCTTTTCTTGCAGGCCTCGCGTTCTGGGTCGGCCTGCCCTGGGCGCTGAAGATGCCGCTGGGCCATCTGGTCGACCTTATCTGGCGCTGGAAATACCTGCTGATTCTGCTAGGGGCCGGGCTGATGGCGGCCAGCTATGCCATCCTCGCCGCCATCGTGCTGGAACCCGGGATGATGGCGGCCGTGATGCCGCTCGGCTCCTGGTATGTCACCTCTGCCCTGCTGGCCCCTTGCGGATTTGTGCTGCAGGATGTGGTGGCGGATGCGATGTCGGTCGAGGCCGTGCCCCATACCGACCACCAGGGCCGCGCCCTGCCCGAGGATGAAACCAAGTCCCTGCACACCACCATGCAGACCTTCGGGCGGATCGCGCTGATCGGCGGCTCCAGCGCCGCCGCCGCGCTGAACGTCGCGCTGTTCGACGGCGCGGATGCCCTGCCGCAAGCGGACAAGGGCGCACTTTACGGCTTTGTCTTCACCCTCGCCCTGCTGATCCCGGTGATTTCACTGTCCGGCGTCGCCCTGGCAATCTGGCAGAAATGGCGCAAGGCCGCCCGGCTGCGCCGCGCCGGTGTGTCCGAGGCCGAAGTCCGCACCCGCATCGAACTCCCGCGGGAGCCAGTCACCCCGAACCACTGGTATTTCATCGGCGGCGGCGCCTTTGTGGCGCTGTCCCTCGCCGTGGGCCTGGGCGATGTGCCCTATTCGCAGGAAATCGTCTTTGCAGGCTCCATGGCCATCGTCCTGTTTCTGATGCGCCAGCTGGTCTCGGTCCTGCCGGTGGACCACGCCCGCGCCCTCATTGGCACCGCCATCATCATCTTTGTCTACCGCGCCACACCCTTGCGCGGCCCCGGCGCCACCTGGTTTGAAATCGACGTGCTGGGCTTTGACCAGCAGTTCCTGTCCGTTCTGTCCCTCATCACCTCGCTGCTGACGCTGGCGGGTATGCTGATCTTCCGCCCGATGATGGCCAGCCGCCCGATTGCCTGGATCGTCGCATTCCTGGCAATAACCGAGGCCGTCCTCAGCCTGCCCAACATCGCGCTCTACTACGGCGCCCACCACTGGACCGCTGCGATAACCGGCGGCGTAGTGGATGCCCGATTTATCGCCATCGTCGACACCGCAGTCGAATCCCCGCTGGGCCAGGTCGCGATGATCCCGATGCTCGCCTGGATCGCCCGCAACGCGCCATCCGGCCTCAAGGCCACCTTCTTTGCGGTCATGGCCTCCTTCACCAACCTGGCGCTCTCGGCCTCCAGCCTCGGCACCAAATACCTGAACGAGATCTTCGTTGTGACCCGCGAAGTCACAGATTCGGCAGGCGCCGTCACTACAGCTGCCGACTATTCCCAGCTTGGCATGCTGCTGATCACGGTTGGCGTCATTCTCCTGGCCGCCCCCCTGACGGCAATTTTCCTCATCCAGAACAGCCGCTTCCGCACCTCTGAATAGCCCCGCGGCCCTCCCGTAGCCCATAAGCGGCACGCCATGCCGTTTTTCTTCTGGACTACTGTTCACTTCTGTACAGAATGCGGGAAACACCTATTCAGGGAGGCCCACATGAAAACCACCACCCGCGTGGCAGTGATCGGCGGCGGCGTCGTCGGCTGCTCTGTCCTCTACCATCTGACCAAGCTCGGCTGGTCCGACGTCATGCTGATCGAACGCTCAGAGCTGACCAGCGGCTCCACCTGGCACGCAGCGGGCGGTTTCCACACCCTCAACGGCGACACCAACATGGCGGCGCTGCAGGGCTACACCATCAAGCTCTATAAAGAGCTGGAAGCTATCACCGGCATGTCCTGCGGGTTGCACCACGTTGGCGGCGTCACCCTGGCCGAAACCCAGGAACGCTTCGACATGCTGAAGGCGGAGCGCGCCAAGCACCGTTTCATGGGGCTGGAAACCGAGATTGTCTCGCCTGAAGAGATCAAGAAGATTGCTCCGGTCACCAACGTGGACGGCATTATCGGCGGGTTGTATGACCCGCTCGACGGCCACCTCGACCCCTCCGGCACTACCCACGCCTATGCCAAGGCCGCGCGCATGGGCGGCGCCACGATTGAGACCCACTGCAAGGTGATCGAGACCAACCAGCGCCCGGACGGCACCTGGGATGTGGTCACTAACAAGGGCACCATCCACGCCGAACATGTGGTCAACGCAGGCGGCCTCTGGGCGCGCGAGGTCGGCGCCATGGCCGGTGTCTACTTCCCGCTGCACCCGATGGAACACCAGTATATCGTTACCGACGAGGTGCCGATGATCGCCGAGATCATCGACGGCGGCGGCGAGCATCCGCATGTGATGGACCCGGCCGGCGAAAGCTACCTGCGCCAGGAGGGCCGCGGCCTCTGCATCGGCTTCTACGAACAGCCCTGCAAACCCTGGTCGGTTGACGGCACCCCCTGGGATTTCGGCCACGAACTCTTGCCCGATGACTTCGACAAGATCGAAGACTCCATCGCCTTCGCCTACAAACGCTTCCCGGCGCTGGAGGCCGCAGGCGTCAAATCCGTGATCCACGGCCCCTTCACCTTTGCCCCTGACGGCAACCCGCTGGTTGGCCCGGTGCCCGGCATGCGCAACTACTGGTCCGCCTGCGCCGTCATGGCCGGCTTCTCCCAGGGCGGCGGCGTCGGGTTGATGCTGGCCCAGTGGATGGTCGAGGGCGAATGCGAGCGCGACACCTTCGCAATGGACTGCGCCCGCTTCGGCGACTGGATCACCCCGGGCTACACCCGCCCCAAAGTCATTGAAAACTATCAGAAACGCTTCTCCATCGCCTACCCGAACGAGGAGCTGCCCGCGGCCCGCCCGTTCCGCACCACCCCGATGTATGACATCTTTGACAGCATGGGCGCGGTCTGGGGCGCGCAATACGGCATGGAAGTCCCGAACTACTTCGCCGAAGGGGATGAACCCCGCTACGAGACCCCGTCTTTCCGCCGTTCCAACGCCTTTGAGGCCACCGCACGCGAAGTAAAAGCCGTGCGCGAAAACGTCGGCATCAACGAGGTCCACAACTTCGGCAAATACCTGATCAAAGGCGCCGGCGCCCGCGCCTGGCTCGACCGCATCATGGCAGGCCGGGTGCCGAAACCGGGCCGCCTGTCGCTGACCCCGATGCTCTCACCCAAGGGCCGCCTGATCGGCGATTTCACCATCTCCTGCCTCAGCGAGGAAGAGTTCCAGCTCACCGCCTCCTACGGCTCGCAGGCTTATCACATGCGCTGGTTCCTGCAGAATCTGGACGATGGTGTTGCCCTCGAAAACATCTCCGACACCCGTAACGGTTTCCAAATCGCAGGCCCCAAGGCCCGCGAGGTGCTGCAGGCCTGCACCCGCACCGATATCTCGGACATGCGCTTCATGGATGTGCGCCGCCTCACCGTCGGCATGGCCGACTGCATCGTGCAGCGCGTCAGCTACACCGGCGATCTGGGGTATGAGATCTACTGCGATCTTCCCAGTCAGCGCGCCCTCTGGGACGCGCTGTGGACCGCAGGCCAGCCGCACGGCATGAAACCCTTTGGCATGCGGGCAATGATGTCCCTGCGTCTGGACAAGTTCTTCGGCTCCTGGCTGCGGGAATTCTCGCCCGACTACACAGCTGCGGAAACCGGCCTCGACCGCTTCATCTCCTTCAAGAAGGAGGCGGAATTCATCGGCCGCGCCGCCGCCGAGGCCGAACGCGAAACTGGCCCCGCCCGCCAGCTCTGCGCGTTTGAGGTCGCGGCAGACGACGCCGATGTGGTCGCCTATGAGCCGATCTGGCTCGACGGCGCGGTCGTGGGGTTCTGCACCTCCGGCGGCTATTCGCACCACGCGCAGAAATCCATCGCGCTGGGGTTTGTCCCCACGGACCGTGCCCAGGCTGGCCTGGAGGTGGAGATCGAAATCCTCGGCAAGATGTACAAGGCCCGGCTGATCAGCGACCCGCTGTTTGACGCCGATGGCGCCCGGATGCGCGGCTGAGCCAAAAAACACCGGATTCAGGTCAGCCTGCCTGACCTGAATCCCTCCCGTTGCCACAGCAGCGCACGCTGACGCTGCGGAACTTGCGCAACACATACGTCAGCGACCACACCCAAATGTTTCGCGCGCGAAACATTTGGTCAACCCTGCTGACCTATGCGGCTTTCACTGGATCCCCCTCTTCTTCTGGCTAAAAATATCCCCGCCGGAGGCACCCATCAGCCCGGCAAAAGCCGAGGTACGAACAGTCATGACCGCCATCGCCATTCTCCTCCTTGCCGCCGGCGCCTCATCCAGGATGCGGGGCCGCGACAAGCTGATGGAGGATGTAGACGGCCAGCCCCTGCTTACCCTGATGAGCCGCCGCGCGGCGCTGACCGGACTGCCGGTCTATGTGACCCTGCCCAGCCTGTCCCACCCCCGGGCCGCAGCAACCGGAACGGCCCTTGCGGTTGAGGTTCCGGACGCGCAGGATGGCATGTCTGCCTCGATCCGCCGCGGCACCGCGGCGCTGCCGGATCAAATACAGGCGGTGATGATCCTGCCTGCCGACATGCCGGGGATCACAACCCAGGACATGCTGTCGCTCGCCGCGCATTTCTCCGGGCCGGACAGCCCCGTTCTGCGCGCCACAGCAGAGGACGGCAGCCCCGGCCACCCGGTCCTGTTTCCCCGCCGCTGTTTTGGCGCCCTGAAATCGCTCAGCGGCGATCAAGGCGCCCGGAGTATCCTAAAGTCCGAAACGGTCCGCACCGTGGCTTTGCCCGGCAGCCGCGCGCTGACCGATCTGGATACGCCTGAAGACTGGGCCGCCTGGCGCCGCAGCCGCTGACTCCTGCAAAAAACAGAGAAGGCAGGGCACAAGGCCCTGCCTTCCTGCGCTTCGCTCTTGTCTGCCGTTTCCCCCAAAACAGCAGCTGCATCTCTCAATGCACAAGCAGATGCGCCTCGTGTTTGCGCAAGGAGCGGCGCGCCGCGGAATAGGCCGCGCGGCCCTGCTCCGATTTCAACTCCGGGAACAGCTCGAACAATTCGTTGCGCTGCGCATTGTCCAGGCCGCGCAGGCTCTGGTCGCCAGGCTGGAAGCTCTCGGTCCAGGCACCATCGGACAGCACAACCTCATGCTGGTCGAACATGAAGTGGATATAGGTCACCTTGGAGGTCTCCACCCGGTCGACGCCGGCCAGCCCGGTCAGGTGCTTGGCCGCCACCAGAACCTCGCGGTCCTCGAAATAGAGCGCGGTCTTGTCGTTGGCGACCAGCACCCGGTGATTGGGGCTGACCATCATGTCACGCTCCGGCAGGCCATTGCCCAGGGCGCCCTGGCGGATCAGCACCGGCTGCAGATGTGCGGCAGACGCCAGCGCCTTGCCTTCCAAGGTGCGGGTGCCGATCCAGCGGATCTCCTGGATGCCGTTGTCGCGGGTGATCACACGGTCGCCCGCTTTCAGGTCTTCGACCTTGCGCTCGCCCATCGGGGTTGCGATCAGGGTGCCCGGCGTGAAGCAGGGAATGATCTGCTCGATCTCGCCGAACTGCATCGAGCCGGTCACATTGCCGTCGCCGTCGAGGAAGTTGACGGTGCCCGACAGGCTGTTGCCATCGGCGTCGACGGTCACATCGGCCAGCTCAAACGGGCCGGTGCCGGACAGGTCCAGCGTGTCAAAGTCGTCGCCGGTGGAGCCACCGTCCACAACATCGCCGTCATTGCCGCCCAGGAAGGTATCGCGGTCTGCACCGCCCGACAGGGTGTCGGCGCCCTGGCCGCCGGTGATCAGGTCATTGCCTGCTCCGCCGCTGACGATGTCGTCGTCGATGCCTGCGTCGATGGTGTCATCGCCGGAACCGCCGGAGATATCGTCGTCATCGTCCTGGCCAAAGATCAGGTCATTTCCCGCGCCGCCGTCGATCGTGTCCATCCCGTTGGTGGGGTCCGGGTCAGCCGGGCGGCCGTCGCTGCCGTCATCGGTGATGTTCAGCCCATCGGGGAAGGCCGGGTTCAGACCGCCATAGATGGTGTCGGCACCGCCGCCGCCCAGAATGGAGTCAGAGCCCTCGCCGCCGGTGATCTCATCCGCGCCGGAGCCGCCGTCGATGGTGTCGTCGTCGATACCGCCGTCGATCACATCCATACCGGTGCCGCCGTCGATCAGGTCGGCATCATCCCCGGTGGAGATGGTGTCATTGCCGGAGCCGCCCAGAACGGTGTCTCGGTCGTCATAGGGATCGGCATCGGCCGGGATGAACGGGATATCGGGATCGGTGCCGGTATAGCCCGGAAAGCCGCGGTCGGGCAGCGGGATGCCGCTGTCCTTGGAGGTGTCGATCACATCATCGCCCTCGCCGCCCTCAACCGAGTCGGAGCCGTCGCCGCCGTCAATGGTGTCCTCACCGCCGCCGCCGAGAATGGTGTCGTCCCCCTCGCCGCCGGTCAGGCTGTCGTCGCCGGGCACAACCGGATCGGAGGGGTCGGAGGAATAGTCAAAATGCGCAGTGTCCAGCGAGGTGCCGGAGGTGCCCAGATCAACGATCACCTTGACGTCGTTGAAGTCCTTGTCGCCCAGGTTGCGCAGGTCTTCAAACCCCAGCTGTACAGAGCCGTCCGGGAACTGGTAGATCCCCTTGGTGTGGTCCAGCCCGTCCGGGTTCAAGCCGGCGTTCGCGCCGTAGCCGGAGGAATAGTAGGTGCCATGGGGGCTGATGATACCGACCCCGACAACCGCGCCTTCGGGCGCGTCATAGGTATAGGTCTGGCCGACATCCGAATTGGCATCCTGCGACAGCACAACCACATTGCTGATGGCGCCGGTTTCCGGGTCGATAATGTAGGCAAACACCTGGTTCTGAAAGGTCGCGCTGGTCGAGGAAATGGTAATCTTGACCGGTTCATTAGCGCCGGAGACGCCGTCGCCGAGGATCAGGTCATCGCCGCTGCCGCCGTCGACGGTGTCGTCGCCCGAACCGGCATAGATGCTGTCGTTGCCGTTGCCGGCGATGATGACGTCATCATCCGGGCCCGCTGCCGGGTCGATGGCATCGCCGTTGTCGACCATGTCGCCTTCGGGATCGCCGGTGTAAGCCGCGTCGATCAGGTCGTCGCCCGCGGTGCCCTCTACGATTCCGTCCAGCCCCGGATTCGGATTATTGCCACTCATTGTCTTTACCCTCTCCTCACCGGTCTGGCCCCAAGCCCCAACTTTCGGGCCAGCCGGACAGCCGCACAGAAATGCGGAACCCCGCAGTCAATACACTTGCCCATGCGGGAAGAGGGCCAGACCGCGCAAGCGGACTGGAGTGCGCACCGAAACAGCGCGCAGCCGATTACCTAAAGCTATCGGATCAGCGGTGTGCGCTTCTCAGCAGCACATGGACTTAAGTTAAATTTTAGCAGTCCACCACAGTCCAGCAGCTCGCAGAACTCGCCCCCCCAAATGGGCTAAAACATGCATACTTTAGGTACCTCGGGCCACAAAGCCAAAAAGTTGCCTAAAATTCCCCGCATTGAGCACACCGGACCGCGGAACAGTCCCCAAAACAAAGGTTGAGAGGGGCGAATTGTTTCCACAACCATAGGCAATTCCGAAGGCAAAAGCACAAAATCCGCGCCGAACTCCGAAAACAAGGCGTTCCGCGCTGGAATTGTTTACAAAATTGAAACAGCCGGAAATTAAGGCGAAAGCGCCTTCTTTCCGCTTGCCGCCGGGTCAGCGTTTGGGGAAATAGACTGGATTTGCAGCCAATCACAGGCTTTTGCAGTCTTTGTTTCCTCTCCAGGCCAAAACAGGACTGCGCGCATTCGAATCGCTCAGCCTGTACGGAAGATCATCGCAGCCGCAGCGGAAAGTAAATAACACTGAAGAGTTTATTCAATCCGCCGGCATCAGTCCGCTGATACAGGCTTCTGGCAATCACGAGCACGCGGCTGCGAACAGGCTGTCTGGCAAACGCGATGCAGCCGGCATCCGGCAAAATACTTGTCATGCTGTGATTGTGGCGGAGAGACAGGGATTCGAACCCTGGAGACGGTTTCCCGCCTACACACTTTCCAGGCGTGCGCCTTCGACCACTCGGCCACCTCTCCGTTGAGGGGGCTTTTGAAGGATTGCCGGGGGAATTGCAAGGGCCGAAATGGCAAAAAATGCACCTCGGCCCCTATTCTTTTTCAGGGCTCCAGATGCAGGTAGACGCGGCGGTTCTGCTTGCCCTTTTTTTCAACCTTTCCAAGGCGGATGCGGCCGATTTCGCCGGTGCGCCTTACGTGGGTGCCGCCGCAGGGCTGCAGGTCGGTCTGTTCATCCGCTGTGCCGATGCGCACCAGGCGCACCTGCCCTGCCCCGCGCGGCGGCGAGACGGACATGGTTTTCACCAGCTGCGGATTGGCATCCAGTTCGGCGTCAGTGATCCAGTCCTCTGTCACCTCCAGATCGCGGTCGATGAGCGCCTGCAACTGGTCCTGCAGCGCCTGTTTATCTTCCGGCGCCTCGGGCATATTGAAATCCAGCCGGCCCTTCTCAGCGCTGATGGAGCCGCCGCTGACCTCCAGCGGGATCACCACCGACAACAGATGCAACGCGGTATGGATGCGCATGTGGCCATAGCGGCGGTCCCAGTCCAGAACCTGGGTGACGGTGGTGCCTTCTTCGGGAAGTACCTCACCCTCATGCGGCACCAGCACGATAGCGCCGTCCTGGCCCTTGACGGTGGTGGCGATGGTGCATTGGCCATCGCCCCACAAGAGCTGGCCGCTGTCGCCGGGCTGGCCGCCGCCTGTGGCGTAGAACAGGCTGCGGTCAAGGATGATCCCGCCCTGGTCTGTATGGGCCAGCACCTGCGCCTCAGTCATGCGGGCATAGGCGTCTTTCAGGAACAGTTTATCACTTGTCGGCATCGCCATCTCCATCAGCATCATCGCCCGCGTCCTGCTGCAGATCTTCCAGGTCCGGTTTCAGCGGCGCAGCGGCTGCTGCAGCCTGCCCCGAGGCGGCCGGTTTGGACGCGGTCAGGGCCTCAGGGTTCCGGATCCAGATATCGCGCTGCATAAAGGGAATTTCGATCCCTTCTTCCTCAAACCGCTTGGCGATTTCATAGTTCATGTCGGATTTCACCGACAGCACCCAGTTCACATCGCGCAGGATGGCGCGGATTTCAAAATCCAGGCTGTCGGCGCCAAAGCCCTGGAACACCACCGAGGGCGCAGGGTTCAGCAGCACCATGGGATGCGCCTTGGCGATCTCGTTCAGGATCGCCTCCACCTTGCGCGGATCGGTGCCGTAGGCCACGCCCACCGGCACGATCACCCGGCCCACGGTATTGCCGCGGGTGTAGTTGGTGACGGTTCCGCTGATCAGGTCGGAGTTCGGCACGATGACGTCGGAGCGGTCGAAGGTTTCGATCCGGGTAGAGCGCACCGAGATGTCGCGCACATAGCCCATCAGCCCGCCGACCTCGATCCAGTCGCCCTTGGAGATCGGGCGCTCGATCAGCAGGATGATGCCGGAGACGAAATTCGACACGATGGTCTGCAGGCCAAAACCGATACCGACCGACAGGGCGCCGGCGACGATGGCCAGCGAAGACAGATCGAGGCCCGCCATGGAAATCGCGACCACGGCGGACAGGAAGATACCGACGTAGCCAAGCCCGGAAGTGATGGCGTTCTGGCCGCCCGGGTCGATATTGGTCTTAGGTAGCAGCGAATTGCGCAGGGACCCCTGCACCAGCCGCGTCAGCGCGTAGCCGGCTGCGAACACGATGGCGAAGGTCAAAAAGGCGGTTGGCGAAATCCGGGTATCGCCAACCTGGAACCCCTCCAGAAAGCGAGACCACAGTTCCGTAAGATCCGCCACCCGCGCGCCCCAGATCAGCGCCAGCAGCGGCAGCGCCAGAGCGGCCAGCAGAAAGCCGATCATCACCGCAAAAAGAGACTCCCGCGCCTCGGACCCCTTGCCCGACAGCCAGCCGTAAAGGTCGCCAAGGAAGCGCTGAAACACCAGCAGCGCCGCCAGCAGCGCCAGGGTGGAGACCGCCGGGTAGATCAGCGCCTCAGCCGCGTTTACATAGCCAAAGGCCGCCAGCACCGGAGAAACAAACCCCAGCAGGTAGGTACCGCGGCGCACCAGCGTCATGATGCGGTTGGCGCCGGCAGCAATGGCGCCGTCTTCTTCGGCTTCGGTTCCGCTTTTGACCTGGCGGCGCTTGGCGCCGATGCGGTGCAGCCGCAGCAGTACCAGGGCGGCGCCCATGATAAGCGGGAAGCTGGCGACGGCGTGGGCCTCTGGCGGGATGCTTTCGATGTTTTCCAGCTGAGACAGCGCGTCCTGCAGGACCAGGATCACCGCCAGGATATCGACCATCAGCCGGGTTTCGTTCAGGCGGCCTTCCTGCACCGGCACCAGATCATTTTCGATGCGGCTGGAAAACAGCTGGTTGCCCAGCCAATGGAACGACAGGATCAGCAGCGCCCAGCCTGGCACGAAATCCAGCAGGATGGAGCCGCGGATGCCCAGAATTCCCGAAAGATCCACCGCTGCCACCAGGCAGATGATGCCAATGAAGGGTAGAATCACCTCCAGCAGGGACACGACAAAGCCCCAGACACCGCGGCCGCTGCTGCCGAATTGGCGCAGGTAATCGCCTGCCGCATGGGCCCAGGGCCGGCCGCGGAACACCAGGAGCGCCGCAATCAGCAGCAGAAGCAGCAGCGCGGGCAGGCTGTTTTGCACCCGTTCCGCCGTGGTCGCGCTGCCCACGCGGGACGTGGTTTCATTTACCAGCGAGCTGCCGGAGCGGCTGAGAGTGCGCCAGGCCCCCGCCCAGTTTTCCGGATTGAACGGCGACGGTCCGCGCTCAAGCAGCTTGCGGGTGCGGCGCTCACGGATGATCTTGTCAATCTCGGTGATCAGGCCGTTGGCGCGGCTGTAGGCCTCCTCGGAGACGATGCGCGGCACCTTGAGGTCCTTCAACTGCTGCTCCAGCGAGCGGCGCAGCTGGGCAATGTCCTCAGGCTCGCTTTCGCCCTCGGCCGGTGCCGGGCCAAGCGCGTTCAGCTGGCCCTCCAGCGTCTGGATGCGGTCGCCGTTATCGGTGCGCGCCTCCAGGAAATTCTGCCGGTAGGTGGTGAGCTCTTTGCGTAGCGCTTCCAAGGCGGCGCTGGAGGCCCGTCTGGCGTCAATTACTTCCTCCGCCCGGTTGGCGGTCTTGAGCCAGTCCTGATAAATCGCCCTGGATTCAGCGTTCAGCTGCGCCAGAGCAGGCAAAGCGAGGCCGGCCATAAAGGCCAGCCCCAGAAAAACAGTCCGCAAAGCGGTTATAATGGGTGTCATACGTCCTCAAATACGCCGGGAATCGACGCGGGCGTGTGGGTCATCCACTCCGGCACCGGCAGGTTCTTCTCCCGCAGGAAATCCGGATTGAACAGCTTGGACTGGTAGCGGGTGCCATAGTCGCACAGAACGGTGACGATGGTGTTGCCCGGGCCCATGTCCTTGGCCATACGCACAGCGCCGGCAATGTTGATCGCAGAGGAGCCGCCCAGCACCAGGCCCTCCTCATGCAGGAGATCAAAGACATAGGGGACCGCTTCGCCGTCCGGAACCTGATAGCTGTAGTCAGGCGTGAAGCCTTCCAGGTTCTTGGTGATCCGGCCCTGGCCGATGCCTTCGGTGATGGAGCTGCCCTCGGAGGCCAGCTCACCCGTGGTGTAATAGGAATAAAGTGCCGCCCCCAGCGGATCGGCGAGGCCGATCTTGACGCCCTTAGGCTGCAGCGCCTCGGCGACGCCTGCCAGGGTACCGCCGGAGCCGACCGCGCACACGAAACCGTCGACCTTGCCGCCGGTCTGTTCCCAGATCTCCGGGCCGGTGGTTTCGACGTGGGCCTGACGGTTCGCCACATTGTCGAACTGGTTGGCCCAGATAGCACCGTTGGGTTCGGTTTTGGCCAGCTGTTCCGCCAGTCGCTGGGAATAGCGCACGTAGTTGTTAGGGTTGCGGTAGGGGGCCGCCGGGACCTGGACCAGCTGGGCGCCTGCCAGGCGCAGCATGTCCTTTTTCTCTTCCGACTGGGTCTCGGGGATCACGATCACCGTCTTGAAACCCATCGAAGCGCCGACCAGCGCCAGGCCGATGCCGGTGTTGCCGGCGGTGCCCTCGACAATGGTGCCGCCCGGCTTCAGCTCGCCGCGGGCGATGGCATCCTTGATGATGTAAAGCGCCGCACGGTCTTTGACCGACTGGCCCGGGTTCATGAATTCCGCCTTGCCCAGGATCTCGCAGCCGGTCTCTTCGCTGACACGGTTCAGGCGGATAAGAGGTGTGTGGCCGATGGCATCAGCCAGATCGCGTGCAATGCGCATGGTATCCCTTTCGATCGTTCCCCCAAGGTGTATCCAAGGGTTCAGATGATCACAAGGCGGGAAGCGTTCAATACCCCTTGTGCCGCAGCCGCCCGCGGTGCCGGGCCAGCCACAGCGCTGCGGTGACCAGCGGCATGTCCTGGTAAACCTGCCCGTCCACGCCCTTCATCAGCTCATCATAGCTGAGGATCCGGCTGCGGATATCCTCGCCTTCCCCCGCCAGTCCGCCACCTCCATTGATATCAGAAAGGTCCGATATCCCGATGAAAACGTGAACAAATTCAGTCAGCGCGCCGCTGGAAGGATAAACCTGCGCCACCGGTTCCAGCCGCAGAACGCTGACGCCGGCCTCTTCCTGCGCCTCGCGGACCGCGGTGTCCTCAGCCGTTTCGCCCGGATCGATCAGGCCCGCCACCGGTTCCCACATCCACGGGCGGGTGTCGCCGGCCATAAAGACCGGTGCGCGGAATTGCTCCACCAGGAGAACCTGGTCGCGGACCGGATCATAGGGCAATACCACAGCCGCATGGGCTGCCATCGCCGCGCCACGATTGACAACCGGGCTGAGGCTGCCGTCGTAGCGGCGGTATTGGAGGTCCATTTCCTCCATCGCGAAGAAGTTCAAGTAAGCGCGGGTATGGCTGTGGACGACCACATCCCTGGACAGGTCGCGCGTCTGATCTGCAGGCCGCGCCTGAGCTTCCAGCCAGGAGGCGGCCCGGCGGCGGATTGCAGGGAAGGACTGGGCCACTTGCGCCGCGCTCATCCGGCCGAAATACGCCATCACCTCCCCGGCCGCGCGCAGGGACAGCGCGCCCCATTGATCCACCCAGTCCGCCAGATCCCAGGGCGCCCCGGTTTGCCACAGGCCGGGCTCCGGGAAATAGACCTCAGCCGGGGCGGTGCCGCCATCGGCCAGCTCCACCCGGACGGGTTTCAGCGCATAGCCGAAACCGCCCTCATAAAAGTTCAGCGCATCGAGATCGGCCTGCGACAGGTCCTGCACCAGCAGCCCCTGCGCGGTGGCATCCTCGCGTGCTTCGATGGCGGGAAAGGGCTGCCCGACCACCTGATAGATCCCATGGCCCGGCAGGATCGCGTCCTGGGCGTTCAGTGCCTGGCCGCTGCGGCCCAGCACCAGTTCAAGCAAGGGGCGATGGCGCAGCGTGCCAAAGAAGAAAAGATCAGCCACGGAATGCAACCTGTTGTTAATGAATGTTTTCAGCGCCAGCGGCGGGAGGCGTTTTCGGTCGCCAGCCCGGCCAGGACACCACCGGCAACCAGCGGCACCAGCACCGATGGCACAGCGATAACAAAGAAATAATCCAGTGCAATGACGAAAATCTGCGACAGCGCCTCAAACGGGCCGCCGTAGCGGTGGCGCATGGCAAGGCGGAACATTTCCCAGGCGCCCTGGATGAACAGCGCCCACAGCACCATGACCACCATGCCGGTCAGCCCGTTGTTGATGGCGGGCACCAGGCCGCGGCCGGCGCGCTTGCCCATGAAGATCCAGCCGCAGAGCAGGCCCAAGATCACGTTCACATGCACGAAATAGCCGAAATCGGTGCCTTCGGGCATCAGCGGCATGACCAGGAAAGAAACGAAGAACGCAACCAGTGCCAGGCAGATGGCGGCGGTCAGTCGGGCACCGTTGGGCATGTCAGATCAGATCCGTGCAGGCAGTTCAATCAGCGATGAGCAACTGTAATCTGCGTCACGTCGCAATTGCCAGTCTTAAAGGCAGCGGCGCAGGAAGTGAGGTAAAAGTTCCACATCTTGTGGAAACGTTCATCAAAGCCCATGCGGGCAATCTGGTCCCAGCGGGCGTTGAATGTGTCATGCCAGCGCCGCAGAGTCTGGTCGTAGCTGTCGCCGAATTCGATTGAGCGCACGACTCCCAGGCCTGCCCGCTCCACCTGATCGCGCAGGATCTTTGGGGATGGCAGCATGCCGCCCGGAAAGATATGTTTCTGAATGAAATCAATACCTTTACGGTAGATCTCCCAGCGGCGGTCGGCAACGGTGATGATCTGCAGCGTGGCCTTACCTCCGGGCTTCAGCCGGTCGCGGATGGTGCTGAAATAGGCGGGCCAGTATTTTTCGCCAACCGCCTCGAACATCTCAATGGAGGCGATGCCGTCAAACTGGCCGCGGCAGTCACGGTAATCCTGGAGGCGCAGCTCCACCCGGTCGGAAAGCCCTGCCTTTTCCATACGTTGGCGGGCATAGTTAAGCTGTTCTTTACTAATGGTCAGGCCGGTCACACGCAGTCCGCGCTGTTTGGCGGCATATTCGGCAAAGCCGCCCCAGCCGCAGCCGATTTCCAGAACGTGATCGCCGGGCTGCACGCCCATCTGATCCACCATGGAGGCATATTTGGCGGTCTGCGCCTTCTCCAGGCTGTCCTGGCCGCTGCGAAACAGAGCGCTGGAATAGGTCATCGTGTCGTCCAGCCACAGGCCGTAGAAATCATTGCCCAGATCATAGTGATAAGAGATGTTCTTTTTCGCCTGCTTGCGATGATTGCGGTGCAGCCAGAAGCGGAAACGCTCATAGGCGCGCGCCAGCCCCTGTCCTGGGAAGCCGTCATAGACGGTATTGGCCCCCATATGCACAAGATCCATAAAGGCCTGCAGGTCGGAGGTGCTCCACCAGCCTTCGAGGTAGGCATCGGAAAAGCCCAGATCGCCCTCGCGGATCAGCCGGGCGAAACACTCCGGGTTATGAATATGCAGATCGGCCGCCGGGCCGGGATTACGGCCTTTGGCCGTAAATATGCGCCCGTCCGGCAGATGGATATCCAGCTGCCCGACCTCCATGGCCCTGACCTTGGCAAATACTGCCGGAAAATAGCGCGGCAGGTCTTTCTGGCCCTCAACGGACGTGAGCTTCATTCGCTTCCCCCTGTATGCGGCAAGGACGTGCTACAGGGAAAAAGCTAGGCCGCAGGGGGCTTTCTGGCAAGAAAACTGTGCGTTAGCGGTTCTGGCGCATTTCGTGATAGGCCGTGAGCGCGCGTTCGCGGCCCGCCTTCAGATCAATCATGGCACAGGCCCGCGCATCACTTGGAGAGAGCGCCCAGGACAGCGGCGCCGCGTCAAAGAAGTCCAGCGCTGTCTGCGGCTGCTGTCCCTGCCCCTCGGCGATCCAGCGGCGGGTGTAGATGCCTGCGGGGTCGAATTTCTCCAGCTGGCCGCTGGGGTTGAAGATCCTGAAGAAAGGGGCGGCATCGGGGCCGGACCCCGCCACCCACTGCCAGCCCATGGCGTTTGAGGCCGGGTCCCAGTCCACCAGTGTGTCCGCAAACCAGTCCATCCCGGTTTTCCAGTGCGTCATCAGATGCTTGGTCAGGAAACTTGCCACGATCATCCGGGACCTGTTGTGCATCTTGCCCGTCACGTAAAGCTCGCGCATGGCGGCATCGATGAAGCCATAGCCTGTCTGGCCGCGCTGCCAGGCCTGCACTTGCGGTGTGATATCCTGCGACCAGGGAAAAGCCTGCCACTCCCCGCGCCAGCTGTCCGCCAGGATATGCGGCGAGTTGTACATCAGGTGATAGGCAAACTCGCGCCAGACGATTTCCTTCAGGAAGTGTTCTGCGCCCTGGCTGCCGCGCTCCAGCGCGGCACGGCCCAGATGCCACATGCGGTGCGGGCTGATTTCGCCCCAGGCCAGGTTTTCCGACAGGCCGGAGGTCGCGTCCTCGCCCGGGAAGTCTCGGCGGGACTTGTAGGCGTTAACCGCGTTCTCCAGGAATTCGTCCAGACGGTCCCGTGCCGCGGCCTCGCCCACGCGGCAATAGCGGGCCACCACATCCGCGCCCCGGTGCATGGCGGCGGCCATGTGCCAATCCTTCAGTTCCGCGCTCGCTGGCCAGCTGTCCGGTGCCTGGAGAGTGGCGGGAGCCGGCAGCAGGCTGTCCACATCGCGGCCCCGCACCACCTTCCAGAACGGGGTGTAAACCTTGAACATGCCGCCGGTCTTGGTCTCTGCCGTCCAGGGTTCGAACAGCAGGCGTCCGCCGTGGGATTTGGCCTCTATGCCCTGGTCTTTCAGAAGCTGCTTGACCTGAGTGTCGCGGGCGATGGCCTGCGGGTCGTAGAGGCGGGACCAATGCACAGCCCCTGCCCCGGTTTCACTGATAAGCTCCCGCAGCACCTCCATCGCCTTGCCGCGGCGCAGGATCAGGCGCGATCCGGCCTTTTCCAGTTCCCGCGCGAAATGCTCCAGCCCCAGGCCGAGGCGGAACTTGGGCGCGGCGCCCAGCGCCTCCTCCTGCCCGTCGAGGATATAGACCGGCAGCACAGGCGCACCACCGGCGGCAGCAGCCGTCAGCGCCGGGTTGTCGCACAGGCGAAGATCGCGCCGGATCCACCAGATCACCGGACGTCTGCTCATACCGTTTTCCTTGTTCTCTCCGCGTTACAGAACCCGGTCCAAGACCTCGATCAGCTTTGCCACCTCTGCCTTGGACGTGTAGTGGGTAAAGCTCATACGCAGCACGCCCTGGTTTGGATCAACGCCCATCGCCTCCAGTGCCCGGACGGCGTAGAAATCACCGCCGCCGGCCATGATGCCGTATTCTGACAGGGCCGCAGCCACCGGGGCGGCGGCACGGTTCAGCGCCACGGCAACAGTGGGCGCGCGGTTTTCCGCGGCAGAAGGCCCCAAAAGCCGCATGTCGTTGCGGTCCTTCACCGCGTCCAGGAGCGGCTGCAGCAGCTGGATTTCATGCGCGCGCATCAGGTCGTGGACAAAGGCACCGGTTTCTGCAGCGGTGCCGCTGTGCCCGTGGTGCGCGGCCAGCGCCTCGAAGTAATCCGCCATCCCGGCCGAGGCCGCTACCTGGGCATGGTCGGGGCCTGCCGGGGTAAAGCGTTTATAGAGCACATCCGCGTTGAAATAATGCGCCTGGTTTGGCAGCAACTCGCCCAGCGCTTTGCGGATCACCATGATGCCCTGATGAGGGCCATAGGTTTTGTAAGAGGAGAACAGGTAGATATCAGCGCCCAGCGCGTCCAGGTCGGGCAGCCCGTGCGCCGCATAGGAAACCCCGTCGACGCAGACAAAGGCACCCGCGGCATGGGCCAGGGCGGTGATCTCGGAGACCGGGTTGATCTCCCCCACCACGTTGGAGCAATGCGGGAAGCAGACCAGGCGCACGTTTTCATCCAGGAGGTTTTCCAGCTGGGCAATGTCCAGATGGCCAGTCTGCGGGTCAATCTGCCATTCGCGGATCTCGATCCCCTCTTCCGCCAGGCGGCGCCAGGGGCCGCTGTTGGCCTCATGGTCCTGGTTGGTGACGACGATCGCCTCCCCCGGCTTCATGAACCGGCGGAAGGCCTGAGCCAGCACATAGGTGTTCTGGGTGGTCGAAGGGCCAAAGCTCAGCTCCTCTGCTGTGACGCCCATCAGCGCGGCCAGCCGGGACCGGGCCTCGTCCATTTCGGCGCCGGCCAGGCGGGAAGCCTCGTAAGGCGCATAAGGCTGCACCTTGCGCTGGGTGTAGAACCGGGTGAGACGGTCAATAACCTGGCGGCAGGTGTAGGATCCGCCCGCGTTTTCAAAGAACGCCTGCCCCTGCAGGCTGGGTTCTTCGAAGGCCGGAAACTGGGTCCGGACGAAATCAATATCCAATGCAGTCATTCTGTTGCCTCTCCTCAGCTACGGGTATCGCCGGTGTTTGGCAGCTTCCCGGGCCTCACCGCCTTCCCGCACAAGGATTGAGGGATCACCCGCGGTCCTGCAAGCCGGAATCACTCCAAGGAACGCAGAAGCGCAAACGGGCCGGAGAAGCGCGTTTCACGGCACTGCGCTCATGCCGGAAACTGTCAGGAGGCTGTGCAAGACTGCAGGCAGGCAAACATGGAGGATTTGTTATGGCCTTTACCCCCAAGGATTTCCTGGTCTGGGGCGAGCTGCCCGTCAGCGACCTGGATGCAGCAGTAACCTTTTATTCCAAAGTGACCGGGGCCGCGCTCAGCATCGACAATAGCGGGCCAAACCCTGTTGCGATGTTCAAACCCGCCGATGAGGCCACTGGCATCGCGCTGCATTTCTACTCCGGACAGCCCGCGGGTGACGGACGCGGCCCCACCCTGCATCTGACCGCCGAGGGTGAACTGGAAGACGTCATGAAGCGTGTCACGGATGCAGGCGGCAAAGTGATCTCTGAGACCATCGAAATTCCGCCCGGTCGTTTTTTTTACGCCACTGATCCGGACGGCAATTCGCTGGGTTTTTTCAAGTACAACAGCTGAAAAGGCAAAAGGCCCCGGTGAAAAACCGGGGCCTCTCGCGCAGGGGGCAGGATTCAGCGTGCTTCGGTCTGGAGCCCGCGGAAAATTGCCCAGCACATCAGCAGCAGAACAACCGTGAACGGCAGGCCGGTAGAGATCACCATCGCCTGCAGCGCCCCAAGGCCGCCGCCCAGCAGCAGCACGATGGCCACTGCGCCCTCGAAGATGCACCAGAACACCCGTTGCGGCAGCGGCGCGTCCACCTTGCCGCCCGCGGTGATCGTGTCGATCACCAATGAGCCGGAGTCGGACGAGGTGACAAAGAAGACGATCACCAGCACAATCCCGATAAAGGAGGTGATCCCGGCCAGCGGCAGCTCTCCCAGCATCTTGAACAGCTTCAGCTCAAGTGCGGCATCCTGTGCGCCAGTGAACCCGTCCGAAACCACCTGCTGAATCGCAGTGCCTCCGAAAACGCTCATCCACAGGATGCAGACCAGGCTGGGGATCAGCAGTACACAGATCACGAACTCACGCACGGTGCGGCCGCGGCTGACACGTGCAATGAACATGCCCACAAAGGGCGACCAGCTGATCCACCAGGCCCAATAGAAGGCGGTCCAGCCCTGGCTGAAGTTCACATCCTCCCGCCCGAACGGGTTGGCAAGCGCCGGCAGGTATTCCGCATAGGCCATCAGGCTGGCAAAGAAGCCGGTCAGGATGTTCAGCGTAGGGCCAGCCAGCAGAACAAAGACCAGCAGCAGGAAGGCCAGCCCCATGTTGATCTCCGACAGAACCTTGACGCCGCCATCCAGGCCGCGCAGGACCGAGATCAGGGCAACGGCTGTGATGGCGGAAATCAGGATCACCTCAGTAGTGGCACCGGTCGGCACGCCGAACAGTTCATTCAAGCCTGCGTTGGCCTGGGTTGCCCCGAAGCCCAGAGAGGTCGCAAGGCCGAACAGTGTGGCAAACACCGCCAGGATGTCGATCACATGGCCGGTCCAGCCCCAGACGCGCTCGCCGAACAGCGGGTAAAAGGCAGAGCGGATGGTCAGCGGCAGCCCCTTGTTATAGGTGAACAAGGCAAGGGCCAGGGCGACGATGGCGTAGATCGCCCAGGGGTGCAGCCCCCAGTGAAAGATCGTTGCGGCCATGCCCAGGCGCACGACTTCGGCTTGATCCCCGGCTGCACCGCCCAGCGGTGCCCAGTCAGTGCGGGCGCCGCCGCCTTCTGGAACCGCCGTGCCGCCGAATGCAGTGGAGTAATGGCTCATTGGCTCACTGACGCCATAGAACATCAGCCCGATGCCCATGCCGGCCGCAAAAAGCATCGCAAACCAGCCCAAGTAATTGTAGTCCGGCGTGGCTTCATTGCCGCCCAGGCGCACGCTGCCCCAGGGCGAGACAATCAGGAACAGGCAGAACAGCACAAAGAGATCTGCCGCGCCGAAGAAAAACCAGTCAAAGCTGCTGGTCACGGCCGGGCGCAGCCAGTTGAAAAACCCCGCCGCCTGCTCCGGCAGCGCCAGCGCGTAGAACACAAAGGCCACGATGACCAGGCCGGAGACATGGAACACCGGGTTGTGGATATCGACCCCGAACGGGCCGATCTGCGTCTCGATATTGTCCTGTCCGATCTCATAGTCAGTATCAATGATATCCGCTTCGCCCTCCGGGGCGGGGATACCCTGGTTTGTGGTTTCGTCAGCCATTAACGGCCTCCTTCCCTACTCGTATTTGCTTTGCAAGCCGGGGCTTGCGCGGTCAAAGAAAGCAGCAGGCCGGCCCCCTTGCGGTGCAAGGGGCGGATTGGGGGGCATCCGGGGGTCTGCGCCCGGACGTCCTGACCTCTGCTTCAGTTTTTTCCGGCCTCCGGCACATGCAGCCAGACACCGGCGGGGGCGGAGCAAGCCCAAACTGCTCAGCGGCGTCGCTGCCCGCATCCCGGGGCCAAGCCGAAGCCTGGACCATAAAGAAAAACGCGCGGGAGTGCCGCGCGTCTTCCATTTGATAACTGACTATATAGGAACTCAGGCGTTGACGTCCACCACCACCCGGCCCTTGACCTGGCCCTTGAGGATGTCCGTCCCCAGTTGCGGCAGGTCGCTCAGCACCGCGGGCTGGATCATTGCCTCCAGTTTATCCATGGGGAGATCGCTGGCAATGCGCTGCCAGGCGCGGACGCGGTTGGCGTAGGGCTGCATCACCGAGTCGATGCCCAGCAGGTTCACACCGCGCAGCAGGAACGGAATGACGGTGGCCGGCAGCCCTGCACCGCCCGCCAGACCCACAGCCGAGACCGAAGCACCGTATTTCATCTGCCCCAGCACCCGCGCCAGCATGGCGCCGCCGACGGCGTCCACACAGCCGGACCAGGTTTCGCTTTCCAGCGGGCGCTTGGTGGTCTCGTTGATCTCCTCGCGGGGCACGATCTGCGTGGCGCCAAGCGACTTCAGATAGTCGGCCGTTTCCGGGCGGCCGGTCACCCCGGCGACCTCATAGCCGAGATTGGCCAGAATTGCGGTGGCCACCGAACCGACGCCGCCCGCGGCACCTGTGACCAGAACCGGACCGTGGCCCGGCTCCAGGCCGTGATCCTCCAGCGCCATCACCGCCAGCATCGCCGTAAAGCCTGCGGTACCCACGGCCATCGCCTGGCGGGTGTCCAGCCCCTCAGGCAGCGGCACCAGCCAGTCGGCGCGCACATTGGCCTTTTGGCTGTAGCCGCCCCAATGGGCCTCGCCCACGCGCCAGCCGGTCAGCACCACCTTGTCGCCCGGCTTGTAGCGATCATCGCTGGACGCCTCGACCGTGCCGGCAAAGTCGATGCCCGGCACATGCGGGTATTTGCGTACCAGCCCGCCGCCCGGCCCGATGCACAGACCGTCCTTGTAGTTCACAGTGGAATAGTCCACCGCCACGGTCACCTCGCCCTCGGGCAGCTGATCCACGCCGATCAGCTGGACCGCGGCAGAAGTCTTGCCGCTCTCTTCGTCCTTGTTCACGACCAATGCATTGAACATCTCAACTTTCCTTTCCCAGAGGTGTTTTCCTCTTGCCAAAAATATCCCGGGGGAGCCGCGGCCTGCCGCGGCGGGGGCAGCGCCCCCTGCCCGCCTGCGCTTAGCGCCAGAACCGCTCCTGCACGGTCACGGGCCGCATCCCTGCCGGGGTTTCTGCTTCCATCACGGTGCCCGGCGCCCAATGGGACCGGTCCACCATGCCAATTGCCGCGTTCACCCCGAATTCGGGAGAGAATATGGCCGAGCCAACCTGCCCCACCTGTTTCCCAGCCGCGTAAAGCGGCCAGGCATCCAGACACGGCGGGATCTCGCCACCGATCACCAGCGGGCGGATCTGGCGGGCGGGGCCGTTTTCGGCCTGCTCTGCCAGGGCAGCCTTGCCGATGTAATCCTCAGGCGAATTGCAGAATTTGCCCAGGCCGCATTCATATGGCGTGTTTTCGCGGGTCATGTCATTGCCGTAGCTCAAGAGCCCGCTTTCGATCCGCTCGATCGTATTGGGACAGCCTGCACGCACGTGCATGTCCTCGCCAGCCTCGAACAAGGCATGCCACAGCGGCATCCCCAATTCCGAGCCATCGACATAGACCTCAAACCCGCCCTGCTTGGACCAGCCGGAGCGCGCCACCACCAGCTCGACCCCTTGAAAGGCCAGCCGCTTGTAGCGGAAGAAGCGGATACCGCGCACTGCCTCGCCAAAGACACGGGCCATCAGGTCCTCCGCCTTGGGCCCCTGCACCGCCAGCGGCGAGACGTCAGGCTCGGCGATCTCCACATCCAGCCCCTTGGCAATGGCGATCCCCAGCGCAAATTGCAGCAGGTCGCCATCCGCCAGCGACAGCCAGTAGTGATCCGCCGCCAGTTTCACTGCCACCGGATCGTTTAGCATACCGCCCTTATGGTCCACGGTCGGCACATAATAGCATTGATCGTCTGCCATCTTGTCCATGTCGCGCGGGCTGATCATTTTCATCAGCCGCAGCGCATCGGGGCCCTTGATGCTGACCTGGCGTTCGCAGGCCACGTCCCAGACCTGGACATGCTCCTTCAGATGAGCGCAGTCGTATTCCAGGCTGTCAAACACAGTGGCCAGCAGCGTGTGGTTATAGACGGTATAGGCCTTGACGCCCGCGGCCTCCACGCCGGGGCTGAAGGGCGTCCTGCGCACGCGGCGCGAGGGGAAGATATGTGCCATTGCGGCAGTCTCCGGAAACAGTCGGTGGCAGGCCGGGATGATCCGGCCTGCAAGCATTGATTACTTCGGCCCGTGCCAGTCGATCTGGCAGATCTCGGCAGAGCGGCCATCGAAGTCCCAGACCCGGCCAAAGGCGCGCACCCGGCCCTTGGTGGCGGTGGCGACGGTGATGTCAGGGCCCATCCAGTATTCAGTGTTTGTGACAACGATATCCTTGCCGTTCTTGCCCTCAACCGGGACCACAGCGCCCTGGATCTTCTTGCCGACCATGAGGCGGCGTTCCTTGCCTTCGGTTTCAAAGCTGACCGGAGACCGTTCGGCGCCCAGAAATTCACCCACCAGCATCGAGAACAGCCCGGTGGTGCCCCGCGCCGCGCCCGAGAAGATCGCAACCAGTGCGTCATAGGCGTCATCCGAGGCGCGGTCGTCGATATAGGCCGCCGCCTTCCAGTTGCCGCGGCCCATGTTTCCCGGGATCTCCAGGAACAGGCCGACGTTCAGGCCGGACAAGTCGGTTTCGCCGTATTCGCCGCTGTCGATACGCACCCCGGCCCAAGCCTGGCAATGGCCCTCGGTCGGCGGGTGCTTGCCCAGCGACACCACACAGGGGCAGAACACGGTGCAATTGCAGTTGAGGATCAGTTCCCCTTTGATCGTCCAGGGCACGGTGCCCACTTCGCCGTCCAAGGCCATGTCTTAGTCTCCCTCTCAGATAATTCCTGCTGCCAGCGCCAGTGCCGCACTCACCAGCCCCGCACCCAGCGGTTTGGTGATGAAGCGGCCAAGGTCCGGCAGCTTTTCCAAAATCATGATCACGGTCGCCAGTCCCATGAAGGCGATGTTCATGGTGCCGCCCGCGAATGCCAGCAGCATCAGCGCCCAGCAGCAGCCCAGGCACACCAGTCCCAGCCGCAGCCCGTTGCGCAGCGGGCCATCGTCCCAGTGCTGCATGAAGAACACCAGCGGGCGGCGGCACTTGCTGAGGCAGGCCTCCTTGACTGGCGAGAACTGGTAGCCGCCCGCGACCAGCAGCAGCCCTGCCGACAGGTAGCGCGAGTTGCTGTCGCCAAATGCGGTGAGCAGATCTGCCTGAAACAGCTCCAGCTGCAGCACGGCGGCCAGCGCTGAAAAGCCCAGCCACACGGCCAGATACCCCCCCACCAGCCGGGTGAAACTGGTGTCCGGCGCGGTGTGGGACAGGTCCTCATAGGTGGCGAAGGCGGGCAGCGCGGTCGGCGCCATCATCGCCGCCGACATCAGCGCCCACATCATCAGCATCTTGCCAAAACCCGCCGCATCCGGTGTCAGTGTGCAGAAGTCGCGCCAGAAATCAGGGCCGTAGATGGCCCCCGCCTGGCGCAGGTCGGCCGGCACCGACATCGCATAGAGAAGAATCCACGCCCCCAGGATCAGCCCGAACAGGCCCAGCCAATGCCAGCCTCCCATGGTTCTGATCCGTTGTGCCAGAATGGCTTTCATGGCGCGCTCCGGGTAAGAGGGTCTGCGACTCACGTCTTGAGTTTTAAATGTCAGACTTTTAAATGTCAGACAAATGATTTCTCGCCGGGCCGTCTCCGGCGTAACGCAGCGTCAGGATCCCGGGCATGAAGATTGACCCCAACAGTTCCGCCGATCTTTCGGTTCAGATAGCCCAGGCGATCAAGGATGCCATCATTTCCGGCGAGCTGAACGTGGACGAGCGGCTGCCGTCGGAGGCGGAGCTTTCCGATCACTTTCAGGTCTCCCGCCCGACAGTCCGCGAAGCGCTGAAACGGCTGGCGGCACAGTCGCTGATCCGCACCCAGCGCGGCGCCTCGGGCGGGGCCTTTGTGAACCGTCTCAGCTTTGAGGACGCCTATTCACAGCAGATCACCACCTCCACGTTGCTCTTGAGCATGAACGCCGTCAGCTTTGATACTGCCTGCGAGGCACGATACGCGCTGGAGCGCGCCTGCGCGCCACTGTCGGCTGAACGCCGGACTGCGGATCAGCTGGCGACAATGCGGGCGGAGATTTTCCGCCAGGGCCAGCCGGGGTTGACGGATGTGGCCTTTTGCGCATCCGACGTGGCGTTTCACCGGGCTCTGGTGGACGGGGCTGGCAATCCAGTGCTGTCCTATCAGCTGGCCGGCGCGGTGGAGGCGATGCAGCCCTTGATGAACATGATCACCTTCACCGCCCGCGACCGGGCAGTGATCACCGGAATCCACAGCCGGATTGCCGACGCAATCGAAGCTGGCAACGGAGGCGCAGCCGCATCCGGGCTGCAGGACCTGGAAAGCGAAACCCGCAAGCTGGCCTCGGACGTTTTTGCGGCACGGGCCAAGTCATAACAGTTTGTTAACCATGAACCGTCAGCATCTGCGGCATGGTCAAACCCGGTTCCGCCCTTTCACCCGACATCTGGCTGCGCGATATTTTCGCCTGCAAGGCGGTGCAGACCGGCGGGGTCGTGCGGCGCAAGACCCGCGACATCGAGCGCTATGCCGGGATGGAGGCCTTTCTGGCCGAAGTCCGCGCCCGCGGTTTCCAGGCCATTCAAAACCGCGAGCAGGTTGTAGTTTTCTGTAACAGCGCCCCGATCCGGATACTAAGCTAGCACCGCCGTTTCCCGGCGCGGGAAACGGCCACAAATCCTGCGAGGATTTATGGCGCACCGGTTGCCGCAGGCGCCAGTTTTCCGCGCCGGAAAACTGGCCGGAATCCTCGCAGGATTCCGGTTCCCCCTTTGCAATCAGCCAGAAGCCGATTATATGACCCCTGTTCCCTTGCGGAACTATGGACATAAACGCGCTCGTAATAAGCGGATCGGACCCGGGGGCGGTACCCGGCGGCTCCACCAAAATCCTTCGTTTGGGGATCATGGGGCCGAAACAGGATCGACGGACGTCTAAAGGGGTTTTGCTTTGTCTCGGCGGGGTGCCACCGTACCGGCCCAAACAGTACAATTGCAAACGACAATCGTGCTCCGGTTGCTCTGGCTGCGTAAGCAGTTCGAGGAATCGAAATCTAAGCCCTTGCGCCTAGCCGCGTAAGGCGGGGTTCGCAGGTACCTGGCAACAGAAACCTGCACTTCCCGCCTTTTCAGGTACCGCAGCCCCCCGCCGCCAGGCTTGCGGCTAAAACTTTAGTTTTGGTGGTTCCAAATCCGGCTGCGCCATTTATACAGCTATGGCTCGAAACAAAACGCTTTGCACAAAGACCGCCATTGCCAGTGACTGCTTCACATTCGAAAACTGAAATACTGCAATCCTGGTACAGCCAGGCCTGGAGCAAGGGCGACCTAAGTGTAATTGACGATTACTTTTTGTCTGGTTCCACGGCGACCGGGGCGATGCCGTCGCTGCAACTGTCCCGGGAGGATTTCGAGGATTTCGTGACCGCCCTGCGCAGCCGGCTGGACCGAATCAGCATCCACATCACCCACAGCGTGGAGCAGAACAGCTGGCTGGCGGCAAGAACCGCATTTTCTGCCCATTGCGCCGCGACCGGGCAACCCGTCAGCACCACGGGCCATGTGATGATCCGCTTTGAAGACGGCAAGATGGCAGAAACCTTCAGCCAGTTCGACTATGTTTCCCTGTTCGAGCAGCTTGGCCAGCTGCCCCCGGACACAATTGCCGCCTGCCTGACCGGGCAAGGCTTGATGTGGCGCTGACAATGACCAAGACTCTCACCTCCCCGCAATCCGTCCAAACCGCCCAGGTGTCGCCGCGCCGCCGGCAGCCCGAAGAAAGCCATCAGAAGCTGCCCGGGATGCGTCAGCCTGCCATGGCCGCGCCCTATGATCCGGCGGCCGCACCGGACATGCCGCTGACCCGCCTGCTGCACTATTGGTTCGAAGAAGTTTGGTGCAAAGGCAACATGGATGCGGTTGCAGAAGTTATGACCCCGGCCACGGTGATCAGCGGCGCGGTTTCGGCGCTGGCCGAGCCTGAATGCGATTACGGCGAAGTGGTCTCAGCCCTGCGCAATCTGCTGGGTCCGCTCCGCGTGACCTTCACCCATGCGATGGAAACCGCCGAATGGGTGTCCGTGCGGCTGCTTGTCAGCACCAGTGATCCGAGGGACGGCGCGCCTTTTCAGATCTCCGGTCAAATCCTGGCGCAGGTTCAGGATGGCAAGATCACGGAACTGCATTCCAACATGGACTACTTCCGCATGTTCGAAAAGCTTGGCCAGTTGCCACCCGAAGCCCTGGCAATCTGCATGACGGGCGAGCGGCTGAAGTAACCCGGCGCCCCGGTGCTTGACAATCCAGCAGGCAATAGGGTTCTAAGGGGTATGGGGTCCTCCGCGAACGCCCCGTGAGGCGACAGCCCAAGGTTCGCATGTTAATCTTGCTTGCCCGCGAGGAGACATGCTTATGGCTGCCCCGAATGAAATCACCCCCGCCCAGCTCTTGCGCCTGATCGGCACCCCGAATACGCCAGTACTCGCAGATATCTGCACCAGCGAAGACTTTGCAGAAGATCCTTACCTGATCCCCGGATCCTTCCGGCATCCTCATACGGATATCGACGGCCTCAAAGCCCGGATCAAGGGGCGCCGCTGCGTGGTGATCTGCCAGCAGGGCCTCAAGCTGTCGCAGGGCGTGGCCGCCTGGCTGCGCAATGACGGGATCGGAGCGGAGTACCTGCAGGGCGGCATGTACGGCTGGCGCGCCTTCAAGGGGCCGCGCATACCAGCCGGCGCCCTGCCCGCCCCTGCGGGCGGCAGCACCCTTTGGGTGACACGGCACCGGCCCAAGATCGACCGCATTGCCTGCCCCTGGCTGATCCGCCGTTTTGTGGATACAGACGCCCGGTTTCTGTTTGTCTCTCCCGCTGAGGTCGCAGGCGTTGCCGAGCGGTTCGGTGCCACGCCGTTTGATACCGAGGGTGTTTTCTGGTCGCACCGCGGTGAATTGTGCACCTTTGACACCATGCTGGATGAGTTCGGCCTCAGGACCCCGGCGCTGGACGCCCTGGCCCGTGTTGTGAGGGGCGCTGACACCAACCGGCATGAACTGGCCCCTGAGGCCGCGGGGCTTCTGGCCATCTCGGTGGGGCTGTCGCGCCAGTACAAGGACGACCATCAGCAGCTTGAGGCAGGCATGGCACTTTATGACGCCCTTTACCGCTGGGCCCGGGACGGCCAGGGGGAAGGCCACAACTGGCCGGCGGACCGGAAAGCATGAGCAATCCCAGCTGGACAGAGATGCTGCGCGTCTTTGGGCGCATCGGGGTGCTGAGCTTTGGCGGCCCGGCCGCGCAGATCGCAGTCATGCACAAGGAACTGGTGGAAGACCGCCACTGGCTGAGCGAGGACAGCTTTCTGCGGGGGCTGTCCTTTTGCATGCTCTTGCCGGGACCAGAGGCGATGCAGCTGGCTACCTATACCGGCTGGCGGATGCGCGGTACCGTCGGCGGATTGCTGGCGGGCTTGCTGTTCGTTCTGCCAGGGGCGGCAGTGATTGCGGCGCTGGTCTGGCTTTATGCGCAATACGGCACCCTGCCCGCGGTTCAATCCGCCTTTCTTGGGGTCAAGGCTGCTGTGGTTATTATCATCCTGCAGGCGCTGCGGCGGCTGGCAGGCAAGGCACTGAAACACAGTTTGGACTGGGCGCTGGCCGGATTTGGATTCGCCGCGCTGTTCCTGTTCAACCTGCCGTTTCCGCTGGTGGTGCTTGCGGCCGCCTGCTTTGGCCTGATGCGCAAGGACGCCAGCGGCCCCGCCCCCCTGCAGAACCCGCCCGCCCGCAATGGCAGCACCCTGCGCACGATAGGGGTTTGGGGCGCGCTGTGGCTGCTGCCGCTGGCCGCGCTGAGCATTTCTGGCGCGGGCTTCCTGGCAGATGTCGGCTGGTTCTTCTCCAAGCTGGCGGTGGTCACCTTTGGCGGCGCCTATGCAGTGCTGGCCTATATGAGCCAGACGGTTGTCAGCCAGTTCGGCTGGATCAGCGCAGGCCAGATGATCGACGCGCTGGGGCTGGCGGAGACCACGCCGGGCCCGCTGATTCTGGTCACCCAGTTTGTTGCCATGCTGGCAGGTCTTCTGGACGGCGGCTTCAGCCAGTTCATGGCCGCGGGCGCTGTGGCGCTTTGGGCCACCTTCATGCCCTGCTTCCTGTGGATCTTTGCTGCCGCCCCCTTTGTCGAACGCATCGCGGCTCACCCCCGGCTTGGCATGGCGCTGAAAGCGGTGACCGCCACTGTTGCCGGCGTCATCCTGAATCTTTCGGTGTGGTTTCTGATCCATGTGGCCTTTGCAGAAACTGGCGTGTTCGAGGCCGGTATCCTGCATGTTCCGCTGCCGGTCTGGAGCAGCCTCAACAGCGCTGCTGCAGCGCTGGTGCTGGCCGCACCGCTGGCCGCCTGGGCCGTGCGCGGCAATATGCTGCTGCTGCTGGCGATCATGGCCGCAAGCGGATTGGCGATTGCGGAATTCCCGTTTGCAATCAGCTGACTGAGGCAGACCGGCAGACCCGCACTGCGGCAAAAATAATTTAACTGCCCAGAAGGCTGCCCTTTTGTTTCCGGCAGAATCTCTTATGCTTAACAGCAAATGAACAAAGGGTGACTGCATGTCCCGTGAAATCGACTATGGCAACCTGATGCACTCTGCCATGCGCGGCCTGATCCGGACCGTGCTGCAGGACGTTTCTGAGAATGGCTTGCCCGGCAACCATCACTTTTTCATCACCTTCGACACCGCCCACCCGGACGTGGAACTGGCGGATTGGCTGTCCGACCGCTATCCTGGCGAAATGACCGTGGTGATGCAGCATTGGTTCGACAATCTGACCGTCGATGAAGACGGATTTGCAGTCACGCTGAACTTCGGCGACTCGCCGGAGCCGCTTTATATTCCCTATGACGCGATCCGAACTTTCGTGGATCCTTCGGTTGAATTCGGGCTGCGTTTTGAAAGCGCCGAGGAGGAGGCCGAAGGTTATTCGGCCGTGCCGGATGCGGCTGAAGAATTGGACAGCGCCGAGGAACAGCCGGAACCTAAGAAAGACGCAGACGTCGTCTCGCTCGACAGTTTCCGTAAATAAGCCAAAGCTGTCTCGCCGCGGCTTGCAGGCAGCCCGCCGGGCTGCCTTTTTCTATGCTGCTTACTCCCGGGCGAGAAAGGTTTCCAGCCGGCGGCGCGGCTCGCCGTTCAGCCGGGAAATATAGACGAGGTCCAGCCCGCCATCGGCCAGGGTCCGGTCGTACTGCTGCATCTCGTAGTCGCCGTTTGGATGGATAAACAGCGAGAACACGGTGAGCGTGTCGCCAGTGATGCGCCCCCAGACAAAGGGTTCGCCCTCCATCGGGTTGAGCGGCACCGAATGGCCAAACACATTGCGGGTCATCGCGGCGGAATAGACACCGTTCCGGCCGCTTTTCTGGAACTCGATTTCATAGGTCTTGGTCTTTTTGCGGCCGTCATCTTTTTCCGTGGTCGATGTCCACTTGATCGTGAAGCCCTTTTTCATCTCGCGGATGACGACACTCATGTCGCGGGGGTCGGTGTCGCCGTCGGCCTTGACGATATCGACACTGCCGGAGTACGCGCCGGTGAACTGCGCGATACTGGCCGCAAGCCCCGGCATCGCACCGGCCAGAAGCAAAGCCCCTGCCAGCAGCAGCGGTGCCAGTAGTTTCACGGGCAGATCAGGACACAAGCGGATTGGCACGTTGTTTTCCTTTCCGGATACTGAATCGCCCATCCCCCGCACTGTAAGCATAGCATGGATCAAGGCAATGGCACGGTTCGGATTGCGCCAATTCGACACTATACCTTGCGGTCCTTTTGGCTATGCTGCGCGCAACTGGCCAATTGCGCCGCATTCCGGCACAGGCTAAACGGCATACAATCGCATACTCAACGGAGAAACAGACGGATGTCCGCAACCCGCACCGAAACCGACAGTTTTGGCCCGCTTGAAGTCCCGGCAGAGAAATACTGGGGCGCGCAAACCCAGCGCTCAATCATGAATTTCCCCATTGGCTGGGAAAAGCAGCCAGTCGCCATTGTGCGCGCACTGGGCGTGATCAAGCAGGCCTGTGCCATGGCCAACAAGGAATCGGGCAAGCTGGACGCAGAAATTGGTGACGCGGTCATTCAGGCGGCCAGCGAAGTGGTCGCAGGCAAGTTCGACGACAACTTTCCGCTCGTGGTCTGGCAGACCGGTTCCGGCACCCAGTCCAACATGAACTCCAACGAGGTTATCGCGAACCGCGCGATTGAGATCCTGGGCGGCGTCATTGGTTCCAAAGACCCGGTGCATCCGAACGATCACTGCAACATGGGTCAGTCTTCCAACGACACCTTCCCCACTGCCATGCATATCGCCACCGCGATGTCCGTGCGCGACGTTCTGGTGCCGGGTCTGACAAAGCTGGCCGAAGGGCTGGAAGCCAAGGCGGCGGAGTTCAAGGACATCATCAAGATCGGCCGCACCCACACTCAGGACGCCACACCGCTGACCCTGGGCCAGGAGTTCGGCGGCTACGCGCATCAGATCCGCCAAGGCCTGGCGCGGGTCGAGGCGGCGATGCCCGGCATCTATGAGCTGGCGCAGGGCGGCACCGCCGTCGGCACCGGCCTGAACACCCAGAAAGGCTGGGGCGAAAAGGTCGCTGCCAATATGGCCGAAATCACCGGCCTGCCCTTTGTCACCGCGCCGAACAAGTTCGAGGCGCTGGCCGCCCATGACGCCATGGTGTTCCTGTCCGGCGCGCTCGCGACAATTGCGGGCAGCTGCTACAAGATCGCCAATGACATCCGCTTCCTTGGCTCCGGCCCGCGCTCTGGCCTGGGCGAGCTGATCCTGCCGGAAAACGAGCCCGGCTCCTCGATCATGCCGGGCAAGGTGAACCCGACCCAGGCAGAGGCGCTGACCCAGGTCGCAGCGCATGTGATGGGCAATGACGCTGCAATCAAATTTGCAGGCTCCCAGGGCCACTTTGAGCTGAACGTCTACAACCCGATGATGTCCTACAACCTCCTGCAGTCGATCCAGCTTTTGGGCGATGCGGCGGACAGCTTCACCGAGCGGATGCTGAACGGCATCCAGGCCAATGAGCCGCGCATAGACAAGCTGATGAAGGAATCCCTGATGCTGGTCACCGCGCTGGCGCCCACCATCGGTTATGACAACGCCACCAAGGTCGCCAAGACCGCGCATAAGAACGGCACCACGTTGAAGGAAGAAGCAATTGCGCTTGGCTTTGTCGATGAGGCCACCTTTGACGCCGTGGTTCGGCCGGAGCAGATGATCGGGCCCAAGGACTGATGGGCAAGCCGGTCAATCTGAACCGGTACAGAAAAGAAAAAGCGCGGGCCGAGAAAAAGGCCCGCGCTGACCGGAACGCCGTGACCTTCGGGCGAACCAAGGCAGAGAAAGACCTGGACAAGGCGCGCAATGCTCAAGACGTGCAGCGGCTGGACGAGCATAAGCGCGACGAATGAACGCCCGCCCCAAGAAACACTCCCTGACCTTGCGCGGGCACCGGACCTCGGTGTCTTTGGAGGATGAATTCTGGGACACCTTCCGCGAGATCGCGGCACAGGAAGACCGTGCAATCAACGACTTGGCAGCGGAAATTGATGAAACCCGCGGCGAAGACTGTGGCCTGGCCTCCGCGATCCGGCTATTCGTGCTGCGCCGGTTAAGGGGACATTAACCACGATCCCGTACACTTGCGGAATGACGATGCCAGTTCCTCTTTCGGCCGATGCTTGGCTGCAGCAGCTTTTCCAGTCCCATGCTGCGGCAAGGGGAGGTGTGGTCCGCCGCCAGAAACGCGACATTGAGCGGCTGCTCGGCTGGGACCGGTTTCGGCAGGAATTGAAACACCGTGGTTTCCATGCGGTGGAAAACGCCGGTCAGGTCGTCATTTTCTGCAACCAGGACGCTGTGCGCATCATCCAGTGACGCAAATTTCTTCGAAGAAATTTGCCAAGAAAATTCGAATTTTCTTGGCTACCTTGTGATCAGTTGCAGCCAAATCCCGTTCTTCGACCGTACCGTCAGATGCGCCACCGGCACCGGCGTCTTGTCTGCTACTGGCTCTATCCGGAACCGCCGCAGGATCATCGACAGGATCAGCGGTCCCTCCACCATGGCGAACCCCGCCCCGGTGCAGACGCGCGCGCCCGCAGAAAACGGAATATAGGCGTCGCGCTGGCATTGCTTGCCGTTCTCGGTTCCCCAGCGGGCCGGATCAAACCCGTCTGGATTGTCCCACAGGCGCTCATGCCGGTGCAGATGCCAGGGGCTCAGCACCATCTGCGCGCCCTTCGGCACCTCACGGTTCCGGAAGCGCTCCGGACAGGCCGCCTCGCGCACCATCATCGGAACCGGCGGGTACAGCCGCAGGGTTTCGCGGAACACATCGCGGCTGATCTTCAGTTTTGACACCGCGGCAAAGCTGTCATCCTCCAGCGCGGCCGCCTCTTCCGCCACTTTCTCCTGCCAGTCCGGGTACAGCGCCATCAGATACAGCGCCCAGGCCAGGGCAGAGGCACTGGTTTCATGGCCCGCAAGGAAGAAGATAGCCACCTGGTCCACCATCTCGGCCGCATCAAAAGTACTGCCGGTTTCCCGGTCACTGGTGGTCATAATCTTGGTCGCAAGATCATCGGGTGCAGTGCCCGTTTTGATTGCCTCCATGCGCTCCGCCGTCAGATGGGCGATCAGCGCCCGGATTTCCGCCGCATTCCGGCGGGTGCCGCCGCGGAAGAACCGCGGCATCCAGCGCGGCAGCGGCACAAATGCCGCGAGGTTCAGCAGCGGCTGGCTGCGCTGGTAGTCGCGGAACCGGGTAAAGACCTGCCCGGCCACCTCATGTTCGATCGGGATTGAGAACAGCGTGCGGAAAATCACGTCCGCCGCTGCATGCGATGTTTCCTCTTCGATCTCTACAGGCCCCTGACGCCCTTCAAGACGCGCCACCGCTGCCTCAGCCGCCGCCCGCATCGACGGAAAGGTGTCCCTCAGCCTGCCGCCCTCAAAGGCCGGGTCGATGATCCGCCGTTGCCGCTTCCAGGCCTCGCCATTGGTCAGGAACACGGAATTGCCGAGCAAGGGCTTCAGACCCTCGGCAATGCGGTCCGACTTGGGGAAATCGTCCGGACGCTCCTTCAGCAAGAGCTTCACCAGATCCGGCTGGTTGACTAGGAAAGAGCGGAAAAACGGGGTGCGGAACTCGGCCATCCAGGCGCGGTAGAGGCGCGCGGGCTGGGCCGAGAGGATGTCCTGCCGGAACAGCCTCACATAGCGCCAGAGCGACACCCGGTCGGGGCGCGCCGGCGGTTTCGGCGGCAGCACTTGCGTCATTCCGCAGCCACCGACGTAAATTTCGACACCGGCACGTCGATCCGTGACTGCGAAGGTTTGCGGTCCCTGTAGCGCTCTGCCAGCGTCAGCGGGCCGGCTGTGATCCGGAAGTAGTCATAATCGCCAGGCCGGTCAAAAGCGCAGAGATACTGAAAATGCAGCCGGAAAAAGCGCCAGCGCAGTTGCTTCCAGCGTTCGGGGCTGAGGGTCTGGGTGAAGGCGGCTGAGAACACCAGCGGCCAGCGCTTGCCCTGGGGTGCAACGCCGCTGACGGCCACCGGATCACACAGGGCAAAGGCGCAACCATCGCCCGGTGCGGTGACATCCACCCAGGTGATTTCATCGCGCTGGCACAGGTATCTCAGATCAGTCCGCACACGCTGCGCCCGCGGCAGGAAGGACACCATCGGCACCACCTGGCCCAAAGTCAGAAAGCCAAGGGCCGGCCGGTCTGCTGGCAACCCGCCGCGGATCAGGTCTGCCAGTACTGACACGCCCAAATGCGCACCCGAGGAATGGCCGACCACCAGCACTTCGTCCAGGCTTCGGTCCTGCAAGGCCCCACGGATCAAAGCGCCAAACTCGGCCATCCTGGCCTCCATTTCTGGCGGGATGGCGCCGCGGAACGCAGCCGAATGAGCATAGTCGTGCATCAGGTAGTAGGCGAAGAAGCTGCCATCGCGTTTCTTGAACCAGTGCAGCAGCGCATAGCCCGCGCCAAGACCCAAGGCCCAGCCCATCAGCCAGGCAACGACGCCGCTCAGCCCGGCAGCGCCGGCCGCTAGTGTAAAGGCATGCGCCAAACCCCAGGCCAGCAGCAGCGCCAGCAGGGCCTGTAACAGCAGCATTCCGACCGGGTAAAGCGCTGCAATCACGGGCCCCTTGCGAAGCCGCATCAGCCGCCGGAGCGCGCCGGTGGAGATATAGATCCAGGCGGTGCGAATAAGCTGCCAGTAGGTGCCGGCAATCGTGGCCTCCATACTGCCGCGCACGATATCGGACCAGACCAATACGTTAATATCCGCCTCGGAAGTTGCCCCGTCCATCTCCGCGGCGGCATGCCAGCCATAGGCGCCTTTGCCCTGTTTGGCTGCCAGCGTCAGTCTGTAGCCGGAGATCCGGGCCTGTGCAGCACCCTCTTTGCGGTATAGCTCCCTGTAGCGGCGCGGGTGAATAGGGTCATAGCCGGGGATGTAGAACACCCGCCGCTTGCGCACCTGCTGGGGATGGGAACCGCTCTTATCCACGCTGACCTGCTTTGTCATTCTGCGATCAGACTATCAGCGCAATCCGGCAAGAGTAAGGCCGTAGAACGCCAAGAAAAAGGGGCCCCAAGGCCCCTCGCTTGCTTCGGTCTCAGCCCAGGGCCGCCAACGCCGGGAAGGTTTCCAGCAGCCACCAGGAGAAGGTGGTGAACAAGCCAGTGACCAGCATGATGCCGACGAACAGCAACAGGCCGCCCATCACCTTTTCGATCAGCCCCATGTGGCGCTTCATCTTGTTCATCAGCGTCATCGACCGGTTGAGGAACATCGCCGCCAGCAGGAAAGGCACGCCCAGGCCCGCGGCATAAACGCCCAGCAGGATGGTGCCGCGGCTGACGGAGGCCTCCGAAGCCGCCAGCGACAGAATCGCCCCTAGCTGCGGCCCGATGCAGGGGGTCCAGCCAAAGGCAAAGGCCAGCCCCAGCACATAGGCGCCAAGCGCCGACCCGCCGGACTCGCCCGCTTCCATCCGGGCCTCGCGATCCAAAAGCGGAATGCGGAACACCGACAGGAAATGCAGGCCGAAGACGATCACCACAACACCCGACACTTGCGCAAAAAGTTCCTGATTTTTCAGGACAAACGCGCCAAAGGCCGAGGCTGTGAAGCCAAGCAGCAGGAACACCGTTGACAGCCCCAGCACAAAAAACAGCGCGGCGATTATCGCCTTTCGCCGCGCCGCCGCCGTGCCCTGCATCTCGCCGATGGTGACGCCGCTCATATAGGCCAGATACGGCGGCACGATCGGCAGAACGCAGGGGGATAGGAAACTGATCACGCCGCCCAGCAGCGCCACCAGCATGGCAGGGAGCAGCCCTGCGTCGATGATCTCGATTCCAAACATGTTCCAACACTTATGTCAGCGGCAGGCCAGCGTCACGGGGGCGGCTGGTCACATCCTTGTGGACAGCATGAAACATCACGCTTATCTGAAAACCATGAGCGAGATCAAAGAGACCCTGGACACTATCGGGCTGTTGTGCCCCCTGCCCGTCCTGAAGGCCCGCAAGCGGCTGAAATCCCTGCAGCCCGGCCATGTGCTGCAATTGCTGGCGGATGATCCGGCTGCGGTGATCGACGTGCCGCATTTCTGCAATGAAGCGGGACATGAATTCCTGGGCCACAGCGATGGTGCAGGGCATCAGATCTACCTGATCCGCAAAGGCGGCTAAACCGGACATTTCTTCAGCACCCGCAGTTGGCGGCGCCTGAATTCTGCAGGAATTCAGACTCGGAAAACACGTGTTTTCCGGCCCGGGAAACGGCTGCGGGCAACAAGGTCTTCGATTTCAACGTGCAGGCAGCGCACAAAATGAAAGGCAGGCCAATCGGCCTGCCTTTCCAAAAGTCTTTTCTTTCGGCCTCAGCCGCCCATAGACCACCAGCCGCGGCGCTTGGGCTTGGGCGGGGATTCCGGTTCCGGCGCGGCCTCTGCACCGGCCATTGCAGGCTCCGGCTGTTTATCCTCCTGCACCGGAGCAGGTGCGGCAGGTGCGGCCTCTTCTACTGCAGGCTCGTCAGCGGCGGGCTCTGCTTCCGTCCCGGGCTCTGCAGCAGCAGTTTCCTCTGCGGCTTCTTCAACGCTCTCCGCGGGCGCTTCTTCAGCCTCTGCAGGGGCCTCCTCTTGCGCAGTGGCTGCTTCGGCGTCTGCCGTGACCTCAGCCTCGGCAGCAGGCTCCGCCGCAGGTTCTGCGGCCTCAGCCGCCGGCGCATCAGTTGCTTCGGCAGCCTCCGCAGGTTCCTCAGCAGCTTCCGCCGGTGCCGCCTGTTCGGCAGCAGCCGCTTCATCAGCAGCAACTTCTGCCTCAGCAGGCTTTGCCTTCGGCTTTCGCGAACGGGTACGGGTGCGCGAGCGTTTCTTCTCCTTCACATCTTCCACCGGGGCGTCCTCGCCTTCGGCAGCAGCCTCGGACACCTCGGCGGCCTCTTCCGTGGGCTGCCCCTGATCCTCAGATGCCTCGTCACCGGTCTCGCCGGTCTCGCCATTCTGAGACTGCTCGCCATTGCCCCCCTTACGGCGGCGGCGGCGGCGGCGCTTGCGCTTGGGTTTATCCTCCTGCGAGGCTTCATCCGTGGTCTCGGGTGAGGATGGAACCTCATCCTCGTCCTGCTTGGCCTCCTCAGCATCCACCTGATCCATGATCGAGGTATCCACCGACACCACAGGCGCGGAGGCCGCGGGCACATTGCGGGACGCCGTTTTGAATTTCTCCAGAACGAAGTCCGGGCTGACCAGATGCACATCGCCTTCGATGCGCACGGACAGGCCATAGCGCGCTTCGATCTGGGCAATATGCTCGCGCTTCTGGTTCATCAGGAAGTTGGCAATGGACACCGGGCAGCGCACCAGAACCTCGCGGGAGCGGCGGCGGGTGCCCTCTTCTTCGATCTGGCGCAGGATCGACAGCGCCATCGAATCATCCGAACGGATCAGGCCAGTACCGTGGCAATGCGGGCACGGCGCGGTGGTGGCCTCGATCATGCCGGGGCGCAGGCGCTGGCGCGACATTTCCATCAGGCCAAAGCCCGAGATCCGGCCCACCTGGATGCGGGCACGGTCGGTCTTCAGCTTGTCCTTCATGCGCTTTTCGACGGCGGCGTTGTTTTTACGCTCGTCCATGTCGATGAAGTCGATGACGATCAGACCGGCAAGGTCGCGCAGACGCAGCTGGCGCGCCACCTCTTCGGCGGCCTCCAGGTTGGTCTTCAGCGCAGTTTCCTCGATCGAGCCTTCCTTGGTGGCGCGGCCGGAGTTCACATCGATCGCCACCAGCGCCTCAGTGACGCCAATCACGATATAACCGCCGGATTTCAGCTGCACCGTCGGGTTGAACATGCCCGCCAGGTAACTTTCGACTTGGTAACGCGCAAACAATGGCAGCGCTTCCTGGTAGTGCTTCACGTTCTTGGCATGGGACGGCATGATCATCTTCATGAAGTCCTTGGCAATGCGGTAGCCGCGCTCGCCCTCTACCAGAACCTCGTCGATCTCGCGGCTGTAAAGATCGCGGATCGAGCGTTTGATGAGGTCGCCTTCCTCATAGATCTTGGCCGGCGCGATGGATTTCAGCGTCAGCTCGCGGATCTGCTCCCACAGGCGCTGCAGGTATTCGTAGTCACGCTTGATCTCGGATTTGGTGCGCTTGGCACCCGCGGTGCGCACGATCAGGCCCGCGCCGGACGGCACGTCCAGTTCGGTTGCGATGTCTTTCAGTTTCTTGCGGTCGGCTGCGTTGGTGATCTTGCGGGAGATGCCGCCGCCGCGGGCGGTGTTGGGCATCAGCACGCAGTAGCGGCCGGCCAGCGACAGGTAGGTGGTCAGCGCCGCACCCTTATTGCCGCGCTCTTCCTTGACGACCTGCACCAGCAGAACCTGGCGGACCTTGATCACTTCCTGGATCTTGTAGCGGCGCGGACGCGGTTTGCGCGGCGGACGGATGTCCTCGCTGTCATCCTCGTCGGCAACCGACTCGATGCTGTCATCCTTGGATGTTGCATCGGCGCGGGCAGGTTTGCCCTCGTCATCGCCTTCCTCGTCGCTGTCGTCCTCTTTGCTGTCTTCCGCGCCGTCTTCGTTTTTGGACACTTCTGCCGCAGGAACAGAATCCGCAGAAGCGGTTTCCACGTCGGCTGCTGCCTCTGTGTCCTTTGACTTTGCGCCGCTTTCACCAGCTTCTTCTGCTGCAGCTTCTACTTCCGAAGCTTCTTCATCACCGGATTCTGCGTCCGCAGCGGCTGAAGGCTCTTCGTCACCGGTTGCAAGCTCTTCAGCCCCGGCGTCCGTATCCGCAGCGGCCGCAGGCCCTTCAGCCCCGGCCTCCGCTGCGGCCACTGCGGTGTCACCCTCCTGGGGCTCTTCCACCGGGGTCTCAGCAACGCGTTCCATAGGCGAAGAGCCTTCCGGCACTTCCGCCAGCTCGGCCGGAACATCTGCCGCGTCGGAATCGTCAGTCAGATCAATAGTTTCCATACCGGCGATCTCTGAAGATTCCGCCTCAGAGGCCTCTACCTCTTTGGTTTCCACGGCATCCTTGGACGACGCCTTGGCGGCCTTGGACGAGGACTTGGAGCGGCGCGAGCGTTTGGGCTTGGCCGGTTTCTCTTCCTCGTCTTCATCGCGGGCGCGCATCGCCTCAGCATAGGCGCGCTCTTCCTCCATCAGGGCCTCGCGGTCCGCAACGGGGATCTGGTAATAATCCGGATGGATCTCGGAAAACGCCAGGAAACCATGACGGTTTCCGCCATAGTCCACAAAGGCCGCCTGCAGGGACGGTTCGACGCGGGTTACTTTTGCGAGGTAGATATTGCCAGCGAGCTGGCGTTTGTTTTCGGATTCAAAGTCAAATTCCTCAACCTTGTTTCCGTCGACCACCACAACGCGGGTCTCTTCCGCGTGGGTGGCGTCAATAAGCATCTTCTTTGCCATGGGTCCTTGGTGCACCTGCCCTGTGCGCCCGCAAGCCTCCTGCTTCCAGGCGGCCGCGCGCGTTTCGGGTGGTGTCTTGTCAGGGCGATGTTGGACGGCGCGGTGCAGCAGGTGGTCCCGGGGTCAATGCCCGGCCTTCCTGCCTCAGTGCTCTTCGCTCTCGCGCGCGTCATCGCGGTTCTTCTCCGGCAGACGGGGCGTGCCCGCGGCTGCCTTGTTATCCCTTTACCGGCTTTAATTCCGGCTTGGGCGCTAAACTGCCCTCTTGGTTCAAGAGGGCCAATCGGTCTGGCTGCTGCTTTCTCGGATCGTGCCGGACAAAAGCCGAAGCCAGCGAAACTCATCAGAACGGGCTGAACCACTTGCCGGTTTGCGGCCCGTTGCGCCAGCATAAGGCCTGTGGATAGGTAATGACAATGGACATTCGTCACCACCGGGCCTGAAAATGCAAACGGCCTGCCCGTATCAGGCAAGCCGTTAATTTCAGGTAAATTTCTCCTGAAAATCCGGAGTTCTGCAAGAATTCCGGCTCGGAAAACAAGTGGTTTCCGGGCCGTTTCCCGCGCCGGGAAACGGCTGCCGGCAGTTCAGGCCAGATAATCGGATCGCTGCAGACCGTATTTCGCCATCTTCTCATTCAAGGTCCGGCGCGGCAGGCACAGCTCATCCATCACGCTGGCAATCGAGCCCTTGTGGCGGCGCATGGTGTTGTCAATCAGCATGCGTTCAAAGGCTTCCACATATTCCTTCAGCGGCTTGCCTTCGGTGGTCATCACCGGCTGCATCTCCTCGTGATCGGACATCAGAAGCGAGGCAATGGTGCCGGAGCCGCGGCGCGACTGCAGCACCGCGCGCTCAGCGATATTGATCAGCTGGCGCACATTGCCCGGCCACGGCGCCTGCAACAGCTGCGCGGCCTCCTGGGCGCTCACCTGCGGCGCGTCGCATCCGTATTCCTCGGAGAATTGCTCCGACAGACGGGTGAACAAGGTCAGGATATCCTCGCCGCGCTGGCGCAGCGGCGGCACGGTGATGCGCAGTGCGGCCAGGCGGTAGAACAGGTCTGGCCGCAGGGCGTCTTCGCAAGTCTTGCCCGCTTCCTGCAGGTTGGAGATCGCGATGATCCGGGTTTCCGCAGGCGTTCCCTGCTCGTTGATCACGCTCAGCAGCTTGGCCTGCAGCGTCTCCGACAGCGCGTCAATGTCTTCCAGCACCAGAGTACCGCCGCGGGCTTCCTCGATTGCGGGCAGCATGCTGTCTTCGGGCAGCATCGGGCCAAACAGGCGTTTGGACAGCACTTCCTCTTCCAGAGCTGCGCAGGAGACCAGCACGAATTTCTTGCCCGCCCGGCTGCCAACCGCGTGCAGCGCATGGGCCACCAGCGTCTTGCCGGTGCCAGTCTCACCGTCAATCAGCACGTGGCCGTCGGCCTGGCCCAGGTCCAGGATATCCTCCCGCAGCCGCTCCATCACCGGGCTTTGGCCGATCAGTTTTTTCATGATCTGGCCGCCGTCCGACAACTCCCGCCGCAGCGCCCGGTTATCCAGCGTCAGCCGGCGCGCGCCGGTGGCGCGTTTGGCCAGCTCGGACATCCGGTCCGGGTTAAAGGGTTTTTCGAGGAAATCAAACGCGCCCACGCGCATCGCCTCCACCGCCATTGGCACATCGCCATGGCCGGTGATCATGATCACCGGCAGCGCCGAGTCGCTGCCCATCAGCTTTTTCAGGAACTGCATCCCGTCCATGCCCGGCATCTTGATGTCCGAAATCACAATCCCCGGGTAATCCGGGCCCAGCACCTTGAGCGCTTCCTCAGCACTGGAGAAGGTCTCAGTGTCGTAACCCGACAGCGCCAGCCACTGGCTGATTGACTGCCGCATATCCTGTTCGTCGTCCACGATCGCGATTTTCATAGCCTGGGCCATGCGCGTTCTCTCCTAATCACTCCGGGCTGCCTATTCGGCAGCTTCCATGCCGTCCACCAGGACCGGCAGTTGCATCTCAAAGACCGCGCCGCCGTTCTGGCCGTTGCGGGCAGTCAGCCGTCCCCCAAGGTCGTTGACGATCCCCGAGGAGATGGCAAGCCCCAAACCGACCCCGTCACCTGGCTGCTTGGTGGTATAGAACGGCTCGAACAGCTCGTCGAAGTCCTTGATCCCCACCCCATTATCACGCACCGACAGAGTCGCGGTCTCGCCTGCGGCCAGCAGGATTTCCACCTCAGGATCCGGCACCGATTTGGTGGCGTCCAACGCGTTGCGCAAGAGGTTAACCATCACCTGTTCCAGTCTCATCTGGTCCCCCATCACCATAACAGGTTCTTCTGGCAAAATCCGGGTGATTTTCACATGCCGCTGGCGCAGCTGCGGCTCCATCATCGACAGGCTGGAGGCCAGCGCATCGCCCAAGTTTACAGGGCTGAACGCATCGCCTCCTTTGCGCGCATAAGACTTGAGCTGGCGGGTGATCGCCCCCATCCGCTCGATCAGATCATCGATCCGGCCAAAGGAGGCCAGCGCCTCATCCGGGCGGTTGCGGTTGAGCAGCAGCCGGGCGCCCGCCAGATAGGTTTTCATCGCTGCCAGCGGCTGGTTCAGCTCGTGGCTGACGGCGGCGGACATCTCCCCCAGAGCAGCCAGTTTCGAGCTCTGTGCCAGGCTCTGCTCGGCCACGGCGAGGGTCTTTTGCATGCGCTCACGTTCGGCAATTTCCCGCTGCAGGCGAGCGTTCAATACGCGAAGCTCTGCCGACTCGCGCTGGAACAGCGCCATGCGCAGCGCGGTTTTTCGGCTGAGCGCATAAAAGGCCAGCGCCAGCAGGATGGCGAATCCCATGATTTCGAGCGCCAGCACCGCGTTCACCCGCTCGCGGACCGATGAATATGTGGTGAAGGAGGCCATCCGCCAGCCCTGGAACGGCACCCGGGTTTCCAGCCGCATCACCGCCTCGCCTTGCAGATAGGCGTCCGGCGGCAGCGCCGTCCAGTCGGTGGTGGCGCGGATCGCCCGCTGGATGGCGCCTTCCGGTGTCTGCAAGGTCAGCGCATCCGCCTCTTGCAGGCCGCGCCAGCGCGCCTCGGTCGCCAGGATAATGTTGCCGGTGCTGTCGGTGACCAGCACCGCATCGGATATCCCGGCCCAGGCGCGTTCGAACTTCTGCAGGTCGACCTCAACCACAATCGCGCCCAGCACGCCGGTCGCGTCGATCATCCGCCTGGAGTAGGTAAAGCGGTAACCGCCCACTTCGCGCGGGATTACCGAGAACACAGTCGACTTGGCCCGCACCGCATCGACAAAATAGGCCGCGTTGCGGTGGTTTTCGCCCAGCCGGTTGCGGTCGGTGGCCGCGACGGTCCGGCCATCCTGCGCCAGCAGCATGATCGAGGCCGCGCCAATCTCATCCACAAAAGAAATCAGCCGCTGGGTCGACAGGGAAAAATCGTTGGACTGCAGCGCCGAGATCAGAGTCTGGTCGCGTGCCAGAAGCTGCGGCACGATGGCGTGCTGGCGCAGCTCGCTCAGCAAGTTGCCGGAATAAAGCGCCAGCCGCAGCTCTGCCCGGTTGCGTGTGCTTTCGGTGAACCTGTGTGTCAGGGCCCGGTTGGTGGTCCAGACCGTGACGGCGGCCACTACCATGAACAGGACAAGCGCCAGCCTTGCCCGCCACGAAATCGTGCGGGAGCCGGTCTTGGACTTGCCTTTGGTCACATCAAAGCGCGGGGCGGTCATACAGCAAACCTATTGCGCCCGCCCCGCCTTCTCAAGTCACGCAGCGGTGACCATCCCCGCCAATGCGCGGAACATGGCCGTTCCGTCGGTGCCGCCATGACCCTCGTCGGCGGCGCGCTCAGGATGCGGCATCATGCCGAGAACACGGCGGTTTGCTGACAGAATGCCCGCGATGTCCGCAACCGACCCATTGGGATTGTCTTCATAGGTGAAGGCCACGCGGTCCTGGTCCTGCAGTTCCTTTACGGCCTCTGCATCGGCAAAATAGTTGCCGTCGTGATGCGCAATCGGCACTCCGATCACGTCGCCAGCGTTATACCCTTGGGTAAAGACGCTCTCGGAGGTCGCAACCTTCAAGTCCACCGTCCGGCAGATGTATTTCAGACCTGCATTGCGCAGCAAAGCACCCGGCAGCACGCCGGTTTCGGTCAGGATCTGGAAGCCGTTGCAGACGCCAATGGCATAGCCGCCGCGGTCCGCATGTTCGATCACGGCCTTGCAGATCGGCGATTGCGCTGCAATCGCACCGCAGCGCAGGTAATCGCCATAGGAGAAACCGCCCGGCACGCCAACGATGTCGACGCCCTCGGGCAGCGTGCTGTCCTTGTGCCAGACCATCGACACGTCGAAGCCGGCCTGCTCAAACGCTACCGCCAGATCGCGGTCGCAGTTCGAGCCCGGGAAAACAACAACCGCCGCTTTCATCAGGCCATCTCGATGCTGTAGGATTCAATCACGGTGTTGGCCAGCAGCTTCTCGCACATCGCGGTCACGTCGGCCTCGGTGGCGCCTTCGGCCAGATCCAGGTCAATCACCTTGCCCTGACGCACGCCTTCGACCTTGTCAAAGCCCAGAGCCCCCAGCGCGTGGCGCACCGCCTCGCCCTGCGGATCCAGAACCCCGTTCTTCAGCATCACATGCACCCGTGCCTTCATCGCATCATCCCTCAGGTTTTCGATGGCGAAGCCCTGCCGGGCTTCATCTTTCCAAAAATACTCAAAATCCCGCCCTGTCAGGAGGGCGGGACCGGATCAGTTCACCAGCGTCGGCTTGCCCGGCGCCGGCGGATTATTCGGCATCACGCCCAAACGGCGCGCCACTTCGCTGTAGGCGTCCGTCAAGCTGCCCAGGTCGCGGCGGAATACATCCTTGTCCAGCTTCTGACCGGTCTTGATATCCCACAGGCGGCAGCTGTCCGGGCTGATCTCATCGGCGATCACCAGGCGCTGGAAGTCGCCCTCGTACACACGGCCGATCTCGATCTTGAAGTCGACCAGGCGGATGCCCACGGCCAAGAACACGCCGGACAGGAAATCATTCACCCGCAGCGCCAGGCTCAGGATGTCGTCCATGTCCTGCTGGCTGGCCCACCCAAAGGCGGCAATATGCTCCTCGGTGACCAGCGGATCGCCCAGGGCGTCGTCTTTGTAGCAGTATTCCACGATCGGGCGCGGCAGCTGGGTGCCCTCGTCGATGCCCAGGCGCTTGGAGATGGACCCGGCTGCATAGTTGCGCACGATCACTTCCAGCGGCACGATTTCGCAGCTGCGCACCAGCTGCTCGCGCATGTTCAGGCGCTTCAGGAAATGGGTCGGCACGCCGATCTGCGCCAGCCCCAGCATGAAGAACTCACTCAGGATGTTGTTCAGGACGCCCTTGCCCTCGATCACGTCGTGCTTTTCAGCATTGAAAGCGGTGGCATCGTCCTTGAAATACTGCACGATGGTGCCCGGCTCGGGGCCTTCATACAGTGTTTTTGCCTTGCCTTCGTAGATTTTCTTGCGACGCGCCATTGGGAACCTTTCGGGTCGATGCCGGGAATCCGGCCCTGCGATGTGCCGCTCTCATAGTGCAAGGGGGCCTCTGCCGCAAGGTTGCAGCGGGGCAATAGGTTTCTGCTGCGCAAACCTTGTATGCAGACCCTGCCGGCAGCTGCTGGCAAAACCAGCCCCCGGTCCTGTGCGGGCGGCGCACAAAGGCTTTGTCAGGCACAGTTTTTTCTTGCCCTGAGGCCGTATCATGCTCCTATCATTAGACAGGTACAAGCGGTTAGTGAGGATCAGCCATGACAACATTTGACGAACGCGAACAGGCGTTTGAGGCCAAATTCGCGCATGATGAGGAAATGCAGTTCAAGGCCCGCGCCCGGCGCAACAAGCTGGTCGGACTGTGGGCGGCGGAGCTTCTGGGCAAAACCGGTTCTGCAGCTGAAGACTATGCGCAATCCGTGGTAGCCGCCGACCTGGAGGAGGCAGGCCATGAGGACATCGTGCGCAAGCTGACGGGCGATCTGGGCAGCTACACCAGCGAAGAGCAGATCCGCAGCAAGCTGCGGGAACTGATGCCGCAGGCGCAAGAAGAGATCCTGAACGAGGCCGGCTGAACCTGGGCGCTGCCAACTGGCTGAACCTATCCGCTGGCTCGTGCCGGAGGCTGGGCGTGGCAACCGCGAGTCCCCCTCCGCCTGACTGCGGGCCGCCCGCGCCGCGGTCACGAACAATTTTACAGGTTAACTGATCCGCAAACAGGTTTCTGTAGGCTGGGCCCAAAGGGGCTTTTGCCGTCAGCCAGGAACCATCATGCAGTTTTCCAAACCTTCCGCCACCAAACCGGCTGCGCGGCTGATCCGGATGAGCATCCCGTTTCTGGTCATGGGGGGGTGCCTGTGGCTATTGCAAACCCGGACAGAACTGCCGCCGCTGCGGGATCTGAGCACCGTCGCCTTCAGCCTGCCGGCTTGGAAATGGGGCGCAGCGGGGCTGGCTACGGCAGTCAGCTTCTGGGCGCTGGGGCGGTATGATTCCGTAGCGCACCGCCATCTTGGCACCGGCCTGGACGGCCCGGCCGCGCGGCGGGCCGGCATGGCAGCCATCGCGTTTTCCCAAACGGCCGGATTTGGCCTGCTCACAGGCAGCTACGCCCGGTGGCGCCTGCTGCCAGGCCTGTCTCCGCTGCAGGCAGGCCAATTGACGGCGCTGGTTGCTGCAACCTTCCTGACCGCCCTGTTTGTCCTTTGCGGCGCTGCCTTGACCGTCGCGCCGCCCGCACCAGGGCTGGAATGGGCAGGCGCCCTGATCCTGCTTGCCGCCGCAGGCTTGTCTGTTTTTTGCTTTCTGCACCCTGAAGCACCGCTGCTGGGCCTGAAACTGCGCTGGCCGACGCTGGCCGCGATGGCGGCACTGGGGTTCTGGGCGGTGGTGGATGTTTCCGCGGCCGGCATGGCACTGTGGCTTCTGCTGCCGGAGGGCGCCGGCGTCGCCCTGCCCCAGCTGCTCACGGCCTATGCCATTGCCCTGGGCGCTGCGGTCCTGTCATCCGCACCCGGCGGCGCCGGCCCGTTTGAACTTGCCCTTTGCGCGCTGCTGCCGATGGTACCGGACCAAAGCCTGATCGCCGGGCTGCTTGCCTTCCGTTTGGTATACTACGCGTTGCCCGCCATTATCGCGGCTGGGCTGATGATCTTTCCCAGGCTGCTGAGCCCGTCCGAACACCTACCGTCAGATGCCAGCCTGCTAGGCAGCCAAAGCCTGAGCGCTGCGGCTTTGCCGGCAGACCGTCCCGTCTCAGAAACCGGAATCATCCGGCAGAACGGCGGCCGGGTGCAGGCCTTCGGATTGAACCAGATTGCGCTCCTGGACAGCGCCCAGGCCTCCATCGCGCTGTTCGATCCGCTGTCTGGCTTTGCCGCCGAGACCTTTGTGCCGCTTGCCCGCCATGCCCGCGGCCGCAATGCAGCCGCCTGCTATTACAAGTGCGGGGCAGCTACCGCCGTGCAGGCCAGAGCCGCGGGCTGGCGCGTGCTGCGCATTGCTGAGGATGCCGTGCTGGATCCGCAGACCTTTAATGAAACCGGCTCCTCCCGCCGCCAGCTGCGCCGCAAGCTGCGCCATGCGGAAAAGGCGGGTATTGAAGTTTACCGCGCTGAAAACCGCCTGCCCTTTGACCAGATGCAGGAGGTCGACACCGCCTGGCAGGCCGCCCATGGCCGCGCCTATGGCACCACCATGGGCCGTTTCGAGCCTGGCTACCTGGCCTGCCAAGAAGTGGTCCTGGCCTTCCAGGCGGGACGGCTGATCGCCTTTGCCAGTTTTCACAGCTCTACCCGGGAATGGTGCCTGGACCTGATCCGGCTGCGGCCGGACGCGCCCGATGGCACCGGGCATGCGCTGATCCGTGCAGGCCTTGACGCCGCAGCGGCAGACGGCATTCGCCGCCTGTCGCTGGCCGCTGTGCCGGACCACAGGCTGGCCCAGGGCGTCGACAAGGGTCTGCGCCGGTTCAAGGCCTGTTTCGCGCCCAAATGGGAACCGCGCTACATGGCCGCCCCCAGCTGGCTGCAAATGGCGATTTGCATTGCCGAGCTGCTGCGCCTGGTGCATCGCCCGCCTGCCGTCCTGCCTGCGGCACCGTCTGCGGCGCAAACTCATAATGAAGATGAAGAAAATGAAATTGCCCTCTCCCGCCCGGCGTGAGACAGGGGACATAGACTGATTTGCCGCCCGGGCCGCCGCGGCGGCCTGCTGACAAGGGGCGCGACCAATGACAAACACCTTCAAACTGCTCCTGGACTCCAAGGATGTGCTGCTGGCCGATGGCGCAACTGGCACCAACCTGTTCGCCATGGGCCTGCAATCCGGCGATGCGCCGGAACTGTGGAACACGGATGAGCCGCAAAAGATCAAGGCGCTGTACCAGGGGTCTGTCGACGCCGGCAGCGACTTGTTCCTGACCAACAGCTTTGGCGGCACCGCCGCGCGCTTGAAACTGCATGACGCACAGGGCCGTGTCCGCGAACTGAACCGCATCGCTGCCGAACTTGGCCGCGAAGTTGCCGACAAGGCTGAGCGCAAGATTGCGGTTGCCGGCTCCGTCGGCCCGACCGGTGAAATCTTCGAACCCGTTGGTGAAATGTCCCATTCCCTGGCGGTTGAGATGTTCCACGAGCAGGCCGACGCCCTGAAGGAAGGCGGCGCCGATGTTCTGTGGCTGGAAACCATTTCCGCACCGGAGGAATTCCGCGCTGCGGCTGAGGCCTTCAAGCTGGCGGATATTCCCTGGTGCGGCACCATGAGCTTTGACACCGCAGGCCGCACCATGATGGGGGTGACCTCCGCAGATATGGCGCAGCTGGTGGAAGAATTCGAAAACGCTCCGCTTGCCTTTGGCGCCAATTGCGGCACCGGCGCATCTGACATCCTGCGCACCGTGCTGGGGTTTGCCGCGCAGGGCACCGAACGCCCGGTCATCTCCAAAGGCAACGCGGGCATTCCGAAATATGTCGACGGCCACATCCACTATGACGGCACACCGGAGCTGATGGGCGAATATGCGGTCCTGGCCCGTGATGCCGGCGCCAAGATCATCGGCGGCTGCTGCGGCACCATGCCGGCGCATCTGCGCGCCATGCGTGACGCGCTGGACAGCCGTCCGCGCGGCGACCGCCCGGCGCTGGAACAAATCGTAGAGGTGCTGGGCCCCTTCACCTCCGAAAGCGACGGCACCGGCGAGGATGCTGCAGCCGGCGGTGAGCGCCGCAGCCGCCGCCGCCGCAGGGCCTGACCGGTCCCAGGTGGACTTGCGGCCGCCTTCCAGGCCGTCTCAAACCAAAATCAAAACCGCCGCAGGCCGGACCTGCGGCGGCTTTCTTTCCGCGGCCGGGACTTGCAACGGCCCTCGCTGCCACAGCAGAGGCCGCTGTGCGCCCTTCCGGCGGCATCTCAGCCCCCCCCCGGTGGACAGTCTGACCGGCCATCACGCCTGCCTGTCCCTAGCCAACTATCGTGAAACCGCTGACCCCAGGTTCCGGATCCGCTCTTTCGGTGAGAACATCCTTGACCGATGCTGCGCCCGGTCCGCGCCCCAGCCTGCGCACCATACCGGCGACGCTGGGGGCCGGACCCATCAGCAAAGCCCGCACAGAGCCGTCGGGTTCATTGCGGATCCAGCCGGAGAGCCCGTGGCGCAGGGCTTCTGCCCTGGCCCAGGTACGGAACGCAACACCCTGCACCCGCCCGGTCACGCGCGCCTTCACAGCGACAGAAGTCATAGCACACCTTCCTTTCCGTCACTCAGGATCCAAGCTTAGCACAAAAGCCACGCCACCGCTGTTCAATCCGCCCTCAAAACAGCGTCAGCTGATCGCCCGGCTGCGGCGGGCGGGCAAACAGATCGCAGCGCAAATCTGCAGTGCGCTGCTGCAGTCCCAAACGTTTGCAGGCCGCCTTGAACCGCTGCGCAATCATCTCTGCATAGCGCCCTTCGCCCCGCATCCGGTGGCCCCAGCGTGGGTCGTAATCGCGCCCGCCGTGCATCTCCCGCAGCCGGGCCATCACCTTGGCCGCGCGGCCCGGCTCATGTTCGGCCAGCCATTCCTGCCACAGCTGCGACACCTCCCGCGGCAGCCGAAGCATGATCCAGCTGGCGGCATCCGCCCCCGCCTCCGCTCCGGCGGCCAGCAACGCCTCCAGCTCATGATCGGTCAGCCCGGGCACTACCGGCGACGTCATGATCCGCACCGGCACGCCTGCATCCGTCAGCCGCCGGACCGCCGCCAGCCGGCGGGCGGGCAGCGGCGCCCGGGGCTCCATACGCCGCGACAGATCCGGATCCAGAGTGGTCACCGAAATCCCGACGCGCACCAAGCCCTTGGCCGCCATCGGCGCCAGGATGTCCAGATCACGCTCTACCATTGCCCCCTTGGTCACGATTGCCACCGGGTGATTGTAATCCTGCAGCACTTCCAGGCAGGACCGGGTGATGCCATAGTCCCTCTCGCAAGGCTGGTAAGGGTCTGTATTGGTCCCCAACGCCAGCGTGGCCGCCCGATAGCGCGGCGCCGACAGTTCCGCCCGCAGTACCGCGGCCGCATTGGGCCGGGACACCAGCCGGGTTTCGAAATCCATCCCCGGCGACAGCCCCAAATAGGCATGCGTCGGCCTGGCAAAGCAGTAGATGCAGCCATGCTCACAGCCGCGGTAGGGATTGATCGAGCGGTCGAAGGGCAGGTCCGGCGACCGGTTGTAGCTGATCAGCGACCGCGCCGCTTCCTGCCGCACTTCCGTGGGAATCACTGCCGGCGGCGGCTCCTGCTCCCAGCCGTCATCCGCCGCATCGCGCGCCATTTCATAGCGCCCTGCCGCATTGCTGAGACTTGCGCGCGCTTTGCGCCGCATCGGGACGGAACCATCATGGTAAGACATGGCAGGATTATGCGCCGCCGATGAGAACAAATAAAGAACAAATGTGCAGAACCGAAGATTTTCATGCGAAATCTGCAGTATCAAATTCCCGAATTTCCTCCTATACGTCGGTTCGGACAGCAGCAATGTCGCAAATAATGCAGTCCCAGGGCGGCATTCTGTCACAAAAGTTCCAAAACTAGGCCAACACGGGGCATCCCGCCCTGTAAGCAAGGATTAAGCGAATGTCGGACGAAGAAGACATCATCCTCTCTGAACTCGATGACGAGGAACTTGTTCAGCAGATGTTTGATGACCTCTATGATGGTCTCAAAGAGGAAATCGAAGAAGGTGTGAACATCCTTCTCGAGCGCGGCTGGGTGCCCTACGACATTCTGACCAAAGCACTGGTTGGCGGCATGACCATCGTCGGCGCCGACTTCCGCGACGGCATCCTGTTCGTGCCGGAAGTGCTGCTGGCCGCAAACGCGATGAAGGGCGGCATGGCCATCCTGAAGCCGCTGCTGGCCGAAACCGGCGCCCCGCGCGTCGGCTCCATGGTCATCGGCACCGTCAAGGGCGACATCCACGACATCGGCAAGAACCTGGTGTCCATGATGATGGAAGGCGCAGGCTTCGAAGTTGTCGACATCGGCATCAACAACCCGGTCGAGAACTACCTGGAGTCGCTGGAAGAGCACAAGCCGGACATCCTTGGCATGTCGGCTCTGCTGACCACCACCATGCCCTACATGAAAGTGGTGATCGACACCATGGTCGAGCAAGGCCTGCGCGACGACTACATCGTGCTGGTTGGCGGCGCGCCGCTGAACGAGGAGTTCGGCAAGGCAATCGGCGCCGACGGCTATTGCCGCGACGCAGCCGTGGCCGTGGAAATGGCCAAAGACTTCGTTGCGCGCAAGCACAACTCGATGAGCGCCTGATTTGGCACGCAAAGGACGTGCAGCCCGCTTGACTGAGCGGGCTGCCTTCCGCCCCCCGACCGGGCGGACGCTCGAGGAAAGCTCCCTCACCGAACAGGGCCTGGCCGCCCCTGAAAAGAAAATCGGCCGCATCCTGCTGATTGCCTGCGGCGCACTTGCGCGCGAGATCCTTGCCATCAAGGACGCAAACGGCATGGACCATATCGACCTCACCTGCCTGCCCGCCAAGCTGCACCTCTACCCGGAGCAGATCGTTGACGCCGTCGACGGCGCCGTAGCCAAGCATTCAACGGTCTACGACAAGATCTTCGTGGTCTATGCGGACTGCGGAACCGGCGGCGCACTGGAACGCAAATGCGCCGAGCTGGGTGTCGAAATGGTGGCAGGCCCGCATTGCTATTCCTTCTTCGAGGGCAACGAGACCTTTGCGCGCCATGCGGATGAGGGCGAAATCACCGCCTTTTACCTGACCGACTTCCTGGTCAAGCAGTTCGATGCCTTTGTCTGGCGCCCGATGGGCCTCGACAAGAATCCCGAACTCCGGGACATGGTGTTCGGGAACTACACCAAGCTGGTCTACCAGTCGCAGATCAGCGACCCTAAGCTGGTTGAAAAGGCCCGCGAATGCGCAGACCGTATGGGGCTGGCGTTTGAACACCGCCACACCGGCTATGGTGATCTGGAAACGGCCATGACCAATTGGGCCCGGTAGCTCTTTTCATCTTTCCAGAAATACTCCGGGGAGCGGGGGGGGGGGGGCCCCCCCCCCCCCCCCCCCCCCCCCCCCCCCTCCCCCCCCCCCCCCCCCCCCCCCACCCCCCCCCCCCCTCCCCCCCCCTTGTT
>NZ_JBSWYB010000024.1:0-63945 GCF_056160905.1 Leisingera sp. ABD4_442 | reverse complement strand
GCGCAGCGCGCGGTGCCAGGCCCAAGGCCGCACGGAAGGCGCGCCGGGGCAGCCGGGGCACCTGCGGGCGCGGGAGCGCTGCGTCAGGCCTTGCGCTGAGGATTGCGGCAGTGGCGGGGGGCGGCGGCGCCAGGCTCTGCTGCGCCGCAGTAACTGCAGCGCCAAACCCCTTCCGCCCGGGCCTGGCGCCAGCGGCAATTGCGGGTCAGGCTTGTGGACATGCGGCGCCACAGGAAGTAGCCGAACACGCCAGCCAGCAGAATAAGAAGCAATACGGGCATGGCCTTGTTTAATCCGAGGCCGCCCGGGCCTCAACAGCCATGCGCTTCAGGCCGCCTGGTAATAGGGGACGGGCCAGTCTTCCGCCTCGGCAGGTTCTGCCGCGGGCAGCGGCTCAGGGCTGAAATAGGCAAAGGCCTGCTCCAGCGCCGCAAGCGCCTCTTGCGCGGTCTGGTCATGTTCTGTGCTGCGCGGGTCCATCGGGTTGCCTCCGTAGTCTGGCACGATCCTCCCCTGGACTGAATACTAGGCTCTGCCTGCCGCTGCCGCATCAGCTGATTGCGCAAAGGCGCAATGCAGGCAGTGCATTGCACAGGTCCCGGCAGGCTGCGTCAGCCGATCAGCAGTTCCCCCGCCAACCCAAGCGCAAAGCCGGCAACCGCCCCTAGCGCAGGCGCGCTGCTGCGGCTGCTGTGCGCCTTGGGTGCGATGTCCTGAAACAGCAGATAGAGGATGCCGCCCGCAGCAAAGATCATAATCGCGCCCAGCACCGCAACCGCCTCGGCCAGCCAGATCAGCCCCGCCAGCGCACAGAGCGGTCCCAGCACCGCGAGACCCAAGAAGGCCAGCAGCACATGGCTGGCCGGGCTGTCGCCGCTCCAGACCTCCCGGAAAGCAGCAAAACCCTCGGGCAGGTTCTGCAGGAATATCATCAGCGCCAGCAGCTTGGCGGTGGCCGCATCAGCCACCAGCATCGCCCCCAGCGCCATCGCCTCCGGCAGGTAATCCAGCAGCATCGCCAGCAGCAAGGCGCCGCTGCCGCCATGGCGCTGCAGGAGGGTATCGACCAAGTAGAACACCAGACCGCCCGCGGCAAACAGGCCAACCGCCCAGGCGGCAGGCAGCGCCTCCGCCGCTTCCGGAACCAGCACCAGTGCCACGGCTGAAGCCAGGGCGCCGCCGCCAAAGGCCGCAATCGTGTGCAGTACCCGGTCGCGCAGCATCGGGTCGCGGATATGCTCGCACCAGGCCAGAAGCCCGCCCAGCGGCATGGCAAGCCCGGCGATGCCGGCCAGCAGGATGGCATAGAAATGCGGTTGCATTCCGGCAGCTTAGGGCACAGCCTGACGCCTCTCAACCGCTTTGGTTCAGCTGTTGATGCAGCTTGTCGCCTGTGCCGCCTGCACCTCTGTCACGGTGCCGCCAGGCTGCACCGTCCGCAGCACCGTGGCCCCGGCCCCATGGCCAAGGAATTCCGTGCTCACCCGGTACGGGCCGGCAATCCCGGCGGCCTCTATGCAGCCGGGGATCCTTGCGTCAGTCGCCGCCAGCTGGGCGCCAATGCGGTCGTGGTCCGTTGCTGTCATGCAGCCCGCCAGGGTGATCAGCGCGCCCGCAGCACATCCAAGAAACTTCATGCCCGACTTCCAAAGCCTGCCAAAAACATACCCCCGGTTTCGCAGGAAACCGGGGGTCATGCAATTTTCATCATTGCAAACGGCGGATCCTTGCGGACCGCCGCCGGCATCACACGGTGCGCTCGACCATCATCTTCTTAATATGCGCAATTGCCTTGGCCGGGTTCAGGCCCTTGGGGCAGGTCTTGGCGCAGTTCATGATGGTATGGCAGCGGTAGAGCTTGAACGGGTCTTCGAGGTTGTCCAGACGCTCGCCCGTGGCTTCATCGCGGCTGTCGATGATCCAGCGGTAGGCATGCAGCAGCGCGGCCGGCCCCAGATATCGGTCGCCGTTCCACCAGTAGCTCGGGCAGGAAGTCGAGCAGGAGGCGCACATCACGCACTCATACAGCCCGTCCAGCTTCTTACGGTCCTCGATGGACTGCTTCCACTCTTTCGCCGGGCGGTTGGTCTTGGTCTCCAGCCACGGCATGATCGAGGCGTGCTGGGCATAGAAATGCGTCAGATCCGGGATCAGGTCCTTCACCACCGGCATATGCGGCAGCGGGTAGATCGCGACATCGCCCTTGATCTCATCCATGCCGTAGATGCAGGCCAGCGTGTTGATGCCATCGATGTTCATCGCGCAGGAACCGCAGATGCCTTCGCGGCAGGAGCGGCGGAAGGTCAGCGTCGGGTCGATCTCGTTCTTGATCTTGATCAGCGCGTCCAGAACCATCGGGCCGCAGCTGTCCATGTCGACGAAATAGGTGTCGACCCGCGGGTTCTGGCCGTCATCGGGATTCCAGCGGTAGATCTTGAACTTGCGCACATTGCTGGCGCCCTCCGGCTTGGGCCAGGTTTTGCCGGTGGTGATCTTAGAGTTCTTCGGGAGGCTGAATTGAACCATGGTCTGTCTCCTTAGAACGTCCGCGCCTTGGGCGCGATTTTCTTGAGGCTGATGCCGCCTTCGCCTTCGGTTGTCAGCGGATCCACGATCACCGGGCGGTAGGACAGATCAACCTTGTTGCCCTCCACGCGGGAGACGGTGTGGACACGCCAGTTTTCATCATCACGCGCTGTGAAGTCCTCATGCGCATGGGCGCCGCGGCTTTCCTTGCGCGCTTCGGCGCCGACGATGGTGGCCAGCGCGTTTGGCATCAGGTTGGTCAGCTCCAGCGTCTCCATCAGGTCGGAGTTCCAGACCAGCGAACGGTCGGTGACGGCCAGATCGTCCATCTTGGCAGCGATCGCGGTCATCTTCTCCACGCCTTCGGCCATGGTTTCCGCGGTACGGAACACCGCCGCATCGGCCTGCATGCACTTCTGCATCTCCAGCCGCAGATCCGCGGTCGGAATGCCGCCCTTGGCGTTGCGCAGAGTGTCGAAACGGTCAAACGCCTTGTCGACAGAGGCCTGGTTCAGCACCGGGTTCGCCGCGTCGGCATCCACTACCTTGCCCGCACGGATGGCGGAGGCCCGGCCAAAGACCACTAGGTCAATCAGCGAGTTGGAGCCAAGCCGGTTGGCGCCATGCACCGAGGCGCAGCCCGCCTCGCCCACCGCCATCAGGCCCGGCACCACGGCAGTCGGATCCTCGGCGGTCGGGTTCAGCACCTCACCCCAGTAGTTGGTCGGAATACCGCCCATGTTGTAATGCACCGTGGGCAGAACCGGAATCGGCTCCTTGGTGACGTCCACGCCGGCAAAGATCTTGGCGCTTTCCGAAATACCCGGCAGCCGTTCCGCCAGCGCCTCGGCTGGCAGGTGGGAGAGGTTCAGGTGAATATGGTCGCCCTCGGCGCCCACACCGCGGCCTTCGCGGATTTCCATGGTCATGGAGCGGGAAACATAGTCGCGCGGCGCCAAGTCCTTGTACTGGGGCGCATAGCGCTCCATGAACCGTTCGCCCTCGGAGTTGGTCAGGTAACCGCCCTCGCCCCGCGCGCCCTCGGTGATCAGGCAGCCGGAGCCGTAGATGCCGGTCGGGTGGAACTGCACGAACTCCATGTCCTGAAGCGCCAGGCCTGCCCGAGCCACCATGCCGCCGCCGTCGCCGGTGCAGGTGTGCGCCGAAGTGGCGGAGAAATAGGCACGGCCATAGCCGCCGGTCGCCAGCACCACCATCTTGGCGTTAAAGACATGCATGGTGCCGTCGTCCAGCTTCCAGCACACAACGCCCTGGCACTGCCCGTCCTCGGACATGATCAGGTCGATGGCGAAATACTCGATGTAGAACTCGGCATTGTTCTTGAGGCTCTGACCATACAGCGTATGCAGGATCGCGTGGCCGGTCCGGTCGGCGGCGGCGCAGGTGCGCTGCACTGCGGGGCCTTCACCGAACTCGGTAGTGTGGCCGCCGAACGGGCGCTGGTAGATCTTGCCTTCCTCGGTGCGCGAGAAGGGCACGCCGTAATGCTCCAGCTCATAAACCGCCTTGGGGGCCTCGCGCGCCAGGTATTCCATCGCGTCGGTGTCACCCAGCCAGTCCGAGCCCTTGACGGTGTCATACATATGCCACTGCCAGCTGTCCGGCCCCATGTTGCCCAGGGACGCGGCAATGCCGCCCTGCGCCGCCACGGTGTGGGAGCGGGTCGGGAACACCTTGGTCACGCAGGCGGTGCGCAGGCCCTGTTCGGCCATGCCCAGCGTCGCACGGAGGCCAGCCCCGCCGGCGCCAACCACGACCACGTCATATTCATGTGTTTCGTATTCGTAAGCAGCCATTGATGGAAACCTCGGGGAGTTACAGGGCCAGGCGGATCAGCGCATAAACGCTGGTCGCGGCGACGGCATAGGACAGGCAGTTGACCAGAATGATCGTCAGGCGGCCTTTCAGCCCGTGAACATAATCCTCGATCATGGTCTGGGCGCCGGATTTGAAGTGCATCATGCCGACCCACATGGTCAGCGCCGCCACGATCGCCGGGAATGGCCGGGAATAATAGGCAGTGATTTCCTCATAAGTGCCGCCCAAAGCGCAGCCGAAGGTGAAGACAAACAACGGCACCAGGATCAGCAGAGCAATCGAGCTCACCTGCATCGACCAGTGATGTTCCGTTCCGGATTTTGCAGCGCCCATGCCAACGGCGCGCTTGCGGTCAGTCAGATATCGCATTGCGTGTGCCTCCCGGGCTTAGACGATGATGATGGTCAGGACGGTCAGAACGGCAGAGCCGATCACCACGAACCAGCCCAGCTTCTCGGCCTGCTCCAGATCCAGCATCATGCCGTTGTCCCAGATCAGATGCCGGATGCCCGCCAGCGTGTGATACCACAGGCCCAGCGCCGACAGCGTCATCACCAGATCGCCGAACCAGCTGGTCAGCAGGCCGTTGGCAACGGCGAAATACCCGGGCGAGGTTGCGGCGGCCAGGAACCACCAGGCGATCAGCAGCGCCGAGACGATCAGCGCATTGCCGGTGATCCGTGTCAGGATCGACGTCACAGAGGTCAGCTGCGGCCGGTAGACCTGCAAGTGCGGCGAAAGCGGGCGGTTGCCCCGATTGACATCGGCCATGTTGGCTCCTTTCCGGTTGGCTGACGACGTTTTAGCCGATTTTTACGTCGTGTCACCCGAAGGAAGGGTTAAAAACCGTGTGAAATTGCTCCGTTGGCGCTAAAAGGCCACGGCTTGTGATCACAGCAAATAATTAGTGATCACAAATCTCCGGATTGAAAAATTTTTGCAGAATCAGGGGCTGTTCTGCAAATCACTGCAAAGCCCGCGCCCGTTTGCCCGCACCCGGGAGAAGCTCTGCGGTCTGCCTGGCAATCTCTCTCACCAGTTTTTTGCGTATTCTTGACGGATAGTCGGCAAAGCTGGCGGCTGTGACCACAAAGGCCCCCTCGCCGCGGATCACATTTTCATAGAAATAGGCGGTCAGGTCCGGCTCGCTCTGTTCGATCGCAATGGCATTCACGGTTACTCCGGCAGCCGCCAGCGCTGCATGGGCCTCGCGCGGCTCCACACCTTCATTGGAGAACCCGTCTCCGGACACATCTATCACCCGGCGCCTGCACTCTGGCACAGCCGAAAACTGCTCCAGCGACAGAAACAGCGCCTCCCCTACTGCGGTGGAATAATTGCGCCACGGCCGCGGCGCTTGTTCGATCCGCTGCGCCAGCGCTTCGACGTCAGCAAAACCCTGCACTTGCGCCCAGGGCAGCGTCACCTCCTGGCGCGACTCGCCTGACCATTGCAGCAGCAGCACCTGAGCGCGCGCTTTGACCAGCGCCTCGGACACTACCCCGTCGCGCAAGCCGGCCGCCAGCCCATCCATCTGAACACGGTATTCATCGGCATCGACAGAGCCGGAGACATCCACAGCAAGGACCAATGCCAGATCGCAGGCCGCTGTGCGCAGCGGCCAGAGGGAGAGCATGGAGAAAACCAGAAGCTGCAAAACCCGCATGCCGCCAGCTTAAGCGGCAATCGCACCAAGGGTCATCACATTTCTGCCAGCCCCCTGTTCTTCTGGCTGAAAATATCCTGGGGGTGAGCGCCAGCGGCGCGAGGGGGCAAAGCCCCCTGCCCGGTCACTTCGGCATCAGGGCCCAATAATCGAGATCCAGCAGCACATCCGGCAGATACTTGCCATCCTCGCCCTTCAGCTCAAACGGTGCGCCCCCCTTAGTGGCCACCAGCCGCAGCCGGATCGCGCCAACACCCGGCGCCGCGGTATCCGCCTTGTCCAGCACCTCGGACCAGGCCCGCACCGTCAGCCCCGACAGGCAGGGGTTGGCGTGCGCCCCGCCATTCAGGCCCACGATCATCTGCGCATTGGCCAGCCCGTTGAACGACAGCGTCCGCGCCATCGAGATCACATGGCCGCCATAGATCAGCCGGGTGCCATCCGGGCGCGCGGTATTGTCGAAATGCACCTTGGCAGTGTTCTGCCACAGGCGGGTCGCCATCATATGCTCGGCTTCCTCGATGGTGACGCCATCCACATGGTCGATGGTCTCGCCCACCTCGTAATCGCCCCAGCGGTGCGGCTCGCCGGCCAGGGTGAAGTCGTAGTTGCTGAAATCCAGCCCCGCCGGGATCACCAGCTGCTCCGCCGGGATCACCTTGTCCAGCTCCGGGATCACCGTCTCGGGCGCCAGCGCAGAAATATCACGTTTGCGCACCATCACCCAGCGCACGTACTCCATTACGCATTCGTCCCGCTGGTTCAGCCCGCGGGTGCGCGCATAGACCACGCCGGACTTGCCGTTGGAATTCTGCTTGAGCCCGATCACCTCGGACTCCGAGCGCAGCGTGTCGCCGGGATAGACCGGCAGCAGCCAGCGCCCCTCGGCATAGCCGAGGTTCGCCAGCGCGTTCAGAGAAATGTCCGGCACCGTCTTGCCGAACACCACATGGAAAGCCGCCAGATCGTCCAGCGGCGCCGAGGGCAGACCAGAAGCCCGGGCAAATTCATCCGAAGAATAGAGCGCATGGCGCGCCGGGTAGAGCGCATGGTAAAGTGCCCGCTCGCCGCCCGATACAGTGCGGGGCACTGCATGGCGGATCACTTCGCCGACGGCATAGTCTTCGAAAAACCGGCCCGGATTGGTCTTGGCCATCAGTGTTCTCCCAGTTTGGTCTCAGGGGTGTAGGTTCCGTCCGCTTCCTTCACCACCGCCTGGCCGCAGCGCATGATCCCCTTGACGGGATCAAAGGTCTGGGTCGGGCTGCCATGCAGCTCCCAGCCCTTGTTCAGCGCATCGGTCACCTTGTGGCAGAAGGCAGAGGTGTCGTCCTCGGACAAAAATCGGTAGAGTTTCATGGCTTCCTATCCTGCTGAGGGCCTATCCCGGAAAAGGCGACGGCCCGACCATGGAATGGACGTAGCCGATCACCCCCATCAGGACAATCGAGGCGGCAAAGAACATCGCATCCTTGGCAATCGAGCCCTTCGGCCCCGGCTGCCACTCAGGTTCGGACCGGTTGATCACGATGACCTCAGCCACCGCCCAGGCCAAAAGCCCGCCGAACAGGATGATCGAAGCCAGATCGCCATTGACCAAGAGATGCGCCGTGGCCCAGAGCTTGAAGCCCGCCAGCATCGGATGGCGCATGCCGCTCAGCAGCGCGCCCTTCTTCGGCGCCGGGCTCATCATGTAGATGGCGATCAGCACCAGCAGGTTGTTGATATGCACCATGAAGGACGGCGGCGCCCAAACATGGATGAAATCCGTGCTGCGGTAACCCAGCACCATCAGCACAACGCCGGCAACCAGCACCAGCGCAACCGCGCCGCGCCCGCCGTTGCCCATGGCGGCGCGGGCATCCGGCGCCAGCCGCTTGAACAGGTGGCCGCCCCACCACAACAGGATGCCTATGAGCAAAAGCGTCATCTCAGTCTCCCAAAGCTGTTAAACGCGTCAACAGCTAGGCCGAAAGCGCGGCGATTGCATCCGCTTTTGCCAGGATCTCACGCGCCGTCACCACATGCAGGTTCTCAACTATCCGGCCATCGACGACAGCAACACCCTGCCCTGCGGCCTGCGCCTCGTCAAAAGCGGCGATCTGGCGGCGCGAGGTATCGATCTCGCGCTCGGTCGGGGCAAAGGCAGCATTGGCCACCTCCACCTGCGCCGGGTGGATCAGGGTCTTGCCGTCAAAGCCCATGTCGCGGCCTTGCGCGCATTCCGCCGCCAGCCCCTCAACATCCTTAAACGCGTTATAGACGCCATCGACGATCACCAGCCCCTCGGCCTTGGCCGCCAGCAGGCACAGGCCCAGCCCTGCCATCATCGGCATCCGGTCGGGACGGTAGCGAGTCTGCAGTTCCTTGGCCAGGTCATTGGTGCCCATCACCATACCCTGCAGCCTGGGGTGCGCCGCAATCGCCGCGGCATTCAGCATCCCGCGCGGTGTTTCCATCATCGCCCACAGCGGGATATCCCCGGTGATTTCGGCCAGCGCATCCAGGTCCTCCGGCGCACTCACCTTGGGCAGCAGAATCGCGTCGCAATCCATCTTGGCCGCGGCAATGGCATCCTCGCGGCCCCAGGGCGTGTCCAACCCGTTGATGCGCACGATTTTCATCCGCGCGCCATAGCCGCCGGCCTCCAAGGCTTGTGCCAAGGTCGCACGGGCATTGGGTTTTTCATCGGCCGAGACAGCGTCCTCCAGATCAAAGATCACGGCGTCCACCGGCAGGGTTTTGGCCTTCTCCAGCGCACGCGCGTTGGAGCCGGGGATATACAAAACCGAACGGTAAGGGCGCGCGCGCGGGTCCATGGAACCTCTCCAAAAGTTATTTTGTTGCGTAAAGCGGTACAGATTCGATTGTATACTTTCAAGTACAATTCCGCCGCAGCGCAGCGTAACCTTTCGCGCGATTGCAGCAAGCAACTGATAAAATGTGTGAATTTCCGGCGAACGCCCAGTTAACCACTTATCAGCACCTGGCAGGCACACTGAAAGATACCAAGGCACAGGACACTGCCGCCGCACCAGGCCGCACCTGATGCCTGCAGGCATGGGGCCTGCATTTCGAATTGCGTTACACACCGGCCCGCACAGGGACACCGGGGGCTGCCGTCAGGCACCCTGCTCTGTCCGGCCGTTCCGGAAAGGGTAAAACGAGATGAAACACTCAATCTTCGCACTGCCGCTGGCGCTGGCCGCGCTGGCCCTGGCCGCCGCGCCTGCCACCGCCCAAAGCCGCAACTGCGCCCCGCGCGATACAGTGGTGAAACGGCTGGCCGAAAAATACGGCGAAAGCCGCCAAAGCATCGGCATGGGCCAGCAGGGCATGGTGATGGAAACCTTCGCTTCCGCCGACACCGGCAGCTGGACCATCACGGTGACCACCCCCAACGGCATGACCTGTCTGGTCGCCTCCGGCCAATCCTATGAAGTGCTGGCAGAGGCGCTGCCGGACGCCGAAAGCGACGCCTGAGCAGTCTTTGAGGCAGGTTTCCAGGCTGTCTGACAAGCGGCCGGGGATGCCGCGCGGGCTGGCCGCAGAAAGCAACTGATGAGCAGCAGTCAGGTCAGCCCGTCCCAGATCAGCTTGGTGCCGGTCACCAGCAGCAGCACATAGGTGAGCGCAAAGAACCAGCGTTCCGGAATGCTATGATGCAATTTCACTCCCAGCCAGGCGCCGAGCAAGGCAAAGGGCGCCAGCAGCAGGTCCAGCAGCAGGGTTTCACGTGTGAACATCCCCAGCCCCGCATAGGGCACCGCCTTGGCAATATTGATCGCCCAGAAGATCAGAACCGTGCAGGCCTGGTATTCAGTCTTCCGCAACTTGAGGCTGAGGAGATAGACCGCGGCCGGCGGCCCGCCCGCGTGGCTGACAAAACTGGTGAACCCCACCGCCAGCCCGGCCAGCGCCCCTGCCCCGGTGGACAGCGGCGTCTCAGTGGCCAGCCGCAGCCCCAGACGCCCGCGCAGCTGCCACAGCACAAAGCCAACGGAAACGGCGCCGATCAGCACCCGCATCGCATCGCCGTCCACCGCCGAATACAGCCAGGCGCCCAGTGCCACGCCGGGCAAGCCGCCGCCAATCAGCAGCAATGACGCCCGCAGGTTCCAGCGCCCCCAATAGGGCCGCAGCGTGGCCATGTCGATCAGCATCAGCAAGGGCAGCATCAGCGCCAGCGCCATGCCCGGCTCCAGCACCAAAGCCAGAATCGAAGCCGAGGCAAAGGCCGCGCCGGAACCGAAACCGCCCTTGGACACGCCCGCAAAAACGACCGCAGGAATGGCAAAAACGAAAAACATCGCATCAATTGCTGCCATCACCCGCCCTCTGAAACCCCCGGATTACTGACGGTTTAGCGGTATCAACGCGGTATACACAAGCATACAGCACCCTTTGCCGCAGCGCAGAACCCTTGCACGGCCCGGTTTTACGCCGTAGGCATCAGGAAATTTCAACCGGACCGGAGACATTTTCCAATGGCACGACCCAAAATCGCCCTCATCGGCGCAGGTCAGATCGGCGGCACCCTCGCACATCTCGCAGCCCTCAAGGAACTGGGCGACGTCGTTCTCTTCGACATTGCCGAAGGCATCCCCGAAGGCAAGGCGCTGGACATCGCAGAATCCGGTCCCTCCGAGGGCTTCGACGCCTCCCTGAAGGGCACCCAGTCCTATGAGGACATCGCAGGCGCCGATGTCTGCATCGTGACCGCCGGCGTGCCGCGCAAGCCGGGCATGAGCCGCGACGACCTGCTGGGCATCAACCTGAAGGTGATGAAATCCGTCGGCGAAGGCATCCGCGACCACGCGCCGAACGCCTTCGTGATCTGCATCACCAACCCGCTGGACGCGATGGTTTGGGCCCTGCGCGAATTCTCCGGCCTGCCCCACTCCAAGGTCTGCGGCATGGCCGGCGTGCTGGACTCCGCCCGCTTCCGCCACTTCCTGGCCGAGGAATTCGGCGTCTCCATGAAAGACGTCACCGCATTTGTTCTGGGCGGCCACGGCGACACCATGGTGCCGTCGGTGCGCTATTCCACCGTTGCCGGCATCCCGCTGCCCGACCTGGTCAAGATGGGCTGGACCACCCAGGAGCGCCTGGACGCGATCCTGCAGCGTACCCGTGACGGCGGCGCCGAAATCGTTGGCCTGCTGAAAACCGGTTCCGCCTTCTACGCGCCGGCCACCTCCGCAATCGAAATGGCCGAAGCCTATCTGAAGGACCAGAAGCGCGTGCTGCCCTGTGCCGCCTATTGCGACGGCGAGCTGGGCGTCAAGGACATGTATGTGGGCGTGCCCACCGTGATCGGCGCCGGCGGCATCGAAAAAGTGGTGAACATCCAGCTGAACGAAGAAGAACAGGCCATGTTCGACAATTCGGTCAACGCCGTGAAAGGCCTGGTCGAGGCCTGCAAGGGCATCGACAGCTCATTGGCCTAAGCCGCAAAGCTTCAGACAGTTCAGAGGGTCCGCTTCGGCGGGCCCTTTTCCTTTTGCCGCAGCGTCGCGGTTCCGGCGGCTGACGTTTTTGCGCCATGATACGGCGGTAGCGGCCTATGGCATGCAACCTCGAATCACAGCCGTTAAGCTTCCGCTAATTTGTGATCACACCCCTGAAAACCGTGATCACAAAAGTTGAAAATCTTCATCATTTCCCTGCCCCCTGTCAAAAAAGCCTTTAACACTTGGCTTTAAGACGGCCTATTGAAGCCAGACAATTGCAGCCAGACGGGACAGTTTCAAATGAACATCCACGAATATCAGGCCAAAGCCCTCCTTCGCAGCTACGGTGCTCCGGTGTCCGACGGACGCGTGGTGCTGAAGGCCGAAGACGCCAAAACCGCCGCAGGCGAACTGGACGGGCCGCTTTGGGTCGTCAAGGCACAGATCCATGCAGGCGGCCGCGGCAAGGGCTCCTTCAAGGAAGCCGACGCCGGCGAAAAAGGCGGTGTGCGCCTGACCAAATCCGTGGAAGAAGCGGCCGAGGAAGCCAAGAAGATGCTGGGCCGCACCCTGGTCACGCACCAGACCGGCCCGGCCGGCAAGCAGGTGAACCGCATCTACATCGAGGCGGGCTCCGGCATCCAGACCGAGCTGTACCTGGCGCTGCTGGTGGACCGCCAGACCTCGCGCATCTCCTTTGTCTGCTCCACCGAGGGCGGCATGGACATCGAGGAAGTGGCCGCCGCCACCCCGGAAAAGATCCTGTCCTTCTCTGTCGACCCGGCCACTGGCTACCAGGCCTACCACGGCCGCCGCATCGCCTTCTCGCTGGGCCTTGAGGGCGCTCAGGTCAAGCAATGCGTCAAGCTGATGGGCCAGCTCTATAAAGCCTTCGTCGAGAAGGACATGGAGATGCTGGAGATCAACCCGCTGATCGTCGGCGACGACGGCAGCCTCAAGGTGCTGGACGCCAAGGTCGGCTTTGACGGCAACGCGGTCTACCGCCACGCCGACGTCGCTGAGCTGCGCGACACCACCGAGGAAGACCCGAAAGAGCTGGAAGCCTCCAAGTACGACCTGAACTACATCGCGCTGGATGGCGAGATCGGCTGCATGGTGAACGGCGCAGGGCTCGCGATGGCCACCATGGACATTATCAAGCTTTACGGCGCTGAGCCTGCCAACTTCCTCGACGTGGGCGGCGGCGCCACCAAGGAGAAGGTGACCGAAGCGTTCAAGATCATCACCTCCGACCCCAACGTCAAAGGCATCCTGGTCAACATCTTCGGCGGCATCATGCGCTGCGACGTGATCGCCGAGGGCGTGGTCGCCGCGGTGAAGGAAGTCGGCCTGAAGGTGCCGCTGGTGGTCCGCCTTGAAGGCACCAACGTTGAGCAGGGCAAGGAGATCATCAACACCTCCGGCCTCGACGTGATCGCCGCCGACAACCTGAAAGACGGCGCCGAGAAGATCGTGAAAGCGGTGAAGGGCTAAGGGCCAGATCCGGTGAAGGCGGCTGTCTACCTCATAGGCTTGCGGCAGGCGACGGGCCGGGCGGAGCTGATGCAGCGGGAGCTGGATCAGGCCGGGCTCTCGGCTGAGCGCGTTGATGCGGTGGACAGCACCGAGATCAGCCGCGAGGAGATGCTCAAACAATGCGCACCTGAGGGCAACTGGGGCTATTTCCAGACCAAGGACATGGCCTGCACCCTCAGCCATGCCAAGGCCTGGGAGGCGCTGCTGGCGTCAGACGCCGATGTGGCGCTGATCCTGGAGGATGACGTTTTCCTGTCGCCCGACACCGGCGCCTGGCTGGCGGATCTGTCCTGGTGGCCCGCAGATGCCGGCATCGTCAAGTTCGAACGCTGGCGGGCCAAGAAACTGCAGGTGGCACTTGGCAAGGATGGCTTCACCCATCTTGGCCGCGAGGTGCGCCAGATGCTGTCCCGCCATGCCGGCGGCGCGGCCTATGTGATCTCGCGCCAGGCTGCACAGCACCTGCTGGACAGCCGCCCGTTCGAAATCACCCTGGACAACTTGCTGTTCAACTTTGACGCCTCGCTGCCGGCGCGCGCGCTCAAGGTCTATCAGGTGCAGCCTGCACTTGCCGAACAGGGCAACGAGGCCCCCGGCGAGCACGCTATCGGCCCGGCGCGCCACCGGCCCAAGGGCTGGCCGCTGATCCGCCAGAAACTCCGGCGCGGGATCTATGAGTTCCGCGGCGGCTTCCGAATACTTCCCAGCGTGGTCCTGGGGCGGGCCACCCTCGAAAAAATCCGCTTCGACGGCCGTTCCCTGGCCACCCCGCAGACCCAACACACACATACCGCTTGAAGGAACCAAAAACATGGCAGTCCTTATCGACGAAAACACCAAGGTCATCTGTCAGGGCTTTACCGGCTCTCAAGGCACATTCCACTCCGAGCAGGCCATCGCCTATGGCACCCAGATGGTCGGCGGCGTGACCCCCGGCAAAGGCGGCCAGACCCACCTGAACCTGCCGGTCTTCAACTCGGTGCATGAAGCCAAGCATGTGACCGAAGCCAATGCCTCCGTGATCTACGTGCCGCCGCCGTTTGCCGCGGATTCCATCCTTGAGGCGATCGACGCCGAAATGGAAGTGATCGTGGCGATCACAGAAGGCATCCCGGTTCTGGACATGATGAAGGTGAAGCGGGCGCTGGAGAACTCCTCCTCAATCCTGATCGGCCCCAACTGCCCCGGCGTGATTACGCCTGACGCCTGCAAAATCGGCATCATGCCCGGCCACATCCACCGCCGCGGCTCCGTCGGCGTGGTGTCCCGCTCCGGCACCCTGACCTATGAGGCGGTGAAGCAGACCACCGACGTGGGCCTGGGCCAGTCGACCTGCGTCGGCATCGGCGGCGACCCGATCAAGGGCACCGAGCATATCGACGTGCTGGAATGGTTCCTGGCCGACGATGAGACCGAGAGCATCATCATGATCGGCGAAATCGGCGGCTCCGCCGAGGAAGAAGCGGCGCAGTTCCTGGCCGATGAGGCCAAGAAGGGCCGCAAGAAGCCGGTGGCAGGCTTCATCGCAGGCCGCACCGCCCCTCCGGGCCGCCGCATGGGCCACGCGGGCGCGATTGTCGCCGGCGGCAAGGGCGGCGCCGAGGACAAGATCGAAGCGATGAAATCCGCAGGCATCGTTGTCGCCGAAAGCCCGGCCGGCCTGGGTGAAGCGGTGCTGAAAGCGATCGGCAAGTAAGATGGCTCCCGCAGCGCGCCATGGCAGTGTCCAGCGCTCGTCCCGGCGGGGAGGGTGCGAAGCGCCCGCCCCGTTTTGCCGGAGGCAAACCTCCGGTTTGACGGGGGCGGGACGGGCGCTGCCAGGCGCCCTGCGCCGGGCAATCGTGTGCATGCTTGCTTTAGGCATATGCCCTGCTGCCAATGCTGAAGCCCATGAATTCAAAGAATTTGCCAGCCTTGTTTCCGCGTGTATCGATGAAACCAGCTACGATCTTGAAAGGCATGGCGCAGTTGCACGTTTGCATTCCGAGCTTTCGCTTCGCCCGCTCGCTCAAAACGAAGAAAAGAAATTCGCGTCACTTTCCTTAAATGCGGCTTTGAGCAGATCGTTTGTTTCTCTTGAAGACCTGCCTGCTGAGGCGCTGAAGAAGTTTTTTTCCAATGATGATTTTTCCGAGCGCTGGTATGACAGAATTCATGAAAAAAACCGTTCGGAACTAAGCCGCGCAAAGCAGCCTGCGTTGTTTAGAGAAAGCGCCATGCTTGACGACAAGCGGCGTGTGCGCTCCCTTTGGTGGTTCGATGGCGATCACAAGCTGCCTATCGAGTTTTCCCTTTCCAGCTTGGTCAGAGGTGCTTTTGCAGTCTGCACCGTAACAAACATTCCTGAGGATTGGGCAACAGCTCTGTTGTCGCACGAGGACCTGTCATTTAGCGCGTCCAGGGCGGATAGCTATGAGCACTTCACTGCTAAGATTGACACATTTCCTGGCATTCTGACGTCTCTGTTCCACTCGGCAACCGGGCGCGAACAAGAGCATGACATGCTGCAGGCAGAAATTCACCTGATGCAGTTTCCCGATTTTTTACCCGAGGGAAGTAGTTCTTCCCCTTGGGTACTTACCGTCAAGACAATCCCGACCCTGTGAGGCTAAGATGACCGAACAAAGCCCAAACGACCTCTTCCACGCCTCCTCTTTCATGCAGGGGCACAATGCGGAGTATCTGGAGCAGCTCTATGCCCGTTACGCCAATGACCCGGGCGCGGTGGATGCCGCCTGGGCCGAATTCTTCCGCCAGATGGGCGACGCTGAACTGGACGTGAAGGCAGAGGCCAAAGGCCCCTCCTGGGCGCGCGGCGACTGGCCGCCGGCCCCAAATGACGATCTGACCGGCGCGCTGACCGGCGAATGGCCGGCCCCCGCCGAGGCCAAGGGCGCGGGCAAGAAAATCAAGGACAAGGCCGCTGCCAAGGGCGTTGAGGTCACCGATGATCAGATTCAGCGCGCGGTGCTGGACTCGATCCGCGCCCTGATGCTGATCCGCGCCTACCGGATCCGCGGCCATCTGGCGGCTGATCTGGACCCGCTGGGCATGCGCGCCGCCACTCCGCATCCGGAGCTGGACCCGAAATCCTATGGTTTCACGGACGGCGACATGGACCGGCCGATCTTCCTCGACAACGTGCTGGGCTTGCAGGTCGCCACCATGCGCCAGATCGTCGAGATCGTGAAACGCACCTACTGCGGCACCTTTGCGCTGCAGTACATGCATATCTCCGACCCGGAGCAGGCCAGCTGGCTGAAGGAACGGATCGAGGGCTACAACAAGGAAATCACCTTTACCCGCGAGGGCCGCAAGGCGATCCTCAATAAGATGGTCGAGGCGGAGGGCTTCGAGAAATTCCTGCACGTCAAATACACCGGCACCAAACGGTTCGGCCTCGACGGCGGCGAGAGCCTCATCCCGGCGATGGAGCAGATCATCAAGCGCGGCGGCGCGCTGGGTGTGCGCGACATCGTGATCGGCATGCCGCACCGCGGCCGCCTGAATATCCTCGCCAACGTGATGCAGAAACCCTACCGGGCGATCTTCAACGAGTTCCAGGGCGGCAGTTTCAAGCCCGAGGACGTGGATGGCTCCGGCGACGTGAAATACCACCTCGGCGCGTCATCTGACCGCGCGTTTGACGGCAACAATGTCCACCTTTCCCTCACCGCCAACCCCTCCCACCTGGAGGCGGTGAACCCGGTGGTTCTGGGCAAGGTCCGCGCCAAGCAGGATCAGTTGGGCGACAAGGACCGCAGCCAGGTGCTGCCGATCCTGCTGCATGGCGACGCGGCCTTTGCCGGCCAGGGCGTGGTGGCGGAATGCTTTGCGCTCTCGGGCCTCAAGGGCCACAAGGCCGGCGGCACCATGCATATCGTGGTGAACAACCAGATCGGTTTCACCACCGCGCCGCATTTCTCGCGCTCCTCCCCCTACCCCACCGACAACGCGCTGGTGGTTGAGGCGCCGATCTTCCACGTGAACGGCGACGACCCGGAGGCGGTGGTGCACGCGGCCAAGGTCGCCACTGAGTTCCGCCAGAAGTTCCACAAGGACGTGGTGCTGGACATCTTCTGCTACCGCCGCTTCGGCCACAACGAAGGCGACGAGCCGATGTTCACCAATCCCTTGATGTACAAGAAGATCAAGGGCCACAAGACCACCCTCAGCCTGTACACCGACCGCCTGGTCAAGGATGGCCTGATCCCCGAAGGGGAGATTGAGGATATGAAGGCCGCCTTCCAGGCGCATCTGAACGAAGAGTTCGAAAGCGGCAAGGACTACAAGCCCAACAAGGCCGACTGGCTGGACGGGCGCTGGTCGCATCTGGACAAGAAGGACGCAGACTACCAGCGCGGCCGCACCGCGATCGCGCCAGAGACCCTGGCCGAGATCGGCACCGCCCTCAGCCGCGTGCCCGAGGGCTTCCCGCTGCACCGCACCGTCGGCCGGGTTCTGGACGCCCGCGGCAAGATGTTCGAAAGCGGCGAGGGTTTTGACTGGGCCACCGGCGAGGCGCTGGCCTTTGGCTCATTGATGCTGGAAGGCTACCCGGTGCGCCTGGCAGGCCAGGACGCCACCCGCGGCACCTTCTCGCAGCGCCATTCCGGCATCGTCAACCAGGAGACCGAGGAGCGGTATTTCCCGCTCAACAACATCCGCGCCGGCCAGTCCCAGTATGAGGTGATCGACTCGGCCCTCAGCGAATATGCGGTGCTGGGTTTTGAATACGGCTACTCGCTGGCGGAACCCAATGCGCTCACTCTGTGGGAGGCCCAGTTCGGCGACTTCGCCAACGGCGCCCAGATCATGTTCGACCAGTTCATCTCCTCCGGTGAAAGCAAATGGCTGCGGATGTCGGGCCTCGTCTGCCTGCTGCCGCACGGGTTTGAGGGCCAGGGGCCGGAGCACTCCTCCGCCCGGCTGGAGCGCTTCCTGCAGATGTGCGGCCAGGACAACTGGATCGTGGCCAACTGCACCACGCCGGCCAACTACTTCCACATCCTGCGCCGCCAGCTGCACCGCACCTTCCGCAAGCCGCTGATCCTGGTCACGCCGAAGTCGCTGCTGCGCCACAAGCTGGCGGTCAGCAAGGCAGAGGAATTCACCACCGGCTCCAGCTTCCACCGGGTGCTGTGGGACGACGCGCAGCACGGTAACTCCGACACCCAGCTGGTGGCGGACGACAAGATCAAGCGTGTGGTGATGTGCTCGGGCAAGGTCTACTACGACCTCTTGGAAGAACGCGACGCCCGCGGCATCAATGACGTCTACCTGATGCGGATCGAGCAGTTCTACCCGTTCCCCGCCATCTCGATGGTGAAGGAGCTGGAACGCTTCAAGCAGGCGGAAATGGTCTGGTGCCAGGAAGAGCCCAAGAACCAGGGCGCCTGGACCTTCATTGAGCCCAACATCGAATGGGTGCTGACCCGCATCGGCGCCAAGCACACCCGGCCCGTCTATACAGGCCGTGCCACCTCGGCCTCGCCCGCAACCGGCCTGGCCAGCGAACACAAAGCCCAACAAGCAGCCCTCGTGAACGAAGCGCTGAGCATCTGAGGATAAAGAGACATGACAACCGAAGTCCGCGTACCCACCCTGGGCGAATCCGTGACCGAGGCCACCGTGGCCACCTGGTTCAAGAAGCCCGGCGACAGCGTCAATGCCGATGAAATGCTTTGCGAACTGGAAACCGACAAGGTGACTGTCGAAGTGCCCTCGCCTGCCGCCGGGACATTGGGCGAGATCGTTGCCGCAGAAGGCGACACCGTCGGCGTTGATGCGCTGCTGGCCACCCTGACCGAAGCCAACGGCGCTGCCGCAGCCCCTGCCGCGCCCTCTGCTGGAAAGGCGGCGGCACCGGCTCCTGCTGCTGCGTCCTCCGGCGATAACGGCGCGCCGGTGCCGGTCATGGTTCCCGCACTTGGCGAGTCGGTCTCCGAGGCGACTGTGTCCTCCTGGTTCAAAAAGGTGGGCGACAGCGTCGCGCAGGATGAAATGCTGTGCGAGCTGGAAACCGACAAGGTCTCTGTCGAGGTTCCCGCCCCCGCACCCGGCGTGCTGACCGAGATCATGGCGGCGGAAGGCGCCACCGTGCAGGCTTCCTCGCAGCTGGGTGTGATCGCCTCCGCCGCCGCCGGTGCCGCCGCAGCCCCTGCCGCAGCCCCTGCCCCGGCCGCCGCTGCCGGCAGCTCCAAGGATGTGGCCAACGCACCCTCGGCCGAAAAGGCTATGGCAGAAGCCGGCATTGATGGCACGCAGGTCGCCGGCACCGGCCGGGACGGGCGCATCATGAAGGAAGACGTCGCCGCCGCCGTGGCCGCTGCCAAGGCGGCGCCGCCCGCGGCACCTGCCCCGGCACCTGCCCAGGTGCGCGGCCCCGTCACCGCCGATGACGCGGCGCGTGAAGAGCGGATCAAGATGACCCGCCTGCGCCAGACCATCGCCAAGCGCCTGAAGGACAGCCAGAACACCGCCGCCATGCTGACCACCTACAACGAGGTCGACATGACCGAGGTGATGGCGCTGCGCAACGAGTACAAGGACCTGTTCCTGAAGAAGCACGGCGTAAAACTGGGCTTCATGTCCTTCTTCACCAAGGCCTGCTGCCACGCGCTGAAAGAAGTGCCGGAGGTCAACGCCGAGATCGACGGCACCGACATCGTCTACAAGAACTTCGTCCATATGGGCATCGCCGCGGGCACCCCCACGGGCCTGGTGGTGCCGGTGATCCGCGATGCGGACGCGATGTCCTTTGCCGCCATTGAAAAGGCGATTGCCGAAAAAGGCGCCCGCGCCCGCGACGGCAAGCTGTCGATGGCCGAGATGCAGGGCGGCACCTTCACCATCTCCAACGGCGGCGTCTACGGCTCGCTGATGTCCTCGCCGATCCTGAACCCGCCGCAGTCCGGCATCCTGGGCATGCACAAGATCCAGGACCGCCCGATGGCGATCAACGGCAAGGTGGAAATCCGCCCGATGATGTATCTGGCGCTGAGCTATGACCACCGCATCGTCGACGGCAAAGGCGCCGTGACCTTCCTGGTCCGCGTCAAGGAAGCGCTGGAAGATCCGCGGCGTTTGCTGATGGATTTGTAATTAGCTAATTTCCTCTCCGCTGGGCGGGCTATTCCGCCCAGCGGGCAATTCTAGTAACAATACCTCTATTCGATTGGTTTCCCTGAGATGGACCCTAAATGGACAAATCCCGGTATTGAGAACCAAAGAAAAAGAGAATTTTGCAAATTCACCAACGACCTCTTTAAAGAGACTGATCGTGGATGTGTCATCTCGGCCGTTTCGTACCTTGAACTTTTGGTGGAGCGCATCGTTCTTGCACAACTTGGCGACAGCAAAGCTGCGAAGAATTTGACTGGTACTATGCGTCCTCTAGGGGAGTTTAGTGCGCGGTGTGATTTTTGCCTCTGTTTGGGTTTTATTAGTTCAATCGAGCGAAGTGCACTTCGCCAAGCTGCAGAAATTCGCAACAAGTTTGCGCACAATCTTTTTATCGAGTTTTCGGACGAGAGCATTCGAAGCAAAGTTGGCGAACTCAGAAAACATCCTTCGAAAGAAGTCGATGAACAAGAGCTAAATTGGGTTGCCAAGAGCGACTACCGAGCGACCTTTGTAAACTGTGTGAGTTTGCTAGCCTCAAAGATGTTACATCGAGACTTTCTTGTTTCTGAGTCAGTTCGGGAACGAACTGTCGACATCCCAAAGCAGCATACCGAACTCCTAGCACTCATGGACCAACCAGAGGCAGGACAGGCATGACCCTCCCGCTCTGGGGCCTTGTCTGCCTCTCGATCCTCGCCCTGATCCACGTGAGCTGCGACAGCTTCCTGCTAAAGCTATCCGTTGGCAACGCCTGGACCGCAGGCCCGCGCGACACAGCCGTCAGCCGCGGCGCGCGGGCAGGGCGGGCGCGGCGGGCCTTCACCAACTTTCTGGAAACCGCCCCGGTCTTCATCAGCCTCGCCCTGGTTGCGGAACTGGCCGGCCTCAAAAGTTCCCTGATCACCACCGGGCTCTACACCTACCTCGCGGGCCGCGCCCTCTGCCTGCCCGCAAACCTCAGCGGCGTGCCTTACCTGCACACCGCAATCTGGCTCATCGCGACCAGCGGCCCCGCCGCCATGCCCGCAGGGGCGCTCCGCGCATGATGCTTCTTCTGGCCGAAAATATCCCGGGGGAGGCCCGCCAGGGCCGGGGGCAGCGCCCCCTTCCTGACACGGCCAAGCGCACGACGGGATTTCTTGAGCGTAGTCAAAGCGCTCCCCTGCCCTTCCGGTCCATCCTGCTTCCAGAACGGAATAAGGAGAAGACCAATGGCAACTCATGTGCTCTGGCAGGCCGACGTAGCCGATTTCAACGCCTGGCTCACCGTCTTCAGGCAGGACAAGCGCAACCGGCAGGCCGCCGGCATCACCGATCTGAACGTCTGGAGCGATCCGGACCGGAAAAACCACGCCGTGGCGCTGTTCGCGATCACCGATCTGGAGAAGGCCCGCGCCTTTTTCGGCTCGGAGGAACTCGCCATGCACCTTGAACGCGACGGGGTCACCAATATCTCGATCAAGATGTTGACCCCCGTCTGATCCTAAGACCACTATCCCCTAACGCGTGTTCCGCCAAACGGAACCAGGGAGAACAGAGGAAAACCGACCCATGTCCCAATATGACGTCATCGTAATCGGCGCCGGCCCCGGCGGCTATGTCTGCGCCATCCGCTGCGCCCAGCTGGGACTGAAGACAGCTGTTGTCGAGGGGCGCGAGACCCTTGGCGGCACCTGCCTGAACGTCGGCTGCATTCCCTCTAAGGCGCTGCTGCATTCAACCCATCTGCTGCATGAGGCGGAGCACAACTTTGCCCATATGGGCCTCAAGGGCAAAAGCCCCTCGGTCGATTGGGACCAGATGAAGGCCTACAAGGACGAGGTCATCGGCCAGAACACCGGCGGCATCGAGTTTCTGTTCAAGAAGAACAAGATCGACTGGATCAAGGGCTGGGCCTCCATCCCGGCGGCCGGCAAGGTGCAGGTCGGCGGCGAGGTGCATGAGGCCAAGAACATCGTGATCGCCTCCGGCTCGGTGCCCACCTCCATTCCGGGTGTGGAGATCGACGAAAAGATCGTGGTCTCCTCCACCGGCGCGCTGGAGCTGCCGAAGATCCCCAAGAAACTGGCGGTGATCGGTGCGGGCGTGATCGGGCTGGAGCTGGGTTCGGTTTATGCCCGCCTCGGGTCGGAAGTGACCGTGGTGGAATACATGGACGCGGTCTGCCCCGGCATGGACAAGGACGTGCAGCGCAGCTTCAAGCGGATCCTGGAAAAGCAGGGCCTCAACATCATCCTGGGCGCCGCGGTACAGGGGGTGGAGACCACCAAGACCAAGGCCAAGGTCAAATACCAGCCCAAGAAAGGCGGCGACGAGGTCACGCTGGACGCCGATGTTGTGCTGGTAGCCACGGGCCGCAAACCCTACAGCGACGGCCTCGGCCTGGATGCGCTTGGCGTCAAGATGACCGGGCGCGGCCAGATCGCCGCCGACAACCACTGGCGCACCAATATCCCCGGCATCTATGCCATCGGCGATGTGATCGAAGGCCCGATGCTGGCGCACAAGGCCGAGGATGAGGGCATGGCGGTGGCCGAGGTGATTGCCGGCAAGCATGGCCATGTGAATTACGGCGTCATTCCGGGTGTCGTCTACACCACGCCTGAAGTGGCCACCGTGGGTCAGACCGAAGATGCGCTGAAGGCCGAAGGCAAGAAGACCAAGGTGGGCAAGTTCATGTTCATGGGCAACGCCCGCGCCAAGGCCGTCGGCCAGGCTGAGGGCGGCTTTGTCAAAATCATCGCCGACAAGGAAACCGACCGCATCCTGGGCGCCGCGATCATCGGCCCGGCGGCGGGCGACATGATCCACGAACTGTGTGTGGCAATGGAGTTCGGCGCCTCGGCCGAGGATGTGGCGCTCACCTGCCACGCCCACCCGACCTATTCCGAAGCCGTGCGCGAGGCCGCTCTGGCCTGCGGCGACGGACCGATCCACAGCTAAGCGCCGGGCAGAGAGATTTCAGCAAAAAGGGCAGCTTGACGCAGCTGCCCTTTTTCCATTGGCAGGGCGGCAAAGACCGGCTCTAGTGCCCCTGCAATGCAGCCACAGGAGGCCATCAATGCCCGTTTCACTGCAAGTCATCTACCCTGTCAGCGAAGAAAGCCGGTTCGATCACGGCTATTATGCCGCGGCGCATATGGCGCTGGTGGACGAACATATCGCACCGCACACCCAAAGCATCATTGTGACCAAAGGGCTGGCCGGCGGCACGGATGCGCCCGCGCCTTACCATGCTGTCGCAACTATGGTTTTTGCCGATCAGGCGGCAATGGATGCGGCGATGCAGGCGGCCGGCCCCGCCCTGGCCGACATCCCGAATTTCACCAACGTGCAGCCGCAGATCCTGATTGGCGAAGTGATCCGCTGAAAGGGCGCCGGGCTGGCAAGGGGTTGTCCTGCCAGCCAGGCCCGGCACAACGGCCGGCAGGTGAGTGGTGGCGCAAACGCCGGACGGTTGCGCTGGCTGAAATACAAACGCGCAGCAGCCGGATTTCCGCCGCAGGTTCCGAAAGCCGGCGCACAAAAGTTTTGCAAAAACTTTTGCCAAGGAAATTTGAATTTCCTTGCGCCGCCTGCCGCAGCCGCCGCCGCAGATCAGCTCTGCAGCGCGGGCTGTCCTGGATCGAAGCCCGCCTCGCGCATCAGCGCTGCGGAACGGCCTTCAACCCTCGCTTCCAAGTCTTTCATGAAGGCTTTTGGCCGCATCCCGGGCGCCATCGGCTCAAGGAATTCCACCACCCCAAGGCCCGGGTTTCGCATCAGCCCGTTGCGGGGCCAGAAAACGCCGACATTGGTTGCCACGGGAACACAGGCTTGTCCCAGCCCCTCATAGAGCACCGCTGTGCCAACTTTGTATGGTTTCTCGGCGCCCGGCATCACCCGCGTCCCCTGCGGGTAGATCACCAGCTGGCCCGGCTCCCGGCTTTGCGCAGCGACATCTTTGACCATCTTGGCAATCGCCGCACCGCGCTTGCCGCGGTTTACCGGCACGCAGCCCAGACGGCGGGCATAAACCCCGATCACCGGCGTCCACAGCAATTCCCGCTTCATGATGAAACGGGCCGAAGGCAGCGCGTTGAAGATGATCAGAATGTCCAGAAAGCTCTGATGCTTGGCGGCAATGATCACCTCGCCCTCAGGCACCGGGCCGCGCACCTCGGTGCGGATCCCCACCATCCAGGACGCGCTCCACAGCACCCAGCGGCAATAGGTTTTGCAGGCCGCCCGGGCGCCCTTGCGCGACACCACCGCCCAGGGCGCGAACACCAGGCCCAGAACCAGCATCGAGGCATAAACATGGATGTCAAACAGCACCGAGCGCAGCAGCCGGAAAAGACGCATCACGACAGTTCTCCCAAACGTTTGGTGGCCGCGCGGGTGGTGGCGGCAAAGGCCACCAGCGCACCCAGCGGCGGGATCAGCAACGGCACCAGCCAGCCCCAGCCCTGAAAGCCAAGCCCGGTGAGGAAACCGCCCTCGTCAGAGGCTTCCGGCATCAGCCAGACCCCGGTCATGCCCAGTGCCACACCTGCCGCGGCGCCGGTCAGCGCCCGCAGCGTGAAGCGGCGGATGAAGGCCTGGGCGATATAGCTGTCCAGCGCGCCGACCAGCCGCAGCACCTCGATCACCTGGGCGTTGGCGGCCAGCGCCGCATTGGCGGCCAGGGTGATCATCGCGGCGGTGGCGCCGCCGATCAGCAGGATCGACACCCAGGCCAGCCGCCGCAGCGCCTGCGCGGCCTCTACCAGCGGGGCCCGCCAGCGGGTGTGGTCATCCAGCACCGCGCCCGGCACTTCGGCCTGCAGGCGCAGCCGCAGCCCCTGGGCGTCATAGCCGCTTTCCTCCCCTGTCACCTCGATGAGCTGCGGCAGCGGCAGGTCGCCCAGCGGCAGGCTGGCGCCGAACCAAGGTGCCAGCAGCGCCGCCTGCTCCTCGCCGGTAAGCGCGCGGGCAGTGGCCACGCCAGGCGTCTGGCGCAGGATGTCCAGCGCCGCCTCTGTCTGCGCCGCGCGCTGCTCAGCCGGGGCATTGATGCGCAGGGTGGCGGCACGCGCCAGCTCCGAGGCCCATTGGTCTGCCAGCCTGCCTGATGCCATCGACAGCGCCAGCGCAAACACCGCCAGAAAGGCCATGGCGCCGGATACAAACAGCGTCAGCTGGGCGGTAAAGCCGCTGGGCGGCACCACCCGGTTGGCCTGGGCATCGCCCAGGATCAGCTTGCGCAGCCTGCCCTCGCTCATAGATCCGCCCCCGCCAGCTGCAATTGCCGGTTCGAAATCCGCAGCACCCGCGCCTGCACCTGGTTCTTGGCGGCGCGGATCAGCGACAGGTCATGGGTGGCGACCAGGATGGTCTTGCCCATCCGGTTCAGCTCCACCAGGAGCTGCAGCAGCCGCTGCGACATTTCCCAATCCACATTGCCGGTGGGTTCATCCGCGATGATCACATCCGGCGACAGGATCACCGAGCGCGCAAGCGCCGCCCGCTGCCGCTCACCGCCCGACAGCTCCGGCGGCAGCGCATGGGCGCGTTCCGACAGGCCGACCCAATTCAGCAATTCCCGCAGATTGGCCTCCTCATGGTTCAGCTCGCGCCCCGAAACCAGCAGCGGCAGGGCAATATTTTCAATGACCGGCAGATGGTCCAGGAACCGGCAGTCCTGATGCACGACCCCCACCCGGCGGCGCAGATAGGCCATCTGGTCGCGGTCCAGCCCATGCACATCCATGTTGAAGGCGCGCACCCGGCCCGCGGTTGGCATCAGCGCCCCGTAGCAAAGCTTCAGAAGGGTGGTCTTGCCAGCGCCGGACGGTCCGGTCAGAAAGTGGAAGGACCCCGGTGCCAGCTGCACCGACACGGCATCCAGCAGCTCGCCGCCGCCGTAGTTATAGCCTACATTTTCCAGCTCAATCACTGCCGCCCCCTGATTGCGCGCCAGCTGGCGCCCGGGTGTTTTGCCCCATGGGGGCTGCAGTTTCAATGGGGGCTTCAACGGGCGTTCTGTTGCCGGGAAACCCGGGCCCTGCCCCGGCTGGGCGGGCTTGGGCGATTGACTCTTTCGCCAGACGGCCCGGCTGCATATAATCGAATGAAAACAACCTGCCGCCAGCTGGACGGCGGAATGGTGCCGAGGAGAGCATGATGCGCCTGACCTGCCCGAATTGCGCAGCCCAGTACGAAGTGCCCGAGGATGTGATCCCTGCGGAAGGCCGGGACGTGCAATGTTCCAACTGCGGCCAGACCTGGTTTCAAGCCGCGCCCGGCATTGCCGCAGCTGAAGAACCGGCAGAGGTGGCAGCCGCTGCCCCCATGCCGCAGGAAGCCGCGCCGCAACCGCCCCTGGACAGTGCCGAGGAGCAGCCGGAAGCGGACACCTCCCTTGAACCGGAGGCAGAAGCAGCGGCAGAAGCCGAGCCTGAGGACACGGCAGATTATTCCTATGATACGGCACCTGCCCAGGAAGCAGCTGAACCGGATAGCCCCGAAGTAGAAGATGCCCCCGCCCCGGCAGAGGAGGTGGCAGAGGAGATGCCAGAGGACAGCGCCGGCACTGCGCCGCCGCGCAACCGGGCGCTGGATCCGGCGCTGACGGACATTCTTCGCGAGGAGGCCGAACGCGAAGCCTCGCTGCGTGCTGCCGAAAGCCAGGGGCTGGAAACCCAGCCCGATCTGGGGCTTGAGGAGGCCGCGGCCGCAGAGGACGAGGCCGCCCGCCGCAGCCGCCAGGCGCGGGACCGGATGGCGCGCATCCGTGGCGAGGACCCGCGCCAGATTGCCGCCGCCGAAAGCGGCTCCCGCAAGGAACTGCTGCCGGATATTGAGGAAATCAATTCGACCCTGCGCTCTGCCGGCGGTGCGGCCCCCGCCCCGCAGACCGATCCGCAAGACCAGGCTGCGCGGCGTAAAAGCAGCTTTGCCCGCGGCTTCTCGGTCTCGGTCATTGCCGCGCTGATCCTGGTCATGGTCTATGACAATGCGCCGCTGATTGCCGAGAAGCTGCCGCAGGCGGATTCCATGCTGACCAGCTATGTCGGATGGGTGGATCAGGCCCGGCTGTGGCTGGACGGGCAGGTCAAATCGCTGACCGGCGTCCAGTAACCCGCACTCAGCAACTCACATTCAGTGAGCCGCGTCCATTGACCGGTACGGCCTGACCGGCCTCTTTCAGGCGCTCAGGACGGGCCGTCATCCGGACCCGGCATGCGGCACCGGCACTCAGAACCGGTCCAGCAGCCGCTGCAAATAGCCGCGTTCGCGCTCGCTGCGCTCCCGCTCGCCGGCCCTGCGGCGGATATCCTCCAGCAGATCCCAGGCGCGGCGGTAGGCATTGCCCTCGCCCACCTTGCCGCCGTCGCTGATGCTGCCGTTGTTGCGGCCCAGCGGGTCCAGGCGCTCTCCCTGCGCGGTGGCAGAGGGCTGCTGCCCGTTCTGCTGTCCCGGCTGCTGTTGCTGCGCCAGCGCCTCGCCCAGGCTGCGCATGCCTTCGCGCAGCGCTTCCATCGCGTCGGATTGCCGGTCAATAGCCTCGGCATTATCGCCGCCGCGCAAGGCCTCCTCGGCCCCCTCCATAGCGCGGCCTGCCCGGTCCAGCGCCTCGCGCGCGGCCTCGCCGGCCTCGCCGCCCAGATAGGGCAGCCCGTCCTGCTGCTGCTGCAACTGCTGGCGCAGCGCCTGCTGGCGGTCGGCCAGCGAGCCGCCCTGCCCTGGCTGGTCGCGGCCGTCGCTGCCCTGGCCGCCGGGATTGCGGCTGTCCGCACCCTCGCCGCCCTGACCGTCCTGGCCCTCGTCACCGCCCTGGCCGCCCTGGTGGCTCTGGCCGCGGCCCAGGCCGCCGTCGCGGCCCTCGTTACCCTGGCTCTCGCCGCTGCGGGCGCCGGGGTTGAACTGCTCCTGCAGATCACGGAAGGCCTGATCCGACAGGCCCTGCTGCTCGCGCAGGGTCTCGGCCAGCCCCTCCATCGCCTCGCGGCCCTCATTGCCCTGGCCCTGCCCCTGCTGCGAGCGGGTCATGCGCATGTTTTCCATCATCTGCTGGAACTCGCGCAGCGCCTGCTCCGCCTCGGCCATGCGGCCCTGCTCCATCAGCTCCTGGATGCGGTCCATCATCGCCTGCAGGTCGTCCTGGCTGAGGGTCATCATGTCGTCAGGCATCTCGCCCGGCTCCATCATCTCGCCATTGTTTTCGGCCATCCGGCTCAGCTGGCGCAGGTAATCCTGGGTCGCCTCGCGCAGCTCCTGCATCAGGCGGGCGATCTCCTGCTCGCTGGCACCATCGCGCATCGCCTGGCTCAGCCGCTCCTGCGCCCGCTGCATCCGTTCCAGCGCGTCGCCCACATCACCCTCTTCCAGCTGGATCGCCAGATCCCACAGCGCGGCGGCGATCTCCTCCTGCTGCCGCTCGGGGATCGCGCCGGCAACGGTATAACTCTCCAGCCGCCGCAGGATCGTACGCAGCCGCAGATAATCGCCGTAGTCGCGGTAGAGCCCCTCGGGCCGGTGCGACAGGGTACGCAGGATCTGCGCCACCCGCGGCGCATTGGCGCGTGCCCACAGCAGGTCGCGGCGCTGTTCGATCACCGCCGCAGCCAGCGGGTCAAAGAAACGCCGGGTCAGCAAATCTGTTCCGAACCCGGCCGCTGCCGCGGATTGCCCCGCCTCATCCATAGCAGAGAAGGTGAAGACCACCGGCAGATTGGCCCAGGGGTGCCGGGCAAAATCCTCGATCAGTTTCTCGGTGAAATCCTTGCGCGAGCCCGAGAGGGGCAGCGGCAGGTCCAGCACCAGCGCCTCGCGCGGGTCGGGGTCCGCGGCCAGCCCGTGGCGCCGCTCCACCGCAGCCAGATCCAGGGTGATCCGCACCTGCCCGGCCGCCACGCCGTAATCATCCTGCGCTGCAAAGGCCAGGGCGGTAAAGCCATCGTTTTCCAGCTCAGGCTGGCCAGCGACGGCCACCTTGGGCGGATTGTCCGGGATCACCTCCACCTGCCAGCTGCGCCCGCCTTCGCCCTCGATGGCAAAACTGCCGCTGCGGGTGACGCCGAATTCCATTGCGGTCTGCAGGGCATCCGCTTCGCCCACCTGCTGGCCGGAGACAGTCTCCGCCAGCTCCAGCGCACCCACCTCGCCGTAGAAGCGCAGGGTGACGCGGCTGCCCTGAGGCAGTTTCAGCACGTCACCGTCCTGGTCATTCAGATAGAGCACCGGCAGGCGGGTATATGCGGGCGGCTCAGCCCAGCCTTCCCAGGCCGGGCCGTTCAGCACGCCACCGCCGCCCTTGCCCAGGTCCTTCACCGTGGCCACCTGCCAGATCGACCCGAACAGCACCGCCACCGTCAGAAACAACCCCGCCATGTAGCGCAAGGCGTAGGGATCAAAGGAGGCAATGTTGAGATCAGGCGCCGGAGCCTTGGCCTGGGCCGCCGCCGCTGCCATCCGGCGCTGGTGCGCCTGCCACAGCGCGGCTGAGGCGGCGTCGTCCGCGCCAATGGCCTGCGTATCAAGAAGCGCGGCAACGGGACGGCCCGGCAGGGTCTGGTCCAGCCGCGCCAGCGCCGCGGCCTTGCTGGGCCAGCGGAAGCGCCACAGGCCCCAGCCCAGCGCCGCCGCCGTGGCAATCAGCACCGCCATCGCGCCGGTCCAAACCAGCCGCTCCGGCAGCAACTGGTGCAGCCCCAGCATCAGGGATGCCAGCGTCGCCATCAACAGCGAGGCCAGCGGCCAGAAGCTGCGCAAGGCACGCTCCGCTGCCAGCCCGGCCCGCGTCAGGCCCAGCGGCCAGCGCAGGTGTTTCAGGACCGGATCGGCCTGCCGGTTTCTAAGGCGGTCAAAGGGCATTCGGGCCTCATGATCTGATGGCCCGCGCCGGATCGCGCCCGGATCGCTTCAGAGCCACTCCGGGATGGTATCGCGGTTTATCATCTCTTCATAGTCCGGGCGGCGGCGAATAACCGCGAATTGATCCCCGTGCACCAGCACCTCCGGGATCAGCGGGCGGGAATTATATTCGCTGGCCATTACCGCGCCATAGGCGCCGGCGCTGCGGAAGGCGACCAGATCGCCCGATGCCAGCGGCGGCAGGTCGCGCTGCTTGGCAAAGGTATCGCCGGTTTCGCAGACCGGGCCAACGATGTCATAGGGCTGGCTTTCCACACCCGCCGCGGCTTCCTCGACCGGGATGATGTCGTGATGCGCCTCATACATCGCCGGGCGGATCAGGTCGTTCATCGCGGCGTCCAGAATGAGGAAATCGCGCCCCTCGCCAGACTTCACATAGATCACCTTGCTGACCAGCTGGCCCGCGTTGCCCGCGATCAGCCGGCCCGGCTCGATCTCGATCTCGCAGCCCAGGTGGCCCAGGGTCTCCTTGACCATCTGGCCGTATTCAACCGGCAAGGGCGGTGCAGTGTTGGAGCGCTCATAAGGAATGCCAAGACCGCCGCCTAGATCCAGGCGGCGGATGTTATGGCCCTCGGCGCGCAGGACCTCGGTTAGCTCCGCCACCTTCTGATAGGCCAGCCGGAAAGGCTCCAGGTCAGTGAGCTGCGAACCGATGTGGACGTCGATCCCCGCCACCTCCAGCCCCGGCAGCGCGGCGGCGCGGGCATAGACCTCACGCGCGCGGGCAATCGGGATGCCGAACTTGTTCTCGGATTTTCCGGTGGCAATCTTGGCGTGGGTCTTGGCGTCCACGTCCGGGTTCACCCGGATGGTGATCGGGGCTTTGGTGCCCAGCTCCGCAGCCACGGCGCTGATCACGTCCATCTCCGGTTCGGATTCCACGTTGAACTGGCGGATACCGCCGGTGAGCGCCACGCGGATTTCCTCTGCCGTCTTGCCGACGCCGGAAAACACAATCTTGTCGCCCGGCACCCCTGCCGCCCTGGCGCGCAGGTATTCTCCCTGGCTGACCACATCCATGCCCGCGCCGGCCTGCGCCAGTGTCTTCAGGATCGCCTGGTTGGAGGCCGCCTTCATCGCAAAGCAGACCAGGTGATCGGTCCCTTCCAGCGCCTCGTCGAACAGGCGGAAATGGCGCAGCAGGGTGGCGGTGGAATAGACATAGAACGGAGTGCCCACCGCCGCGGCGATCTCGGAGATGGGAACGTCTTCGGCGTAAAGCGCGCCGTCGCGGTAGAGAAAATGATCCATGGGCCTGCGTTTAGGGCAAAAGGGGCAGATGGATCAAATGATTCCGCCCTGCACGCCCTGCCGGACACAAAGGCGCTCTCCCGCCCGCCGCAAACGCATCAAAGATGCGCCCGCGCCGTTGGACCGTGCGCCGCGCTGACGCGCGGCGGGGTTTGAGTATTTGCCTGCAAGGTGACAATGGGCTGCTCTTTCATCTTGCTTCAAATACTCATTGTAAAACGGTTGCCACAAACGAGGCGTCCTGGGTGTTGCACACCCGGCGCACGCCCCTGTCACGGCATCTTAAGCCCGAACTGGCATACTGCCCCTGATCGCGGTCACTGCCGGGCCTGACACCCCCGGCACCTTGGAACAGGGCCCTTTGGCACGGGCACGCACAGACGACGTTTCGCGTGCGGGAGCAACCCTCCCGTCCCGCCTCCGCCCCTTGGCGGCGCCGCCACTCCTTACCGCTGGCCTCAGCAGATCAGAAACGGAATGCACAACAGCAGCAAACAACCGGACGGGGATCAGCCCCGGACGGCAAATGCGCTGTTCAGAACGTGTGGGACACGCCCGCGCGGGCATAGCCGGAGACCGAGACACCCGGCTCCGCGGGCTGATGCTTTTGCGGCGCATTGGGCGCTGGTGCGCTGGTGGCCGCCGGCAGGCCGGTGTCGCAGGCGGCCAGGCCGGCCAAGGCAAGAAAAACAATCGCAAGCTTCATTCCAGCATCCTTAATGAAAACCGCCCCGGCGGCAGGCCGGGGCAGATCCTAGGTGGTGTTTCTGCATTGCGGCGTCAAGGGCGCCGCAGGCGCTAGAAGCCCAGAAAGACGCTGACCGGCCCCTTGTGCAGCCCGACCGCGCCGCCGACATGGACGCCGCTGCCGCCGACACCGATACCTGCGTTCAGGGTCGGCTGCACCGGCTCGCCGTCCACCCCGCAGGCGGCCAGAACCGCCAGCCCGAGCAAAGCATAGATCATGTTGCGCATTGTCTGCCTCCTTGCCGCAGCCGGCTGCGCGGGCGTCAGCCCGCCAGGATGCCCTGCCAGCGGGCGATCTGCGCCCGCACCTGCGCCGGCGCGGTGCCGCCGTAGGACATGCGGGAGTTTACCGAGTTTTCGACGCCAAGCACAGTGAAGATGTCCTCGGTGATGCCTTCGTGAACGCCCTGCATATCCGCAAGCGAAAGGTCCGGCAAATCGCAGCCGCGGCTTTCCGCCATCGCCACCAAGGTGCCGGTCACGTGGTGGGCATCGCGGAACGGCACCTTCAGCACCCGCACCAGCCAGTCGGCCAGGTCGGTGGCGGTGGAGAAGCCGGAGCCTGCGGCGGCCGCCAGGCTCTCGCGGTTGCCGGTCATGTCGCGCACCATGCCTTCCATCGCCGCCAGCGCCAGCATCCAGTTGTCGGCGGCGTCAAACACCTGTTCCTTGTCTTCCTGCATGTCCTTGGAATAGGCCAAGGGCAGCCCCTTCATCACCATCATCAGCGCGGTATTGGCGCCAAAGATCCGGCCCACCTTGGCGCGGATCAGCTCTGCCGCGTCCGGGTTCTTCTTCTGCGGCATGATCGAGGAGCCGGTGGAGAAGCGGTCCGACAGGGTGACAAAGCGGAACTGGGCGGAGGACCAGATCACCAGCTCTTCGGCAAAGCGGGAAAGGTGCACGGCGCTGATCGAAGCCACGCTCAGGAATTCCAGTGCAAAGTCGCGGTCGGAGACCGCATCCAGCGAGTTCGCGGCGGGGCGGTCAAAGCCCAGCGCAGATGCGGTCATCTCCCGGTCGATCGGGAAGGAGGTGCCCGCCAGCGCCGCCGCGCCCAGCGGCGATTCGTTCATGCGTTTGCGTGCGTCGCGCACGCGGCTGAGGTCGCGGCCGAACATCTCCACATAGGCCATCATGTGGTGGCCCCATGTGACCGGCTGCGCAGTCTGCAGATGGGTAAAGCCCGGCATCACCCAATCGGCGCCCGCCTCGGCCTGGCTCAGCAGCGCCCGGATCAAGGCCAGCAGGCCGCTTTCCGCCGCGTCCAGTTGGTCCCGCACCCAGAGTTTGAAATCGGTCGCCACCTGGTCGTTGCGCGACCGGCCGGTGTGCAGACGCCCTGCAGGCTCGCCGATGATTTCCTTCAGCCGCGCCTCCACATTCATGTGGATGTCTTCCAGCGCAGTGGAAAACTGGAAACTTCCGCCCTCGATCTCTGACAAAACGGTGAGCAGCCCTTCCCGAATGGCCTCAGCATCATTATCCGTAATCACGCCTGTCGCGGCCAGCATCGCCGCATGGGCCCTGGAGCCTGCGATGTCCTGTGCTGCCATCCGCTTGTCAAACCCGATCGAGGCGTTGATTGCCTCCATGATCGCGTCGGGACCTGCGGCAAAGCGGCCGCCCCACATCTGGTTCGAGGATTGATCTGTCATGGTGTGGAACCCCGGAGATAATATGCGTCTGTTTCGTCAGCTTTCCCTTTATATGGCCCTCGCCTTGGGTGCAAATGCCGCGGCTGCGGCAGATCAGGCGCAGCTGGAAGCGCTGCGCGAGGACAGCCTCAAGCGGCTGGTCGTGCATTCCGAGCCGCGCGACACCTCGGCCGCGGCGTTTGAGCTGGCCGACGGCGCCGGCACTGCCAGCCTGGAGGATTACCAGGGCAAGGTGGTGCTGCTCAATTTCTGGGCCACCTGGTGCGCCCCCTGCCGCAAGGAGATGCCGCAGCTGTCTGAGCTGCAGGAGGAATTCGGCGGCGAAGACTTCGAGGTGCTGACCATTGCCACCGGGCGCAACTCGCCCGCGGGTATCCAGAAGTTCTTTGACGAGGTTGGCATCACCAACCTGCCCCGCCACCAGGATCCGAAACAGGCGCTGGCCCGTGAGATGGCGGTGATCGGCCTGCCGATCACGGTGCTGCTGGACCGCGACGGCAAGGAGGTCGCGCGGCTCCTGGGCGACGCCGAGTGGAATTCAGACAGTGCCAAGGCGATTGTTCAGGCGATGATCGCCTCAAAGTAGCTTGCGCTTGAAATTCAAGTGAGTAGCTTGGGGCCGGAATACTGGCCCCAGGAGACTATTTTGACAAAGATTCTTACCGGCTTGTCAGCAGCAGCCATCGCACTTTTTGCAAACATTGCTCCCCTCCAGGCGGAGATTTTGCTCGAAGGACACCGGTCCAAGGTCACGATTCATTCTGCTGAACGTTTGAAGGGCGAAGTCAAGAAAGACTTCGCCCACTTCAAGAAAAATGCAGATTATTATGGCGCACTTTATGTCAACCAGCAGGAAGACATATCTGCCGAATTCTGGGACACAAGGAACATGGAGCTGGCCAAGCAAAGTGCTCGGAAATCCTGTCACCTTAAGTCGCAGAACCCATCCCACTGCGAGCTTTACGCAACCGTTGGTCCTAAGACCCCTGCAACGGGGAACGGTGTCACTTTAAGCCAAACTGGAAACCGTCTTTTCAAAAAGTACCAGCGACTGCAAAAGGACGGCAAATTCGGCGCATTCGCAACAACCGATTTCGGTGCCCCTGGGTATAGCTGGGGATACGACACAGAGATCGAAGCAAAGGCTTCGGCGATACGCGGCTGTGAATCCAGTATTGAAAAAATCAATAGCAATACTTCAGCTCACATCGTGCAAAACGTTATGAAGAATGAAGGCGACACCTGCCGCGTCATCCATGTCGCCCGTCCGTAGCAACTCCTGACCCGGCAGAGTTTCGCACTACCTGTACCTTGAGGGACGCCCCGAAACGGCGCCCCTGTGCTGGGTGGAGAGTGATATGAAACCTGTTGTGTTACTGATCGGCAAGCTGCCGCATGTGATCGGCAATGTGGCCGAGCAGCTGGACCATCTGCCGATCCAATGGCTGGGCGCCCATGACCAGCCCGAGGTGGTGCGCCAGCTGGAAACCGAGCCGCGCATCGAATGCGTGATCATGGGCGCGGGTCTGGACGATCAGATCCGCGGCGACCTCATCGGCATCATCGCGGCGCTGAGGCCCGATGTTTGCATTCACCTCAAGGACCGCGCCTCCGGTCCCGAAGGGCTGGTGCCCTTTGTCGAGCGGGTGGTGCAGATGCAGGTGCTGCCAAAGGCGCAGCGCGCGGCTGCGGCGATGTAGACCCCGGCTTGCCAAGGCCAGCCTGCCCTTGCCCCCGGAGCTGGGGGCGGGGACGGCCGCGGTTGACCCCACGCCACCTTTGACAGCCTTCCGCCCGCCCGCCAGTCTGCCTGCGGGAGGACGCTCATGCCGCTGGAACTGCTGCTGGCCCTGGTCGCGGGCGGGATATCCGCAATTGCCATTCTGCTGCACGTGACGGGACGCTCCCGGCAGATCGTGGTGACCGCGGCAAGCGCCCGCGCGGCCTGGTTGCGCCATTTTCCGGAGGACACCGTTATCAAGGTGCTGCCCGCCGCCAGCGGACAGGCCGCCCTGGTTGCGACCGGAACCGGGCCCGGGCTGCTTTGGGCTTTTGGCGCCGATACCGTTGGCCGCCATCTGACCGGCAGCAGGATCCGCGAGACCGCCGCCGGGCTGCGCTTTGAGTTCAACGACTTCGCCGCCCCCGGCCTCTTCCTGTGCCTGGCAGAGGCGGAACGCCGCCAATGGCTGGAACTGATCGCACCCCCAGCGGAGGCCGTATGACCGCAGAGATTTCATACCCTGACGCGACCCAACTGGCGGTGCCGTTCTTCATCGCCGCGATCCTGGCCGAGTTCCTTTGGATCGCCCTGAAGAAGCGTGGCGGACGCTATGAGACCCGCGATGCGGTGACTTCCCTGATCATGGGCGCGGGCAGCGTTGCCGAAGGGCTGCTGCTGGGCTTCATCGCCTGGGGTTTTCTGATGTTCCTGTGGCAGCTGACGCCGCTGGACATGGGGACTTCAGCCGGGGCGGTCCTTGTCTGCTTTGTGCTCGATGACCTGCGCTATTACTGGGTGCACCGGCTTGGCCACCGGGTGCGCTGGGTCTGGGCGTCGCATGTCAATCATCACTCCAGCCAGCACTACAACCTGACCACTGCGCTCAGGCAGACCTGGACCGGGACCTTCACCTTTATGATGGTGGTTAAGGCGCCGATGGTGCTGTTGGGATTTCACCCGGCGCTGGTGCTGTTTTGCGGCGGGCTGAACCTGATCTACCAGTTCTGGATCCACACCGAGGCGGTCACCCGGCTGCCGCGCTGGTTCGAGGCGGTAATGAATACCCCCAGCCACCACCGCGTCCACCATGGCAGGAACCCGCGCTACCTGGATTGCAACTATGCCGGCGTCTTCATCATATGGGACAGGATGTTCGGCACCTTCGTGCCGGAACAGGACCACGACCGCCCCGATTACGGCCTGGTGCATAACATCGCCACCTTCAACCCGCTTAGGGTCGCCTTTCATGAATGGGTCGGCATTTTCAAGGACATGGCCCAGCCCGGGCTGACCTGGAAACAGCGTCTGCTCTATGCCTTTGCGCCGCCCGGCTACAGCCATGACGGCAGCCGCGACACCTCTGCCGGGATCAAGGCGGCGCATCTGGCACGCCACCCCGAAGATGCCGGCACCCCGGGGTTTGACGGCTGAACACCGGGCGGCTGGAGGGCAGATCGTTCAAATTCGAACTTTAATCCCGCAGCAATCCTTTTGCAGGACACTGCCTGGAGCATCATATTAAGTGACATCTTTGCCGGAACAGGGCCTGAGCTGAACATGAAAAGACGAAATGCCAAGGCAGATCTCCCCGAAGGCTCCGAAAACCCGCTGAACGCCGCGGTGGCCGGGCGCGACCGCTCCACCCTGGACATGGTTGCCGACGCCGTGCGGCACAATCAGACGGTGCTGGCCTATCAGCCCGTCATGCAGGCCATGGCGCCGCACGGGGTCGCCTTTTACGAAGGCTATATCCGGGTGCTGGACCCGACCGGCCGGGTGATTCCCGCCCGCGAATTCATGCATGTGGTCGAGGACAAGGAAATCGGCCGCGAGATGGACTGCCTGGCGCTGCAGCACGGGCTGAAGGCGCTGGAGAAATACCCGCAGATCCGCCTGTCGGTGAACATGTCTGCGCGCTCCATCGGCTATCAGCGCTGGAACCAGGTGCTGGACCGGTTCATGAAGCGCGACGCAACGCTGGGCGAACGGCTGGTGCTGGAAATCACCGAGGCCTCCGCCATGGCCGCGCCGGAACTGGTGACCGACTTCATGGGCCGGATGCAGCAGCATGGGATTGCCTTTGCGCTCGACAACTTCGGCGCCAGCACCACCTCTATCGGCAACTTCCGCCAGTTCTTCTTTGACGCGGTCAAGATCGACGGCCAGTTCGTGCGCGGCATTCACGCCAGCCACGACAACCAGTCGGTTGTCCGCGCCCTGATCGGCATTGCCAAGCAGTTCGACATGTTCACGGTCGCGGAGTCGGTGGAGAGCCAGGAGGATGCGGAGTTCCTGGTCGAGAACGGCGTCGATTGCCTGCAGGGCTACCTGTTCGGCGCGCCATCCGTCACGCCGCCCTGGATCGAAGAAATGAAACGCCAGGAGGCTGGCTGAGCCGCCTTGCGGACCGGACCAGGCCCGGCAGACCACTGCTGCCATGGGCTGATGCGCGCGCGGCAGCGGTCTGCTCCCCTCCTGCCGCCCCGGAATTTCACCGCCCCGGCAGCAGCTTAGCCGCCTGTGCCTGTGCTGCCTTGCAGCATTATCCGCCGCGGCTGACGGAATTCCTGCATCCAAGGGCGTTTCTGGCGGTTGACTCTGCCGCACCCCCTGGGACACGCTGGCAATTGCTGCACGTGCAGCAATAGATTATGTCGGTACCCGGAGGATACGGGAAAGATTCTTGCGCGGACGATTCTGCATCGTGTGCGCGGCGCTCTCCCGGGAGACCAGAATTGATGGCAGAGGACCAGAAATCAATGACCAATGTTGTAATCGCATCCGCCGCGCGCACCGCCGTCGGCTCCTTTGGCGGCTCGTTCGCCAATACCCCGGCCCATGACCTGGGCGCCGCGGTGCTGGAAGCCGTTGTGGAACGCGCCGGTGTGGACAAATCCGAAGTGTCCGAAACCATCCTGGGCCAGGTGCTGACCGCGGCCCAGGGCCAGAACCCGGCCCGCCAGGCGCATATCAATGCAGGCCTGCCCAAGGAAAGCGCCGCCTGGGGCATCAACCAGGTCTGCGGTTCGGGCCTGCGTGCCGTGGCACTGGGCGCACAGCACATCCAGCTGGGCGATGCGTCCATCGTCGCCGCCGGCGGCCAGGAGAACATGACCCTGTCCCCCCATGCCGCGCATCTGCGTGCCGGCCACAAGATGGGCGACATGAAATACATCGATACGATGATCCGCGATGGCCTGTGGGATGCCTTCAACGGCTACCACATGGGCCAGACCGCCGAGAACGTGGCTGAGCAGTGGCAGATCTCCCGCGACATGCAGGATGAATTTGCCGTTGCCTCGCAGAACAAGGCGGAAGCGGCGCAGAAGGCGGGCAAATTCGCTGATGAGATCACCCCATTTGTGGTCAAGCACCGCAAGGGTGACATCACCGTGGACGCGGACGAATACATCCGCCACGGTGCCACCATTGAAGCGATGCAGAAACTGCGCCCGGCCTTTGCCAAGGACGGCTCGGTCACCGCCGCCAACGCCTCTGGCCTGAACGACGGCGCCGCTGCCACCCTGCTGATGAGCGCCGATGAGGCCGAGCGCCGCGGCATCGAGCCGCTGGCCCGCATCGCGTCTTATGCAACCGCCGGCCTGGATCCGTCGATCATGGGTGTGGGCCCGGTCTACGCCTCGCGCAAGGCGCTGGAGAAAGCCGGCTGGTCGGTCAATGACCTGGATCTGGTCGAAGCCAACGAAGCCTTTGCCGCCCAGGCCTGCGCGGTCAACAAGGACATGGGCTGGGATCCGTCGATTGTGAACGTGAACGGCGGCGCCATTGCCATCGGCCACCCGATCGGTGCCTCCGGCTGCCGGGTTCTGAACACCCTGCTGTTCGAAATGAAGCGCCGCGGCGCCAAGAAAGGCCTCGCCACCCTGTGCATCGGTGGCGGCATGGGCGTCGCCATGTGCGTCGAACGCCCATAAAACCGGCAACAAACCGTTAAATCTGAAGGACGCCCCCGGGCGTCCTTTTTCTTTTACATGGCAGGCCTATACTGCAGGTGCGACAATTTTCTCGCGGCAACGCAGAAATTTGCCGCGCAATATTGTTGCGCTCCCTTACCGGAAACTGTAGCAAGATTACCAAGAGACTATTACTGGAGGATTCTTGAATGGCACGTACTGCACTCGTCACCGGCGGCTCCCGCGGCATCGGCGCAGCAATTTCCCAGGCGCTGCAGGCGCAGGGCTGCACTGTGGCAGCCACCTATGCCGGCAATGACGAAGCCGCGGCAAAGTTCACCGAGGAAACCGGCATCAAGACCTATAAGTGGAATGTCGGCAGCTACGAGGAAAGCGCTGCAGGCATTGCCAAGGTCGAAGCGGACCTGGGCCCGATCGACATCGTGGTGGCCAACGCCGGCATCACCCGCGACGCGCCGTTCCACAAGATGACCCCGCAGCAGTGGCAGGAAGTGATCGACACCAACCTGACCGGCGTGTTCAACACCGTGCACCCGATCTGGCCCGGCATGCGCGAGCGCAAGTTCGGCCGCGTCATCGTGATCTCCTCGATCAACGGCCAGAAGGGCCAGTTCGCCCAGGTGAACTATGCCGCCACCAAAGCCGGCGATCTGGGCATCGTGAAGTCGCTGGCCCAGGAAGGCGCGCGGGCAGGCATCACCGCCAACGCCATCTGCCCCGGCTATATCGCCACCGAGATGGTGATGGCGGTTCCGGAGAAGGTCCGTGAGTCGATCATCGGCCAGATCCCGGCCGGCCGCCTGGGCGAGCCGGAAGAGATCGCCCGCTGCGTGGCCTTCCTGGCCTCCGACGACTCGGGCTTCATCAACGGCTCGACCATCTCTGCCAACGGGGCGCAGTTCTTCGTCTAAGCTGATCTGCCAGCGAAAACGGCAAGGGCCGGTCCAGATGGACCGGCCCTTTTCCCATCCCGTAAGGACGCGTGCGCGCTCAGGCCCAGCGGGAAACCTTGGGGCGGAGGGCTGGCACCGGCCGCTTGCTGAACAGCCAGATCCATGCTCGCTTCAGTACCTGCCCGCGTTCGGCATGGGCGCGGGCCATGGCAGTCTTGGTGGCGGCATTAGCAGAATATTCCAGCATGTCAGGCCTCCTTTCCTCGGATCAGTATCCTTTACCTGCACCCAATATGAGGACGTTCCGTCAAACGGACAAACGAGACTTTGCCAAGCTTCAGTTAAAGTATACTTACGTGAACATGACTGACCGCCTGCCGCCCCTCACCGCTTTGCGCGCCTTTGACGCTGCTGCCCGCCATATGTCCTTTGCCAAGGCGGCGGAGGAGCTGAACGTGACCCCTGCGGCGCTGTCCTTTCAGATCAAATCGCTGGAGGAGCATCTGGGCCAGCCGCTGTTCCGCCGCCTGAACCGGGCGGTGGAGCTGACCGAGGCGGGCAAGACCCTGGCGCCCGGCGCGGCGGAGGGGTTCGAGGCGCTAACCGCCGCCTGGCGGGCGACCCGGCGGCTGCAGGACAATACCACGCTGACGGTGACGGCCGGCCCGGGGCTGACGGCGAAATGGCTGGCGCCGCGGCTGTATGAGTTTGCCCGGGCGCATCCGGAGATTGACCTGCGGTTTTCAGCGACACTGCGGATGCTGGATTTTGTGCGCGACGAGGTCGATGTGGCGATCCGTTTTGGCTATGGGCCGGATGAGGGGCTGTATGTGCTGCCGGTGCCGCCGGAATGGGTGACGCCGGTGATGTCGCCGGAGCTGGCGGAACGCTACACCACGCCGCAGAGCCTGGTGGAGGCGCCGCTGATCTTTGATGAGTCGATTGACTTTCTGGACCCGCCCTGCGACTGGCCCGCCTGGTTCAGGACACAAGGCATTGATTTTACCCCGACGCATGGCTCGCATTTTTCGCAGGCCGATCACGCCATCGACGCAGCTGTGGCGGGGGCCGGCGTGGCGCTGGGGCGGCGGGGGATGGCGATCACCGATCTGCACGCAGACCGCCTGGTGGCGCCGTTCAAGACCGCGATTGAGACCAAGGCGCATTTCCGGTTCCTGTGTGCGCTGGGAACCGAGACCCGGCCGCAGATCGCAGCGTTCCGCGACTGGTTCATTGCCGAGATCGAAAAAACCGCCTACGTCTCGGAGGAATTTGAGATCATCCCCGTCGAGGACATTCCCCCGCCATGACCAAGACCCGTGCGACCGCCATCGGCTTTATCGCTGTTCTTCTGTGGTCGCTGCTGGCCTTGCTGACCGTCGGATCGGAACCGGCGCCGCCCTTGCTGCTGAATGCGCTGTGCTTCAGCATCGGCGGCACGCTGGGGATTTTCTGGACCGCGGCCGCTGGCAAGCTGGGGCAGCTGAAAGACGTGCCTTTCAAGGTCTACGCTTTTGGCACGCTGGGGCTGTTTGGCTACCACGCGCTGTATTTTTCGGCCCTGCGGCTGGCGCCGGCGGCGGAGGCCGGGCTGATTGCCTATCTCTGGCCCCTGCTGATCGTGCTGTTCTCGGGCCTGCTGCCCGGAGAGAGGCTGAAAGCGGGGCATCTGATTGGCGCTGGCTTGGGTTTTGCCGGGGCGGCGACGATCATTTCGGGCGGCGGCGGCGGGTTTGAGGCGCAGTATCTGCCAGGCTACGGGCTGGCGCTGCTCTGTGCACTCACATGGTCCGGCTATTCGGTGCTGTCACGGCTGGTGGGCAAGGCGCCAACCAGTTCGGTTGCGGTCTTCTGCCTGGCCACAGCTGCAGCGTCCTGGGGGCTGCATTTCGCGCTGGAGGAGACGGTGTGGCCTGCGGGCACGCTGGGCTGGATCTCGACCCTGCTCCTGGGCCTCGGGCCCGTCGGGCTGGCGTTTTACGTCTGGGATATCGGGGTCAAGCAGGGCGATATCCAGATGCTGGGCACCAGTTCCTATGCGGCTCCGCTGCTGTCGACGCTGATTCTGGTGGTGGCGGGGATCGCCGCGGCCTCTTGGGGGCTGGCGCTGGCGGCGGCGCTGATCACCGGCGGGGCGCTGATTGCGGCGCGGGCCAGCGCCAGCCGGCCCCCCAAATGAAAAGAGGGCCGCCACACTGGGCAGGCCCTCCAAAACTTGTTCCGGTCTTGCCCGGCGGAACGCTTTAGACTGCTTCCGCTGTCAGCCGCGAAATCTCTTCCTTCAGCTTCAGCTTCTGCTTTTTCATTGCCGCGATTTGCAGATCATCGGTACCGGGTGATCGTTGGGCCTGTTCCACTTCCATGCTCAGATGCTCGTGCTTCTTCTTAAGTTCGGTCAGATGCGAGCTGAGGCTCATGGCAACCCTCCTTCTTTGAGCTAGATGTGTTTGACAGGAAGAGTGGACCACAAGTTTTCGCGTCTGTCACGCTGCAGCCGCACTATTTTTGTCATGAAATTTTCATATCGGCTATGCGCCGCGCATTTTGCCGCAGGCCAAAGCGCGTTTTTGCAGAAACCAGCGAATTTGGTTTCGCCAAAGGTTGAATCCCGCGCATGCCGCCCCTAAGTTTGCGCCGCTGTAAAAATCCGCCTCAGCCTGGCCAAGGCAAGGCAGCTGCGTCGCGCAATACGGCGCGGATTTCGGGGCGGTAGCTATCCCCGTCGCGCTCATGCCGGGTGCCTTCATGCAGAATCAGCGGCGCATGCAGACGGAAATCCGCCCGCCCGCCCTTGCGCGCCCGCAGGATCACCAGCTCTGCAGCGCGGGTCTGGCGCGGCGCCAGCGGCAGCACCTCCACCGAGCCCAGAACGCAGGCGCAGCCCGCAAGCATGTCCGGCAGCCGGTCCGCCCGCTGGATCATGTGCAGGTAGCCCTTAGGCGTGAGGCGCCGGGCGGCGGCGGCGATCCAATCAGCCAGCGGCGTGCCCTCGCCCAGCGCCACCTTGCGCCCCTCGTCGCGGGCCTGGCTGTGGGCGCCCGCCTTGTAATAGGGCGGATTGGCAATGACGTGATGGAACTGGCGCTGTTTCAGCGGCTCTGGAAGGGCGGAAAGGTCAGCCTCGAACACCTCGATGCTATGACCATTGGCTGCGGCGTTGCGGCGGGCCAGATCCGCATAAGGCGCCTGCAGCTCCACCCCCGTCAGCGCAACCCCCGGCACCCGCGCGCCAAGGCACAGGAGCACCTGGCCGGCACCGCAGCCAAGCTCTAGCACAGCCTTCCCTGCCTGCGCGGGAACGGCGGCCGCCAGCAGCACCGGGTCCACCCCGGCGCGGTAGCCCTTTCTAGGCTGCCACAGCTGCACCCTGCCGCCGAGGAATCCGTTGCGGGTCAGTTCATCATCGCAAAAGCCCGTCATCGTACAGGCCTCATCGGCCAAGCGGGATTTCATTGTCGCGCATCACCACCAGCGCGTCCTCGTAGTCATCCTCGTGAACCATCAGACGGCGCGGGAAAATTCCGATCCCGCCTTCCAGGATGCTCATATTTACGTCCATTTGAAAGCAGTCTATATCCTCTCCCTCAAGGAGGGCGGAGGCAAAGGCCATGATCGTCGGATCGGTGCTGCGCAAAAGCTCTTTCATGGGGATGGATCTAAGGGCAAGGCACAGGCGTTGTCGAGACTTGCGAGCGGGAAAGTGATGGACCAAGTGATGACCAGGAAACCGCATGAGATGCTGGCCGCAACCCTGAGCGGGGAGCTGGAGGCGGTGAATGCGCTGATCCGCACCCGGATGGCGTCCGAACATGCGCCGCGCATCCCCGAAGTGACCGCGCATCTGGTCGAGGCCGGCGGCAAGCGGCTGCGGCCGATGCTGACGCTGGCCGCGGCGCGGCTGTGCGGCTACGAGGGCGACCATCACCTGAAACTGGCGGCGACGGTGGAGTTCATTCATACCGCGACGCTGCTGCATGACGATGTGGTCGACGAAAGCGCCCAGCGGCGCGGGCGGCCGACCGCGAACCTTCTTTGGGATAACAAGAGCTCGGTTCTGGTCGGTGACTACCTGTTTGCCCGCAGCTTCCAGCTGATGGTCGAGACCGGCTCCCTGCGGGTGCTGGATATCCTGGCCAATGCCTCCGCCACTATTGCCGAGGGCGAGGTGCTGCAGATGACAGCAGCGTCGAACCTGAAGACGGATGAGGACATCTATCTGCAGGTGGTGCGCGGCAAGACCGCCGCGCTGTTCTCAGCCGCGACCGAGGTCGGCGGGGTGATTGCCGGCGCGCCGGAAGCGCAGGTGAAGGCGCTGTTTGCCTATGGCGACGCGCTGGGGATTGCCTTCCAGATTGCCGATGATCTGCTGGACTATCAAGGCGACAGCAAGGCGACCGGCAAGAACGTCGGCGACGACTTCCGCGAGCGCAAGCTGACCCTGCCGGTGATCAAGGCGGTGGCGCAGGCGACGGACGAGGAACGCGCGTTCTGGACCCGGACCATCGAGAAGGGCAAGCAGCAAGACGGCGACCTGGAGCAGGCGCTGGCGCTGATGGCGAAATACGGCACGTTGGAAGCGACCCGCGAGGATGCCTTTGGCTGGGCCGCCAAGGCACGCGCGTCGCTGGAGGTGCTGCCCGATCACGAGATCCGCACCATGCTGAGCGATCTGGCCGATTACGTTGTGTCACGGCTGAACTGAGCCGGTCCGTTAGTACAGGTGCAGGGGGCGTTGCCCCCTCGGCCAGACGGCCTCACCCCCGGAGTATTTCAGACCAGAAAGAAGCCGCAGGGCGGTGGCGCGCCGTGCACCAGCGCGGCGCGCGGCCCAACGGCGGGCAAGCATCTTTGATGCGCCGGCCCGCGGGCGGGAGCTGCCCGCTTTAGCTCAAGGTGACAGCGCTGCACCACCACTCGGGGTGCTCTGCACCGATTTCATAGGCTGCCATATGGGCGGCTTTTTTTGTGGGGTAGAGCGCAAAGCATGTGGCGCCGGAGCCGGACATGCGGGCGAGCAAAGCCTGGCGCGAGGCGCGCAGGTCCGCAAGAACCCGCGCGATTTCAGGCGCAAGGCTGATGGCCGGGGCTTCCAGGTCGTTGCGCTGCCCGGCCAGCCAGGCGGCGCAGTCTTCAGCGGTGAGGAAAGACGGGATGTCTTCTGGCATCGGCGGGTTGTCGCGGGAGGGCAGCGCGGAAAAGACAGGGCCGGTGGGCACATGCACACCAGGGTTGACCAGCAGGGCGTGCAGCTGAGGCAATTCTACCGGCGTGACCTGCTCGCCGATGCCCTGCATCCGGGCGGCGCGTGCCGCCATGCAGACCGGAACATCGGCGCCCAGCGACAGCGGCAGATCTTCGGGAATGCTCCTCCCCTGCCCCGCCAATGTGCGCAAAACTGCAGCGGCGTCAGAGGAGCCGCCGCCGATGCCAGCGCCATGCGGCAGCTGCTTGTTCAGGCTGATCCGCCCCCGCCAGCCTGCCCCGGCGGCGGCTTTCCAGACCAGGTTGCGCGCATCAGCAGGCACGCCCTCTGCAAACAGGCCGGAGACCTCGAGCGCCAATTCCGGTCCGGGATCCAGATGCAGGCGGTCGCCGGTACCGGCAAAGACCACCAGTGAATCCAGCAGGTGATAGCCGTCCTCGCGGCGGCCGGTCACATGCAGGGTCAGGTTGATCTTGGCGGGTGCTGCGACCTCAGCCGCCATTGGCAACTTCCAGCGGTTCGGCGCCTTCCTCGGCCAGTACTGCATCCAGACCGACGTCCAGCTTGCGGCGGATACGGTCCGGGTCGGCCTCACCGTCGGTGTCTTCCGGGTCGATGAAGGAGAGTGCCCGCTTCCACTGGAACTCTGCCTCGCGGGCGCGGCCCACGGCCCAGTAGACATCGCCCAGATGGTCGTTGACCACCGGGTCCACCGGCATCAGTTCCACTGCGCGCTCCATATGGGCGACCGCCTCGTCAAAGCGGCCCATGCGGTAGAGCACCCAGCCCAGGCTGTCGACGATATAGCCGGAATCGGGCCGTGCCGCGACGGCGCGTTCGATCATATCCAGCGCCTCGTCCAGCTTGCTGCGCTTTTCCACCAGCGAATAGCCAAGGTAGTTCAGCACCTGCGGCCGGTTCGGATCCAGCGCCAGCGAGGCGCGGAAGTCGGCCTCTGCCTGCTCCCACTGGTCCAGCCGTTCATGGCAGATGCCGCGGGCATAGAGCAGGAACCAGCGGCTGGGAGAGTCTTCCGGCGTATTGTCCAGCGCCTTGTCATAGGCGCCCGCGGCGCCGGCGTAATCCTCCTGCTGCCGCAGGAGGTCGCCGAGGCTCACATAGACGCTGGGCTGGGCGGGGAACTCGCGGGCCAGCTGCTCCAGCACTTCGATCGCCGCATCCGGCTTGGCGGCACGGCGCAAGGCTTCGGCGCGGCCCATTTCGGCAGCATGGTAATCCGGATGGCCGCCCGGCACCTGCTTGTAGGTGGCCACTGACAGCTCATACCGGCCCAGCTGGTCCAGCAGGCTGGCGCTGAGCAGGATGGCGTCCACATGGTCCGGGCGCAGCGAGGCCGCCATGCGGGCGTACATCAGCACATAGTCATTGGCCGTGTCCCCGTTCAGCGCAGCGCCCAAGGTATAGAACACCTCGGCGATGCCCTCTTTGGGGGTGGGGGCAACAGTATAGGCGAGCGCCTCGCCCGCGGCGAGCTGGGCGTCCAGAGCTTCCAGTCCCGGATCCAGGCTGCTGCCAAAGGCGGCCTTGAGCGCCTGGCGGGCGTCGCTGTTGCGGCCAAGCTGAGACAGAATCTGAACCCGTGCCACCGCGGCGCGGCGGCTGAGACTGGCAAGACGGCCGTCTTCAGCGGCGAACAGCGCCTCTGCCCCTCCGTAGTCGCCGGCAGAGGCCAGCGCCAGCGCGCGGTGATAGAGCACGAAGGGGCGCAGGCTGCCATCCTCTGCCAGCCGGTCAAAGGTGCTGAGCGCGCTGGAGACAGACCCCGCCCCCACATGCGCCCAGCCTTCCAGCAGCCCGTCGACCAGCGGGTGGATTGCCTCGCGGTCAAGATCCCGGCCGAGAATGGCCTGGTAGTGCCCGGCGGCAGCATGGCCGCCAGCGATCACGATATTGGCAACCTGGCTGCGGGCGCCTGCCTGCAGCAGCCGTTCCGCCACCGGCACCGCCAACTCTGCCTTGCCCATGGCAAGCTGGGCAAAGACCACGTTTTCCATCAGGAGCGGGTTCTGCGGATCGCGGGCCAGCGCCTGGGTGTAGTACAGCGCCGCGGCGGCAAAATCGCTGTCATAGGTCGCGGCCCGCCCGGCCAGGTAGGATCCGGCCAGCCCCTCGGCGTGCGATGCGGGTGCGGCAGCGGCCATCAGGGCCGCACAGGACAGGCTGCGAAGAATGGATACGGGCACGCGGGGACCCCCTTACGGAAAACTGCTCTTTGCTCTTCTAAGAAAGCGTAGTGCGGCGCCCGTCAACACGCAATGGGGCGGCCCAAGGACCGCCCCATAAAATCCGGCAAAAGCCCGCCGGAATGCTAACGTTCCCGTTACATATTCGGGTAGTTCGGGCCGTCGCCGCCCTGCGGCGTGGTCCAGGTGATGTTCTGGGACGGGTCCTTGATGTCGCAGGTTTTGCAGTGAACGCAGTTCTGGAAGTTCACCACAAACTCCGGCTTGCCATCGTTTTCAACCACTTCGTAGACGCCGGCCGGGCAGTAGCGCTGCGCAGGCTCCGCGAACTTGGGCAGGTTGACCGAAATCGGGGTGTCCTGGTTGCCCAGCTGCAGGTGGCAGGGCTGGCTTTCCTCGTGGTTGGTCATCGCGAAGGATACGTTGGTCAGGCGGTCAAACGACAGCACGCCATCGGGCTTCGGATAATCGATCGGCTTGTGCTTGGAAGCTTCCTCGGTCGATTCGGCGTCGTTCTTGCCGTGGCTCAGAGTGCCGAAGAAGGAGAAGCCCAGCAGGTTGTTGGTCCACATGTCCAGGCCGCCCAGCGCCAAGGAAGCGGTAAGGCCCCACTTGGACCACATCGGCTTGACGTTGCGGACCATCTTCAGGTCCTTGCCGATGGCGCCGTCGCGCACTTCGGTCTCGTAGGCGGTCAGTTCGTCGCCGGAGCGCTCCGCCTTGATCGCGTCATAGGCGGCTTCGGCCGCGGCCTTGCCCGACAGCATTGCGTTGTGGTTGCCCTTGATGCGCGGCACGTTGACCATGCCCGCGGAGCAGCCCAGCAGCGCCACGCCGGGTGCGACCAGTTTCGGCATCGACTGATAGCCGCCTTCGGTGATGGCACGGGCGCCATAGGCGACGCGCTTGCCGCCCTTCAGCAGTTCGGCGACCACCGGGTGGTGCTTAAAGCGCTGGAATTCCATGTAGGGGAACAGGTGCGGGTTCTTGTAGTTCAGGTGCACCACGAAGCCCACGTACACCTGATTGTTGTCCAGGTGGTAGATGAACGAACCGCCGCCCGCGTTGGAGCCCAGCGGCCAGCCCATGGTGTGGGTGACGGTGCCTTCCTTGTGCTTGGCCGGATCGATCTCCCAGATCTCTTTCATGCCGACGCCGTATTTCTGCACGTCCTTGCCGGCCTGGAGGTCGTATTTGGCGATGACTTCCTTGGCCAGCGAGCCGCGCACGCCTTCGGAGATGAAGACATATTTGCCGTGCAGCTCCATGCCAGGCTCATAAGCCGGGCCGGGGGTGCCGTCGGGGTTCTTGCCGAATTCGCCGGCAACCACGCCTTTGACTTCGCCGTTGTCGCCGTAGACCAGCTCCGAACACGCCATGCCCGGGAAGATCTCGATGCCCAGTTCCTCGGCCTGCTCCGCCATCCAGCGACAGACGTTGCCCATGGAGACGATGTAGTTGCCGTGGTTGTTCATCAGCGGCGGCATCGGGAAATTGGGGATGCGGATCTGGCCGTTTTCGCCCAGCATCAGGAAGTTGTCTTCCTTCACCTCGACATTCAGCGGCGCGCCTTTTTCCTTCCAGTCCGGGATCAGAGCGTTCAGGCCGCAAGGGTCCAGCACCGCGCCGGACAGGATATGCGCGCCCACTTCCGAGCCTTTTTCCAGCACCACGACCTCAAGGTCGCTGTCCAGCTGTTTCAGGCGGATGGCCGCAGACAGACCGGCGGGGCCGGCCCCGACGATCACCACGTCGTATTCCATCGCTTCGCGTTCAATCTCGGCCATTTGCGGCGCTCCTTGGCTTTCTTTTCGCTACAGGCCCCACCGGGCGCAATTTTGTGTCGCGGCTGCTTAGCGTTTGCCAGCCCCGCAGGTCAATCCAAACTCGACGTTAGCCCCCTGTAAAACAGGGTTCTGAGACAAAAAGTGCGTCGGTTTTCGTCACTCAGTGTCCATTTTCCGCCTCAGCTGCTGTCTCGGGCCGGTCTCCCATCAGGTATCTGGGCCCCTGGCCTTTAAGTGCCGCGCGGTCTTCGGGGTTGTAAAGTTTGCAATTCGGAAGCGACAGACAGCCGCAGCCTATGCAGCCGTCCAGATTGTCGCGCAGTTTCACCAGGGTTTCGATTCGCTGATCCAGATGGGTGCGGAACCCTTCGGAGATTCGCGCCCAGTCCTCCTTCGTCGGCGTCCGCCCTCCCGGCAGGCCTTTCAGAAACCCGCGGATCTCGGGCAGCGAAAAGCCGAACTGCTGGGCGATCATGATGAAGCTCATCCGGCGGATGTCGGCACGGTGGAACCGCCGCTGGCCGCCTGCATTGCGCCAGGGCTCCACCAGGCCTTGCGCCTCGTAGTAGCGGATGGCGGACACGGCGAGGCCGGTGCGCTCAGCCAGAGTGCCGATGGAAATCCCGGCGGAGAGGGGCATGGCAAACTCCTGCAAAAAACCTCTTGAGCTAAAGTTAGGTTTAGAAATTACGGTGAGTCGTATCAACAGGTTTTTCCGAGCAAAGGAGTATCCCAATGAGCGCGGTTTTAGAGCATGCAAACGTCACCGTGGCAGACCCCAACGCCACAGCGAAATGGATGCAGGAGGTGTTTGGCTGGCACGTGCGCTGGTCCGGCGAGGCCAAGAACGGCGGCTATACGGTGCATGTGGGTGAGGAAAACAGCTACCTGGCGCTCTACACGCCCAGCACCCCGGCCGGGAAAGCACCGGAGAGCTATGGCATCGTCGGCGGGCTGAACCACCTGGCGGTGATCGTCGAAGACCTGGACGCCACCGAAGCCGCGGTTAAGGCGGCCGGTTACACGCCGGTCAATCACGGCGACTATGAGCCAGGGCGCCGGTTCTACTTCCACGACGAAAACGGCATCGAATACGAGGCGGTGCAATATGATTGATCTCCTCTGGCTGGCGGGTCTGCCCGCCCTTCCCTCCCGCGGCGCCTTTCCGCGCAAACCTGTGGAAAACCCGCCCAATTCGCCCTCATAAGCGGATTTCACGGCGCCCGGGGTCCGCGGCCACTTGAAATCGGGCGCCGGATTGGTTCAGGTAAATGTCAACCGGACCGGAGGCCCCGCGGCAGATGCTGCGGGGCTCCGGCTTTCCACATGACAAGAACAATAAGCGACCTGGACCAATCACATGGAAAAGATCCCGATGACCCCCACGGGTCACGCCGCGCTGGAAAGCGAACTGAAGAACCTGAAATCCGTTGAACGCCCGGCCATCATCCAGGCGATCGCCGAAGCCCGCGAGCTAGGCGATTTGTCGGAAAACGCCGAGTACCATTCTGCCCGCGAAAAGCAGTCCTTTATCGAGGGGCGCATCAAGGAGCTGGAAGGCATCCTGTCGCTGGCCGATGTGATCAACCCGGCCAAGCTGTCCGGCTCAATCAAATTCGGCGCCAAGGTGACCGTGGTGGACGAGGACACCGACGAGGAGAAGTCCTGGCAAATCGTGGGCGAGCATGAGGCCAATATCGAAGCGGGCCTTCTGAACATCAAATCCCCGATCGCGCGCGCCTTGATCGGAAAGGACGAAGGCGACAGTGTGGAAGTGCGCACCCCCGGCGGTGAGCGCGCCTATGAAATCCTCAAGATCGTCTATTCCTGATCAGCACCAGCAAGGCAGCGGCCATCCATGACAGGCTCCAGCACAGGCTCCAACAGCGGCTCCAGCAGCGGCCCGGGTGCCAAGGCGGCGGACAGCCGCCCGCTGCGCCGACTTGACCCGCCTGCCGGCAATGGCTTGGGCGGGGCGGAGCTGGCGGCAATTGGCCTGGGGGCCGTGTGGCTGCTGATCGTCACCGGCGTCTATGTGCTGGCACCGGCAGGGTCCGGCCTGTCGCAATGGTCGGACCTGATCACCGGGATTCTGGCCGTGGTGCTGCCGCCGGCGATGCTGTGGGTGGCGGCCTCTGCCGCGCGGTCGGCCCGGGTGATGCGGGAGGAGAGCGAGCAGCTTCAAGCCGCGATTGATGGGCTGCGCCAGACCTATCTGACCCAGGCGCAGCAGCATGCGGCTGTGGCCGAACCGTCGGTGACCAAGCGGTTGGAGGAAATCGCAGAGGCCACCCGCAAGACCGAAACCGCGCTGGCAACCTTTCAGACCAGCCGCCGCGCCAACCCGCTGCGCCCCGCCATTCCTGAGGCCGCGGCGGAGATGACAGCGGCGGAACAGGGCTCGCTGGCGCTTGGCACCCAGGCAGAGGACACCGCACCGCCGCTGGATGCGGGACAGTTCATCCGGGCGCTGAATTTCCCGGAAACCGCCGAGGACCACGAAGGCTTTGCCGCTCTGCGCGCCGCCCTCAAGGACCGCAAGGCGGCACAGGTGATCCAGGCCGCGCAGGACGTGCTAACGCTGCTCAGCCAGGACGGCATCTATATGGATGATCTGCGCCCGGACATGGCCCGGCCGGAGGTCTGGCGCCAGTTCGGACAGGGCGCGCGCGGCCGCGCAGTGGCTTCGCTTGGCGGCGTGCGCGACCGCACCTCGCTGGCGCTGACCGCGGCACGGATGAAGCAGGACCCGATCTTCCGCGACGCGGCGCATCACTTCCTGCGCCGGTTCGACCAAATGTTTGCCGAATTTGAGGCAGAAGCAAGCGACAGCGACATTTCCGCCCTCGGCAACACCCGCACCGCCCGCGCCTTCATGCTTCTGGGCCGGGTGGCCGGAACCTTCGACTAAGCGGGCGGCCCTTTCGGGCCGCTGCCTGCGGCGCGAGTATTTAAGACCAGAAAGAAGCAGGAACGGTGCCGAGCCGCGCGCCAGCGCGGTGCTATGCCCAACGGCGGGCAAGCATCTGTGATGCGCAGTTCCGCGGGCGGGAGCACCCGGTTTACATCGCGAAACTGCCGTAGGGGATGAAGCGGACCGGATCGCCAGGCTTGATTTCTGCGGCGCCGTCGCCAAGCTCCACCAGGCCCTCCGCCCAGCTTAGGCCGCTGATACGGCCGGAGCCTTCGGAATGGAACACCTCTGCCTTACCGCCTCGGACCCGCGCCCGGAGGTATTCGCGGCGGCCCGGTTTTTTGCGCTTTTCAAACGCTGCCGAGACCTCGAACGCCTGCGGCTCCTGCCAGCCGGCACCCGCCATCAGCCCCATGGCGGGGCGGGCAAAGATCAGCGTGCAGACCAGCGCCGCGACCGGGTTGCCCGGCAGTCCGAAGACCGGCGTGCCCTGCCACATACCCAGCGCCAGCGGGCGCCCGGGTTTCAGCGCAACGCGCCATTCCTGCATTGCACCCGCCTCGCGCAAAAGCGCCGACATGTGGTCCTCATCCCCGGCAGAGGCGCCGCCGGAAGTCAGGATCACATCCGTTTTCGCAGCCGCAGCGTCCAGATGCGCGCGCAGCGCTGCGCGGTCGTCCGCGGCCTTGCCCAGATCCACCGGCACAAAGCCCAGCTGGCGGATCAGTGCCAGCAGCATCGGGCGGTTGGCGTCGAAAATCTGCTCCTTGCCTGCGGCCTCTCCCGCCTCGACCAGCTCATCGCCGGTGGAGAGCACCCCCACCCGCAGCGGCAGACGCACGGTGAGTTCTGCCAATCCGGTGGCGGAGGCAAGGGCCAGATCGGCAGGGGTGATGACCCGGCCTGCAGGCAGGATGGCCTCGCCTGCGCAGACATCCTCGCCTGCCTTGCGGGTGTTCGCGCCCTGCTTCAGCGGGCCGTTGAAGGCAATCCGGGCGCCGTCGGTGCTGACGTCCTCTTCCAGGATCACCGTGTCAACGCCATCCGGCAGCGCGGCGCCGGTCAGCACCCGGATGGCGCTGCCTTCGGCCACTCTGCCGTCAAACGGCACCCCGGCGGCTGCCCTGCCCTGCACCAGCGGCAGCACATGCGGGCCCTCGCCCCGGCCGCCGGCAAAGCCGTAGCCGTCCACCGCCGTGTTGGGCAGCGGCGGATTGGCGCGTTTGGCCACGGCATCCTCTGCCAGCACCCGTCCCAGGGCATCTGACAGCGGCACGGCTTCGGCGCTGGTGATTGGCCCCAGCCGGCCCCGCAGCAATGCCAGCGCGTCATCGACCGGGGTCCAGTCAACGCCGGCAGGCAGGGCAAAGCAGTCGTTGCTGAGCGGCGGCGGGGTCAGCCCGCCCTGCCCATCCGAGGCAAGCGCGTTCAATCGGTCTTCGTATCCGGTGCCCAATATCCAGGCCTCCTCTCGTGCGTCCTCAGGCGCAGCAGCCAGCATTGCGGCAAGCTCCTCTGCCGGCAGACGGCTGAGCGCCTGCGACAACAGCCGCATCTGCACCCGGTCGCGGATTTCTTCAGGTCCAGCCGCAGCCATGGCGGACCTTACGGCCGGTTCGATCAGTCCTGGCCAAATTTCTGCAAACACAATTTGCGCATCCGCAACCTTCTCAAACGGCCAGACCGCGGCGTTGTGCCGGAGCCGCAACCGCTGCAGGACCGGCAGGCCCATCAGGATCTGGCTGCCAACGGTGGGGTTGAAGAACAACTGGAAACAGGAGGAGGCTGCCCTGGCCGTAAGATCCGCGCTGCGCCGTTCAGCCACGTCCTCGTAAGCTATACCTGCCTTGCGGTAAGGAATGTCCGGCCAGGCCGTCTCCACCGGCTTGCCCCAGAACGGACCGGCGCCGGCAAACTTGCGGTTCATTGCAGAGGCCACTTCAAACCGGTTGTTGCTGCCGTCCTCGGCGTCCTCGATACGCTCTTCCAGCCACTGCCAAAGGGTGAAGGGGTCATCCGACCCGGTGATCCGGCGGGCAAATCCGCGCGGATACCCGAAAGGAAAATCAAAAGCCGCCAGCACCCGCCGCCCTGCGGCCTTCTCGTCATCAAGGAAGCTGCTGATCCGCGTCTCAGCCTCCTGCCGGCTGCGGCAGTAAATCTGCTGCTCTGAGGTCCCATCGCGTGCCACGCCCAGCCAGATCGCGTCCTTGCCTGGCCGCTGAGACCTGCGCTTGGCTGCAGACCAGTCGACGGCCAGAATGGTCTCAAAGCGGCTCACAGGTCCAGCTCGGCCCGGATAAAATCCGCAATCGCTGCGGTGTCGTTCAAATCGAACACCGGGCGGTCCAGATCAAGTGGAGTGTCGCTGGCAACCGCCCGGATGCTGGCATCCCGCGCGGCGATCAGTTCTGTGCCTGCGGCCTGCCGGTGGGCTTCGACCTTGGGGTGAGGTTCGCGCTTGTAGCCCTCCACCAGCACCAGATCGGCGGGGTTCAGGCGGGCCAGAAGTTCTGCCAGCGGCGGCTCCGGCTGCCCGCGCAGCTCCTGCATGATCGCGATGCGGCCTGCGGAGGCCAGCACCACCTCCGATGCGCCCGCCTGGCGGTGGCGGTAGCTGTCGGTGCCGGGCTGGTCCACATCAGTGGCGTGATGGGCGTGCTTGATAGTGGAGACGGTGAGGCCGCGGGCGCAAAACTCCGCCACCAACCGCTCCATCAGCCCGGTTTTGCCGTTGTTCTTCCAGCCGGTGACGCCGAAGATCTTCATGTCAGCAGCGCCTCGGCCTTGGCCAGATCCTCTGGCGTGTTGATGTTGAAGAAGGGGTCGAAGGGATCGGCTTCGAACAGCGCCTCGCGGCCCCCGTGCCGGTCGGTCCACAGCACCACCTTGCGCAGCCCGTCATTCAAGGCAGCGCGCAGGTCGTCGCGCAGGGCGACGGGCCAGAGGCCGAAAGCCGGATGCCGGTTCACTTTGCTCCGCCCGCCGGACTTCAGTGACTCACCGCCGGTGCGCGGCGTGGTGGCGAGGGCCAGAGGGTGCTCCATGCCCTGTGCGGCAGCGGTTAGCCGCGCAACCAGATCCCGCGGGAAAAAGGGCGTGTCGGCAGCAGCGGTCACAATGGTGTTGGCTCCCTGCTCTGCGGCCCAGTCGAGGCCCGCCAGCACGCCCGCAAGCGGACCGGCAAAGCCTGCGATCGAGTCGGCAATGACCGGAAGTCCCAAGTCGGCGAACCGCTCCGAGTCGCCATTGGCGTTGAGCGCCAGGCCCGCGACCTGGGGGCCGAGCCGGTCCGCCACGCGGGACAAGAGGCTTTCACCGCCGACCAGCAGCCGCCCCTTGTCGCCGCCGCCCATCCGGGTGGCAAGGCCGCCTGCGAGGATTACGCCGAGGGGCTGGGTCATCGTGTTCTCTTATCCTCTTGCTGGCGGTACCAACCAATGATTTGTGCTCGGACTACTGCTGGTTCGCCAATCGGTTCAAACATTCGATCCGAAAAAACAAATCCAAGGTGCGCAAAACCGAAGAAGAACATTTCACCTTTTTCCCGAGGGGCATCGAGTTTGGCCCAGCTCGAAAAACATTTCCATTCCGGTGAGTTCAGCTCGATCCCTTCAGCCGACACCTTCGCCTTAACTTTGGAATCCTGCAGTTTCTTATGAAATACCCTCACTGGCCGGTAGGAAAGCGCCGCCAGGGCAAGCAACACAGCAAGTCCCACGATCAACACCAAACCATAATAAGCAAGCGAGGCATCAGATATGGCAACGTTTAACTGCTTAAAGATATTCATCGCGACAATCAGCCCAACAACAAGTCCGGACAAACCGAAGAACAGGCTTTTAACTGCAACCGCCAACTGCCACGGACCGCTGTACAAATTTCTGTAGACTAACCTGCCGCCCGACTTCAGTTCCTTGAGCGTTGGCTTGTAATCAAACTCATAAATCAAATTGCTCATTCCGCACTCTTCCGCCGGTGCTTCTTTTCTTCCACCGGCGCGTCCTTGGGGTCCATGTCCCGCAACAGCCGTTCCTCGCCGGACAGGCAAATGAACCGCTGGCCGCGCATCCGGCCGATCAGGGTAAGGCCAACCTCGCGGGCGATCTCCACGCCCCAGGCGGTGAAGCCCGACCGGGACGCCAGAACCGGGATGCCCATCATCGCAGTCTTGATCACCATTTCGGAGGTCAGCCTGCCGGTGGTGTAGAGGATCTTATCCGCCGCTTCCGCCTGCTCCGACAGCATCCAGCCGGCGATCTTGTCCACCGCGTTGTGGCGGCCGACGTCCTCCATATAGACCAGCGGCCGGTCCTCCCGGCACAGCACGGTGCCGTGGATGGCGCCGGCCTCCAGATAGAGCGAAGGCGTGCGGTTGATCTTGTGCGCCAGGGCATACAGCCAGGAGGTGCGGACCTCGGCCTCGGGCAGGCGCACGTCCTCCAGCCCCTCCATCATGTCGCCAAAGACGGTGCCCACGGCGCAGCCCGAAGTGCGGGTCTTCTTCTTCAGCTTCTCTTCGTGGCTGGTTTCCACCGCGGTGCGCACCACGACGGTTTCCAGATCTTCATCGTAGTCGACACGGGTGACCTCATCCTCGTCCCGCAGCATGCCCTGATTGCGCAGGAAGCCAAGCGCCAGGTATTCGGGGTAGTCGCCGATGGTCATCGCGGTGACAATTTCCTGGCTGTTCAGGAAGATGGTCAGTGGGCGCTCCTCGACCACCGCGATCTCGCTGGCCTCACCGTTCTGGTCAACGCCGGTGACGGCGCGGGTGAGGCGCGGGTCGGCAACGCCGGGGGCGATCAGATATTCCGCCCCGTCACTTTTGCTGTCATCCGTTCGGGCCAATTGCAAACCTCCAGTTTCAGGCGTAGGCCGGTTCAAAGGCAATCTAGGGTGCCCGCATGGCAATCACCACCACCAAATCGGCCTTTTGGAAGGGCTTCCGCGACAGCGCACCGTTCATCTTCATGGCGTCGCCCTTCGGTTTCCTGTTCGGGGTGCTGGCGGCGGAGGCCGGGCTGATCGTGCCCGAAGCCTTTGCGTTTTCGCTGGCGGTCTTTGCCGGAGCGGCGCAGTTCACCGCGCTGCAGCTGATGCAGGAAAATGCGCCGCTGATCATTATCCTGATTTCGGCGCTGGCGGTGAACCTGCGGATGGCGATGTATTCGGCCTCTCTGACCCCCTACCTGGGGGACGCGCCGATGTGGCAGCGCGCGATTGCCGCCTATTTCATGGTCGATCAGTCTTATGCGCTGTCGATCGTGCAGTTCGAAAATGAACCCAAGATGCCTGCAGCGCACCGGATGGCCTATTTCTTTGGCACCAATGGCATTGTTGCGCCAGCCTGGGTAATTGCTACGGCCTTGGGCGCGCTGGTCGGCACCCGGATCCCGGAAAGCTGGGGGGTGGATTTCGTGCTGCCGCTGGCCTTTCTGGCGATGATCGGGCCGATGCTGCGCACGCCTGCCCATGTCGCGGCCTGTTTCGTGGCGGTGGCCACCTCGCTGCCCGCCTCCGCCCTGCCCTATAACCTTGGGCTGATCGTGGCGGGCATTGCCGGCATGATGGCAGGCGCCCAGGCGGAGCTGTGGCTGGAACGGCAGAAAGCCAAGACGGAGGCGGCAAAGTGAGCAGCATTCCTGCACCCATTCTGTGGACCGTGATCATCGGACTGGCTCTGGGCAGCTATGGATTGCGCTTTGCCTTCATCGGTTTCATGGGCGGCAAGCCGATTGCGCCCTGGCTGATGCGGCATTTGCGCTATACCGCGGTGGCAATCATTCCCGCGCTGGTGGCGCCGCTGGTGGTCTGGCCCGCACCCACGGATGGCGCCCCCAGCCTGATCCACTTCGCGGCCGCAGCGGCAACCTTTGCCGTGGGCTGCCTCACCAAAAACGTGCTCTACGGCCTCGCAGCGGGCGGTGTTTCACTGCTGCTCTTGTACCTTGCGGCCTAAGCACTCGCGGCCGGGTCAAGGGACGCGCAGCGTCCGTGCCATAGGCGCGGCTTGCCCTTGAGGCGGCAGGGAGTGCGGTAAAATGGCCGACGGCCTTGAGGGCAGACCTGCCCCTCAAGGCCTTCTCAGAAAATCACCTGGCCATGTGCAGCATAGCCCGCGCCGGGCAGCTCTCAGGCTGGGAGATTATTCTGCAGTGCTCAGCACGGCATCGCTTTTAGTGATACCCGCCTGCAGGTCGGCACTGTCATTTTCGTAATAGCGTTCGGTCACCACGCCGGGCAGCTGACCGAACTGGGCCGACAGTTTTTCGGGATAGAAGGTGCGGTCGAGGCTTTCAAAGCCCGGGATCTGCTGCAGGATGCCGATGGTGGCCTGGGCGCAGTAGGCTCCCGGCACGCGTCCGTTGGCGACGGCCAGCTGATAGGCCTTCTGGGCCTGCTCCGGCGTCACCTCAACCCGCTGCACCACCACATGGAACGTGCTACGCGCATGGGCGCCGCGGTAGGCTTTCTCCACCGCAGGCGTGATGCCGTACAGGACGTCGTTCCGCTCTGGCACAACTGAAGCATAAAAGGAGCCAGCCGGGTCAAAGATCACCCGTTCAGACGCGTTGATCATCAGCGACGCGTGGCCGCCCCGCCCAGTGCGGTTGTTGATCATCGTATAAAGGGTGAGCGTCGCGGGCCCGGGGTGGCGGTAGGCCACCTTGGCCAGGGTCTCGGCATCCGCGTTGGGCTGCTGCGGCGCCGCGCAACCCGCAAGCGCCAGCATCACCGCGCCGAGGCAGAGCAGATTGCGCATCAGCAGGTTTCCGGACTCAGGTCGCGAACATTGCCAGGAACAGCGCCAGGAAGACCATCGCAATGCAGAAACGGGTCACGAAGGTCATAAAGCTCGAGAACATCTTCTCCTGAACGGTGATGTCCATGGTGCCGTGCTGATGATCAGCCATGTGAGTTATCCCTCAAATTCACGTGCGTTTTTCCGGTGATTACCGGATTTGCCGACGTCTGTCACCACGTCATTCGGGCACATCCGGCGGAAATGCCGCCTGAAAACCACACAAAACTTATAGATGCAGGGCAGCCGCGGCCCGCGCGGCGAATCGTGCGGGCCGCGCGTCCTCAGGCCTTTTCCAGATCCGAGGCAAGACGAAAGCCGATACGGTTGGCAGGCTCTTCCTGGCGCGCTTTCGGCACCGCGCGAAGCATCACGTTGAGCTGGCTCACATGCTGCACCAGCTGGGTCCGGGAGCCATCCGGCTCGCTGCCGTAGAATGTGATGATGTCGGGGTCGAAGTAGCCCATGCCCTCGATCCGGAGCACCCCGGCGTTGCCGCCTGCGAACCCCATCGCCACCTCATGCTCGCCGTCGAGCTGCTGTTCGAAGTTCTGGATATAGAGGATCAGCCGTTCATAGGCCCAGCGCGCCGGGCTTTTGGCGGCATCCGGCTGCTGCAGCTTTTCCGGCACCTTGCGCAGGCCCGCGCAGGCCTCTGGATCGGCGTGGACCTCGTGGACGCAAGGCAGGACGGCGGCTTCTGCTGCCTCGGCGCTGGTTGAAATCTCGTCGCTCATGATGTCTCCCCTCTGGCGGGGTTCATCACCCCTTGCGCTGATAGAGCCAGGCGCCGTCTTCGCGTTTCCAACGGTCCACCTGGCCGGTGTGGTACAGGTGATTTACATGGGCCACCGATTCCACCAGTGCAAGCCCGTACTCGCCTTCGCCGATTGTGCGCTTGAACAGCGGTGCAAAGCAATCGGCAGCGGTGCGCGGCACGGAAAGGTGATCCATCAGCCGCTCCAGCGCGCCGTGGTGGTTACCGATGAGCTGCTGCATCCTGAGCGGCAGGCGTGAAAACGGCAGCTTGTGGCCGCCCAGCGCCAGGTGATCGGGGCGCGCCAGTTTCGACAGCCGCTCGCAGGCCTCCAGCCATTCGCCCAAGGGGTCGGCCATCGGCTCGGTCGCGTAGACGCCGATGTTGGGACTGATGGTCGACAGGATCTGATCGCCGGTGATCACCAGATGGTCGTCGCGGCTCCAGAAGGTGGCGTGTTCCGGGGCATGGCCGTTGCCGATGTGCACGTCCCAGTCGCGCTGCCCCATGCGGATCACGTCGCCCTGCTTGATGCGGGTAAAGCCCAGCGGCATCGGATGCACGGTGTCGGCAAAATTGAAGGGCCGGTCGCTGGCGCGTTTTTCGTAAAACGCCTTGTCCATGCCCGCGCTGCGGTAATAGGCCAGCGTTTCCGCCGGCCAGGTCTCCTGCACGTCCAGCGTCAGCATGCGGGCAAACAGCCAGGCGGTGCGGGTGGTGATCAGCTCGGCACCGTGCTGCGACTGGAACCAGCCCGCCAGGCCGATGTGGTCCGGATGGTGATGGGTGGCCACCACTCGGGCCACCGGTTTGCCTTTCAAAGGGCCGGACAGCAGGCTTTCCCAGATTGCCCGGCTCTTGCGGGTGTTGAATCCGGTGTCGATCACCGTCCAGCTATCGCCCTCATCCAATGCATAAATGTTCACGTGATCCAGCTTCATCGGCAGCGGCTGGCGCATCCACAGAACGCCCTCGGCCACCTCAATGGCATCGCCTTGCGCGGGCGGCTCTTCCCAGGGGGTACGCAGGGAAACGTCAGGTACACTGGTCACCGCTTCAGCCCGCCAGTTCGTCGAGGCTGAGGGCAAAGGTGCCGGCCGCACCGGCCTGTGCATGGGCCAGCAGCGCTGCGTGCTCCGGCAGCATCCGGGTGATGTAGAAGCGCGCAAGCTTTTCGCGCGCACCGCCGGGGTCGGCCATCGCAGCGGCCAGGTGGTAGTGGCCACCCAGAACCCGGGCAAAGGCGCGCAGGTAGGGAACCGAGCCGGCAAAGCGGTCCTGCAGATCCTCCTGGGCGACCAGCCATTCAGTGGCCTCGCGCAAGCTTTCGCAGGCCTGCCAGACCGATTCGGCCATGTTCGGATGGGTCGCGCGGGCGCGCTCGGCCTGCTCCTCGATCTCGTCAATCAGGGCAAAAGCCATCTCGCCGCCATCCATCATCTTGCGCGCCACCAGGTCCATCGACTGGATGCCATTGGTGCCCTCGTAAATCGCGGTGACCCGCACATCGCGGTAATACTGCGCGGCGCCGGATTCCTCGATGAAGCCCATGCCACCGTGCACCTGCACCCCGGTTTCCGAAACCCGGATGCCGGTGTCGGTGCCAAAGGCCTTGGCAATCGGCGTCAGGAAGGCCGCCCGCGCCGACCAGCCGGAGTCGCCGGTGGCGGTCTGCATGTCGATGGCGCGGGCACAGGCCAGCAGTATCGCGCGGGCGGCAAAGATATCCGCCTTCATCTCCATCAGCATCCGGCGCACGTCGGCGTGGTCGGCGATGAAGCCGCTGGCGGTGCGGCCCTGCCTGCGCTCCAGCGCATAGGCCAGCGCGTGCTGATAGGCGCCCTCACCAGCGCCAACGCCCTGCCCGCCCACGCCAAGCCGCGCATTGTTCATCATCGTGAACATTGCCGCCATGCCGCCATGCTCTGCCCCCACCAGCCAGCCGGTGGCACCATCGTATTGCATGACACAGGTGGGAGAACCGTGCAGGCCCATTTTGTGTTCCAGGCTCACGACTTTCAGTTCATTCGCCTTGCCCGGATTGCCATCTGCATCCGGCAGGTATTTCGGCACCAGGAACAGCGAGATCCCCTTGGTCCCCGGCACTCCGTCCGGCAGCCGTGCCAGCACCAGGTGGCAGATATTGCCGCAGAAATCATTATCGCCCCAGGAGATGAAGATTTTCTGCCCGGTCACTGCATATGTGCCGTCGCCATTCGGCTCTGCCTTGGAGCTGAGCGCGCCCACATCCGAACCGGCCTGTGGTTCCGTCAGGTTCATGGTGCCGGACCATTCGCCGGAGATCAGCTTGGGCAGATACAGCTCCTTGATCGCATCCGAGGCGTGATGCTCCAGCGCCTCAATCTGGCCCTGGCTCATCAGGGGGGCCAGCTGCAGGGACAGGCAGGCGCCCGCCATCATCTCGTTCACAGCAGTGGCCACGGTCAGCGGCAGACCCATGCCGCCATGCTCTTGCGGTGCGCTCATGCCGATCCAGCCGCCCTCAGCGATGGCCTTGAAGCCGCCGCTGTACCCGGGCGAAGTCCGCAGCACGCCGTTTTCCAGATAGGCCGGCGTCAGGTCGCCATTGCGCTGCAGAGGCGCCAGCACCTCATCGCACATTTTGCCCGCCTCGCTGAGGATGGCACTCACCATATCCGGTGCAGCCTCCGCAAAGCGGTCTGTGGCCGGGATACAGCTGTAGCCAGTGACGTGGTTCAGCAGAAACTCATACTCGGAAACGGGGGCACGGAAGGTCATGGGCGTCCTCTGGCGGTCTTTTAGGGGCGTCCTGGCACGGGCAGTCTTGGCTTCCCGGCGCGGGCCTATTATTGTCTGTGGCTTGACCGATTACCTAATCGGACGCCTGTTTCAATCAACCAAAACGCCGCGTCACCCGGAATGCCCCAGCAGAGCACTGAAATCCTTGCCGCCACCCAAGACGGCATCGCCCGCGCGGCCGCCCTATTGCGGGACGGCAGGCTGGTCTCTTTTCCGACCGAGACGGTTTACGGGCTGGGGGCCGATGCCCGCCAAGGCGCGGCGGTGGCAGCAATCTATGAGGCCAAAGGCCGACCATCCTTCAATCCGCTGATCGCGCATGTGCATTCGGCAGAGGCCGCGCGGCGCTATGTGGAATGGACCGGCATTGCGCAACAGCTGGCGGCGGCGTTCTGGCCAGGGCCGCTGACCCTGGTGTTGCCGCTGCGGGCGGGCCACGGGATCTCGCCGCTGGTGACCGCGGGGCTTGAGACACTGGGCGTGCGGGTGCCTGCACATCCGGCGGGCCAGGCGCTCTTGCAAGCGCTGGACGGCCCGGTGGCGGCGCCCTCGGCCAACCCTTCGGGGAAGATCAGCCCGACGACGGCGGCGCATGTGCAGGCGGGCCTCGGCGGGCGCATCGCCGCGATCCTCGATGATGGCGCCTGCGGTGTCGGGCTGGAATCGACGATCATCGGCCTGGCAGGTCCGAAGCCGGTGCTGCTGCGCCCCGGCGGACTTGCGGCGGAGGAGATCGAGGCTGTTTTAGGCCGCAAGCTGGCGCAGCGCGATGTGCATGACCCGCTGACCGCGCCGGGCCAGCTGCTGTCCCATTATGCCCCCGGCGCAGCGGTGCGGCTGAACGCAACGGCCCCTGAAGCGGGTGAACTCTTTCTGGGCTTCGGCCCGGGGCCCTGCGATCTGAACCTTTCGGAAAACGGCGATCTGGCAGAGGCCGCCGCAAATCTGTTCGGCCATCTCCACCAGCTCGACGCGCATGGCAAGCCGATTGCGGTGGCGCCAATTCCGCCGCAGGGCCTGGGCGAGGCCATCAACGACCGCCTGCGCCGCGCGGCCGCACCGCGTGACGACGCTGGATCGCAGCCTCTCCCGCCCCTTTGAAGCCCGTCAAAGACGGGCCGCAAAGCGTTGGGCGTGGCGCCGCGCGTGCGCGGCGCCGGCCAACTCCGCAGCCCAGGAAACATCACCGGCGGCGGCACCTTCAGATGCGGGCCTCTGTTTGTCTCTTCTACACACCTTACA